>NZ_JBSFWD010000025.1:0-146120 GCF_053592655.1 Streptosporangium sp. NPDC002607
AGACCGAGATCCTCACCGCCGCGCTCAACCGAGGCGACGAAGCCCTAAAGCTCGCCCTCGACCGCGCGCTGTCCCGCTCGGCCGCCAGCGACCCTTCCGGCTCCGAGGTGGTCACCGGCCGGGGCCGGAGAGTGTTGACGCGTGCGGAGGTCCGGGGCCTTGCGGGTTCTTACCGGTGCAGCGCCGGTCGTCAGGTGAGGGGGACGCGCCAGGTCAGCCGGGTCCCGTCCCTCAGGGAGGTCCGGCCTCGCGTGTTGCGCGGACCACCGTGTTCGCCCTTACCGGACAGGTCGACGCCGTCGTCCCGGATAGGGTCTGTTCTCCGTAACCCGGGGCCGGCAGATCGCCGGCCGCTTCAAGATGATCACTATGGCTGCGTTCCCCTTGATCCAGTCCTGCCCTGGCCTATGGTGGCGATCATGAGTCTGTGTTCCTCCGATGAGGACTTGCCCGTCCTGGCTCCAGAAGTCGAGCGGAAAGAAGCGTTCGATCTCGCCGGTTACGTTCAGCGGGCCAAGAGCGGTCCTTGTTTCATCTGCGCCATTCTGGCGGGCGCCCCCGGTTACGACTTTGAACAGATCGTCTTCGAGGATGAGCACCACATCGCCTTCCTGGACCGCTACCCCACGATGCCCGGCAAGGTCCTGGTGGCTCCTAAGGCACATGTCGAGCACGTGGTCCGTGACCTCAAGGAGGAGGCATATCTACAGTTGATGCGGACGGTTCGCCGGATCGCTCTGGTTGTTGAGGCGGTTGTTCCCTCCGAGCGCACCTATCTGCTTTCGCTGGGCAGTCAGCAGGGCAACAGCCACCTTCACTGGCACATCGCCCCGCTGCCGCCCGGAACTCCTTACGCGGAGCAGCAGTATCATGCCCTGATGACCGAGAACGGTGTGATCCCCTGGTCGGCACAGCGGGCCTTCGATCTCGCTGAACGTCTCCGCGCGGCCTTGGCCGAGGCCGGCGGAGACGAGTGACCTTCACCAGACACCTGGGAGGCTCCTGACTGGGATGACCACGCGTCCGTGTTGCGTCGTATTCTGCCCCGGTTCGCTACGGCCCTGGTCGGCGGCTTCGTCGAGCCTCTCCTCGGCACGGGGAAGGTTGGACATTGTTTCGGGCGCGGTCAGTGGCGGCGGTGGCCTGCCGACTCGCGATCTTCACAAGCGCTCTTGGGTCCCGGGCCGGACTACCTATCGGGATCCCTTGAAGCCGAACCCGACCGTCCTGGAGAAGTCGTCATGACCATGCCTGAGCACATCGCGACCTGGCGCGACGCTCGCTACGACATGCCCGTCAGTCAGCAGCTGGAGCGCTACAACGAGTTGGCCGCCAAGCACGCGTCGGCTCGCGCCCGGATTGAGCTGGTGGCCCGAGGAATCTATGATCCCGCCCGGCATGGAGCCGATGACCGTCCTGCGCTCACCGTGGCCGAGCACATCGAGTTGCTGGCGCTGGCGGAGTGCATCGCACGCACCGTGCGCCATCCCGCCAACGTCCACCACGCGTTGCTGGCCGGGGTCACCTGGGCCGATATCGCCCGCATTGTCGACTCCGACGAGCTCACCGTTCGGCGGGACTACCAGCAGTGGGCTGACGACCAACATGACCTCAACCGGCACTCCCCCAACCTCGGCATGACCGCCGACGAGCACGTTGCTGCGACCGCCAGAGCTGCGGAGGGGATCAGAGGCACCTTCTGAGCAAACACCGTCGATGGCCCGGATTCGATGAGACGACCTGGGGCGGCAGGTGATTCGGCTTATCGGAACATGGTTGAAAACGGCGTCGATGTGGTGCTGGAGACGGCTGCGAACGAACTGGCGGGCTTCCCGGAATGGTGAACCGATCTGGCGGCTCTCATCACGGGGACGCGTGGTGAACGACATCCGTGCGCGGCCGCTCCCCCGCCGTGGCCACGGCGTGCGATGAACCCGCAGGCCCGCCTCCGGCGCGTGGTGTCACCATCCTGGCGGCTGTACGGATTTTTCCCCTCCCCTTGCCCGGAGGAGACGGCGGTTCGCGCCTGACACCAGAGGTATGCACTCTATAGAGTGAACGTATGCACATTAAGGATAAGCGGACCAGCTTCTCCCACACCAAGGAGCAGGCGGACCAGCTCAAAGAGGCCGCTGACGAGTACGGCGTCACCGTATCCGCCTATATCGGCGAAGCCGTCACCGAGAAACTCCAGCGTGACCGCCGCATGACCGCCTGGCGGCAACTCGTCGGCCACGACCTCGACGACTCCCCCGGCGACGTCCTCGCCCGTGTCCGCACCATGTTCGACCGGATCGAGGAGAGCCACCGTCTGTGAGGTTCTTCGACACCGGCCTCGTCCTGGACCACTCGGCCCTCAACGACTGGCTGAGCAAGGACATCGAGATTGAAGTGATCATCGGCGAGGCCGTCCGTCGCGGGTACCCGATTGTCGTGTCCGCCGTCGCGGCCGCCGAGGCCTCCCGCCAGGCGCTCACCGTTCCGGCTCGCGAGCGTCTGCACGGCCTTCTCTACATGATCGCCCAGCACGTTGACGTGCTCGACGCCGACGATGCCCTCATCATCGGCGGCATGGCGGCCGAGCGCGAGGCCGTCTCCCTTGCCGCCGCCCACACCGCCCACTCGGCCTCCACGCGGGTCACCGCGATCGGCAATGTCACCGACTGGCGCATCATCGCCCGTGACGCGCAGCCCTATCGGCGGTTGTGTCCGCGCATCCCGGTCAACTGGCCATAGCGGGCGAGGGAAGGTGGCGAGACGGCTCAAGGCTCCGCTCCCCCGATTCCTCCGGTGACCATTCGGGCTCCTGGCCCGATCCCTGCTGCGGACGCGCTGCGGGCGCTCGGCGAAAGGCCGCGTGGTCGATGCCGGGCCCGGTCTTCTTTGAGGGGCGGCCCGGGCGCGGGCATTCGTTTACCGTGGGGGATGGACATGATCGGTGATCTGGTGGGCAGGACGGGCGTGCGCGGGGCGGTGGTTTTCCGCGTCGCCGTTTCGCGGCCTCGTCCCTACCGGTGCCGGTGCGAGGTGAGTGGCCGTTTCAGGGCGGTCCGGGCGCGAAAGGGGTGTCGTCGGGATCATGCGGCCGGCTGATCTGAATCGTCTCAGTGTGGGTGAGTGCGCCGACCGTTATGTGGAGCTGGTGCGGGCCAGGACCCTGACCGGTGCGTTGTCGATGTCGACGGCGGAGGTGTACGCGCGTGATGTAACCACCTTTGTGCAGTTGGTGGGCGAGGAGGTGGTTTTGGATGATCTGACGGGTGAGGAGGTGGATGCCGTTCTGCTGGCCTTCGCGCGCAAGCCGGACGGGCGGCGGCGCTCGCAGCCGGAGGCCGTCTCGGGGGCGTTGCAGTCCGCCTCCTCCCAGGCGCGGTTTCGGCGGTCGGTGTCGGCGTTGTTCAAGCACGCGGTGCTGGTCGGGTGGGTGCAGGTCAATCCGATGGCGATGGCGACGGTCACGGCCAAGGAGCGCGGGGGGCTGCGGCCGGAGCGGCGTGCACTGACCCGTGAGCAGGCGCAGGGGCTGATCGGTGCGGCGCGTGACCTGGGCGGCGGGCCTCAGGGGGTGGCGGCGAAGGAGGCGGCGGGCTCGGGGCGCAGGCGTCGTCGTGATCAGAACACCGAGTTGCGCGACGGGCTGATCGTGCTGATGCTGTCGACGATGGGGCCGCGGGTCTCGGAGCTGGTGCGGGCCAATGTGGAGGACTTCTACACCAACGACGGGGTGCGTTACTGGCGGATCTTCGGTAAGGGCGGTAAGACGCGGGACGTGCCGTTGCCCGGTGATGTGGCGCTGGTGCTGGAGGCCTATCTGGCGCGGGGGCGGATCGCCTCCCCCGACAAGGCGTTGCTGCTGTCGTGGCGGGGCCGGCGTCTGGCGCGCGGGGACGTGCAGGCGGTGATCGACCGGGTGCAGCGGGGGGTGGATCCCGATCGGCGTCGTTCGGTGACGCCGCACGGGTTGCGGCACACCACGGCCACTCATCTGCTGGCCGACGCGGTGGACATGGACGCGGTGCGGCGGGTTCTGGGACACAGTGATCTGGCGACGCTGGGGCGTTACCGCGATGAGCTGCCCGGGGAGCTGGAGGTGGCGATGCGCTCGCATCCGTTGCTGCGCGGCCCGGCCGTCCGCGGCACGGGTGCGTCGGGATCGATCTCCGCCGAGGGGGTGCAAAGGTCCGGGCCCGCGGCGTCGGCATAGCCGGCGCCGGGCGGGGTTGTTTTCCGTTGCCGCCGGTGGTGGCGGGGTCAGGCGGCGCGTTCGCCGGCGCACACCTCGGCCAGGACGTCCAGGGAGACCTCGAGGGCGGTGGCGAGCGCGGCGATGGTGAAGAAGGCCGGGGTGGGGATGCGGCCTGTCTCGATCTTGCGGAGGGTTTCGGCGGACAGGCCCGCGGCGGCGGCGACCTCGGTCATGCTGCGGGTGCCGCGTGCCTGGCGCAGGAGCGTGCCCAGGCGGTGGCCTCGTTCGCGGTCAAGTTCGGTCAGCGGGGGTCGCACCATGCGCATGATCCTAGCAAGCGTGATAATAATACCGCTACAGGTGTTGGGGGATGCAGGAGCGTGACGCATGGTGGAGATCAAGACCGTGGCCGAGCTGGACGCGATGCGCGAGGCCGGCCGGGTGGTGGCGCTGGCGCTGGAGGCGGTGCGCGAGCACGCGCGGGTGGGTGTCAGCCTGCTGGAGCTGGACGAGGTGGCCGCGGCCGTCATCTCCGGCGCGGGAGCCAAGTCGGCGTTCCTGGGCTACAAGCCCGGTTTCGCGCCGACTCCGTTTCCCGCGGTGATCTGCGCCTCGGTCAACGACGTGATCGTGCACGGCATCCCCGGCGGCTACCGGCTGCGCCCCGGTGACCTGCTGAGCGTCGACTGCGGTGTCTACCTGGACGGGTGGGCCGGGGATGCGGCGATCAGCTTCGTCGTCGGCCCGCCCCGTCCCGGTGACCTGGAGTTGATCGCGGTGACCGGTGCCGCGCTGGGGGCCGCGATCGCCGCGTGCGTGCCGGGCGGGCGCCTGGGTGACATCGGCCACGCGGTGCACGCGGCGGGGCGGGCGGCCGGGTACGGCATCCCCGAGGACTTCGGCGGTCACGGCATCGGCCGGGCCATGCACGAGGACCCGCACGTGCCCAACCGGGGACGTGCCGGGCGGGGTCTGGTGCTGCGGCCCGGCCTGGTGCTCGCGATCGAGCCGATGTTCGTCGCCGGGGGCGGTGACGGCTACCTGACCGCCCCCGACGGCTGGGCGCTGTCCAGCGTCGACGGCAGCCGGGCCGCGCACGTGGAGCACACGGTGGCCGTCACCGCCGACGGGCCGCGCGTGCTGACCCTGCCCTGAGGGCGCGGGCGTACGGCGTCGATGTCTGATCGATGTCGGCGGGGCCGGGCGGGCCCTCAGGGCAGGCCGGCGGCTCCCCCACCGGTTGCCGTGGCGAGCGGGAGAGTCCGCCGGGGTCGCCTTCGGTTGACCGGCAAGGCCGTCATCGACGTGACCTCGCCGCCGGCCTGCCCCTGCCCGGCGCCCTGCCCGGCGTGGCGCAGGCGAGGCTCAGCGGGCGGGTACGGCGGAGAACTCCCCGAGCCCGTCTTCCAGGTCTTCGAGGGAGGCGGTCCGCTGGTCGAACTGGGTGCGATACAGCTGCGCGTAGCGGCCGCCGGCGGCCAGCAGTTCGGTGTGCGTGCCGCGCTCGGCGACGCGCCCGTTCTCGACGACCAGGATCAGGTCCGCGGTGCGGACCGTCGACAGCCGGTGGGCGATGACCAGTGCGGTCCGCCCGGCCAGCGCCTCGGCCAGGGCCTCTTGCACCGCGGCCTCGGAGGTGGAGTCCAGGTGCGCGGTGGCCTCGTCCAGCACCACCAGCCGCGGCCGGGCCAGCAGCAGCCTGGCGATGGTCAGCCGCTGGCGCTCACCGCCGGAGAGGCGGTAGCCGCGCTCGCCGACCACGGTGTCCAGGCCTTCGGGCAGCGCCGCGACCAGGTCGGCCAGCCGGGCGCGCCGCAGCACATCCCACAGTTCCTCGGGTGCGGCGTCCGGCCGGGCCAGCAGCAGGTTGGCCCGGATCGAGTCGTGAAACAGGTGCCCGTCCTGGGTCACCATGCCCAGTGTCCGGCGGATCGAGGCCGCCGACAGCTCGCGCACGTCCACCCCCGACAGCCGTACCGCGCCGCTGTCGACGTCGTACAGGCGGGCCAGCAGCTGCGCGATGGTCGACTTGCCGGCTCCGGAGGATCCCACCAGCGCGACCAGCTGCCCGGCCTCGGCGCGGAAGGACACCTCGTGCAGCACCGCCTCGCCGCCGCGCGCGTCCAGGGCGGCGACCTCCTCCAGCGAGGCCAGCGACACCTTCTCGGCCGACGGGTAGGCGAAACCGACCTGGTCGAACTCCACGCTCACCGGCCCCTCGGGCACCGCCTTGGCGTCCGGCCTGTCGGTGATGAGGGGTTTCAGGTCGAGGATCTCGAAGACCCGCTCGAAGCTGACCAGGGCGCTCATCACCTCCACCCGGGCGCCGGCCAGCGCCGTCAGCGGCGCGTACAGGCGGGTCAGCAGCAATGCCAGCGCCACCACCGCGCCCGGCTCCAGCTGCCGGCTCAGCGCGTAGAAGCCGCCCAGGCCGTACACCAGGGCCAGTGCCAGCGCCGAGACCAGGGTGAGGGCGGTGACGAACACCGAGCGCACCATCGCGGTGCGTACCCCGATGTCACGTACCCGCCGTGCCCGTGCCAGGAACTCGGCCGACTCCCTCTCGGGGCGGCCGAACAGCTTGACCAAGGTGGCGCCGGGCGCGGAGAAGCGCTCGGTCATCTGCGTGCTCATCGCCGCGTTGTGGTCGGCGGCCTCGCGTTCCAGCCGTGCCAGCCGGGCGCCGACGCGCCGGGCCGGCAGCACGAACACCGGCAGCAGCACCAGTGCCAGCGCGGTCAGCTGCCAGGAGATGCCGATCATCACCGCCAGGGTCAGGGTGAGGGTGACCAGGTTGCCCACGACCCCCGACAGGGTGTCGCTGAAGGCGCGCTGGGCGCCGATGACGTCGCTGTTCAACCGGCTGACCAGTGCGCCGGTGCGGGTGCGGGTGAAGAAGGCGACCGGCATGCGCTGCACGTGGTCGAAGACGGCGCCGCGCAGCCGCAGGATCAGTCCCTCGCCGATGTTCGCCGACATCCATCTGGTCACCAGGCCCAGCGCCGCCTCGGCCAGCGCGATCACCGCGATCAGCCCGGCGAGTCCTGTCACGACGCCCACCGCGGCGCCGGTGACGATCGCGTCGATCACCTGCCCGGCCAGCACCGGGGTGGCCACCGCCAGCACCGCCGAGACGACGCTCAGCAGCAGGAACCAGGCCAGCAGGGCGCGGTGCGGGCGGGCGAAGGCGGCGATGCGCCGCAACGTGGCGGCCGAGAACGGCCGCCGGTCGCGCTGGGCGTTCATCGCGCCGTACAGCGAATGCCAGGCGGCCATTTCCATGCTCATCACACACCACCATGTTTCCTGGGTTCCCGGGTTCCTGGTTTCCCGCGTTTCCTGCGCTCTTGGGGTGAGAGCACCGGTGCGGTCACGGCACGACCCTAAAAGCTGAACTTAAGTTGAGGTCAAGGGCCGTGGTGTTCCGGGCGCTTTCGGCGACGCCTGTGCTCCCCCGGCGCACCGACCGGCCCTGCGCCCCCCTAGGCTGAAGACCGTTGTCCGATCCGCCCGGATATCCCCTTTCCGGATCACCCTTTTTGGGAGAGGTGTACTTCGCTGTGCCGACTCTGCCGCTCACCCTGCGTCTGTTCCGTTACGTGGCGTTCGCCGAGGCGTGTTCGTGGACGGGGTTGCTCATCGGCATGTACTTCAAGTACGTGGCCGCCACCGGTGATCTCGGGGTGAAGATCTTCGGGCCGGTGCACGGCGCCCTGTTCGTGCTCTACCTGGTCGCGCTGCTGGTCGCCGCCCGCCAGGCCCGCTGGAGCCTGGGCACACTCCTCGTCGGCCTGGTGTGCGCGGTGCCGCCACTGGCCACGCTGTGGTTCGAGCGGCGGATGTTCGCCCGCCGCGAACCGGCCACCGTCTGACCCCTCCCGCCTGACCTCACAGGTCCAGGATGGCGCGGGTGGCCGCCCGGCAGCGCCGCGGATCGGCCAGCAGGTCGACGCAGTCGCCGAACTGGTCGATCGCCCCCACCGCAGGCAGCGCCCGCACCCGGGCGTCGGTGATGGCGCCGCTGAGGGCGTCGGCGAACCGGCCGGCGTCGATGACCTGGAAGGGCCGCCGGTGATACGCCCGCAGGCTCCCCTCCAGCGCCGGGCCCACCCCCATCCGGTTGTGCAGGGCCGCCACCCGCCGGTAGACCGCCCCCAGGTGCTCCTCGCGCTCGTGCCACCCGGTGGCCGACACCGCCGCCGACAGGGCCTCTGCCGGCTCGGCCGTACCCGACAGGCGCGCAAAGGCGCTGCCCAGCCATTTGGCGTACGGCGGGTAGCGGCGGCGCAGCAGCAGCACCAGGCGCATCAGATCGCGGGCCAGATCGGCGGTGACCAGCGCCGAGCCCAGGTCGTCGCCGACCTCCCCGCACCGCCCGGGGAAGGCCTCCTGCTGAGCCAGGCGCCTCCACTGCCCGGCCAGCACGTAGCGCTCCAGATCCGGCGGGTACCAGCGCAGCGCGGCACGGACGC
Source organism: Streptosporangium sp. NPDC002607 (assembly GCF_053592655.1). Taxonomy (NCBI): domain Bacteria; kingdom Bacillati; phylum Actinomycetota; class Actinomycetes; order Streptosporangiales; family Streptosporangiaceae; genus Streptosporangium; species Streptosporangium sp. NPDC002607. The sequence goes on from NZ_JBSFWD010000025.1 coordinate 8,659, forward strand.
GTTCCAGGACATCCAGGCCGTCGTGGAAGACCTCCCCGCAGGTGACCTCCGCCAGTTTCTGCCAGGGGGTCGACAGCCAGTCCAGCATGCTCACCCCCCGCAGCGGGTCGAAGCCGAGCCGCCCGGTGAACCAGGCCGCCGCCTCACCGACCTGCACACCGTGCCCACCGGCACCGGTCACGGCGGTGGGATAGCCGCGGAAAACCTCCGGCAGCCCGCCGGTGACGGCGCGGCGGACCTGCTCGATCCGGTGCTCCTCGACGAAGAGGACCACCCGGGGACCCCAGTCATGGTCGGTGGAGCGTTCGGTGTCGAACGCCAACACCTCGGAACCGGCGCCGATCAGCGCGGCACTGTGCGGCACCTCGGCCACGATCGGCCGCACGACCTGGATGTAGAAAGTACGAGAAAGCTCCAGACCAGGTATGAAACCAGACATCATTTCGTCCACTCTGCCTGCCCAGACCTCGGCCCGCACCAGGTTTTCCCGCCCCTGCCCGGGGATCGGGTTCAGGCGCCGTCCCAGGCACCGCCCAGGGCCGCGGCGGCCAGCGGGCGAAGGCGCAGGCCCAGCCGCCCGTACAGGGCGAGCGCGGTGTGGTTGGCGGTGTCGACCATCAGCGCGGCGCGGCCGTGCGAGGTAAGCAGGTCGCCCAGCGCCAGGCGGCACACCGCCTCGCCGTACCCGGCGCCGCGGCGGCGCGCGGCGGTGGCGACCCCGGCGACGAAGCCCACCTGCGGGCAGGACCAGGCGTCGGCGGCCACCGCGACCAGGTCGCCGTCCTCGTCGCGCACACCCGCCCAGCGGCGTACGCCGGCCACCCCTGGCGCCGCCCACGAGGAGGGCGCCGCGGCCGCGAGCAGGGCGCTCACCTCGCCCTCCTCCTTCGGGGCCAGCCACCGCGCCCGCCCCGGTCCCGCGTTGAGAACGGGGCTGAGCCGGCGGGTGTCCATCCACTCGAAGGTGCCCAGCAGGCGCAGCCTCGATGAGCGGGCGACCACCTGCCCTACCAGTGCCCGGGTGCCCACCACCCGGTAGGAGGGGCCGACCCGCCCCAGCACCCACTCCACCAGCGCGGCCACCTGCTCGGGCTCGCCGCACACCGTCAGGCGGTCGCGGCGGTTGAGATCGGGACAGGCCACCGCGACCGCCTCCCCCAGCGCCCAGGCCCGCACGCCCTGCACCATCCCCTGGGCACCCCACAGCACGAGCGGGTCGCCGGCGCAGGCGGCGGCCACCTCGGCCACCTCGCGCAGCACCCTCGGCGCGCGGCTCAGAGGATCGCCCCGGGCCGGTAGGCGGCCGCCTGCGGGTAGCGGGTCACGACCTCCTCCACGCGGGCCACGACCGCCGCCACCTGGGAGGTGGCCGCGCCGGTGAAGGAGATCGGCTCGCCCAGCAGGCCCTCCAGCGCCGCCCGGTCCAGCGGGAAGCGCTCGTCGGCCGCCAGGCGGGCGAGCAGTTCGTTGCCGCCGGCGCCCTCGCGCATGGCCAGCGCCGAGGCCACCGCGTGCTCCTTGATCAACTCATGGGCGCTCTCGCGGCCCAGCCCGGCCCGCACCGCGGCCATCAGCATCTTCGTGGTGGACAGGAACGGCAGGTAGCGCTCCAGTTCGGCGGCGATCACCGCGGGGAAGGCGCCGAACTCCCCCAGCACCGTCAACATGGTCTCCACCAGCCCGTCGAACGCGAAGAACGCGTCCGGCAGCGCCACCCGGCGCACCACCGAACACGAGACGTCGCCCTCGTTCCACTGGTCGCCCGCCAGTTCCCCGGCCATCGACGCATACCCGCGCAGGATCACCGTCAGCCCGTTGACCCGCTCACACGAGCGGGTGTTCATCTTGTGCGGCATCGCCGAAGAACCGACCTGCCCCTGGGCGAACCCCTCGGTGACCAGCTCGTGCCCGGCCATCAGCCGGATCGTCTTGGCCAGCGAAGAGGGCGCCGCGGCCAGCTGCACCAGCGCGGTGAGCGCCTCGTAGTCCAGCGAGCGCGGATACACCTGTCCCACGCTGGTCAGCCGGTGGGCGAACCCCAGGTGCGCGGCCACCTCGTCCTCCAGCGCGGCCAGCTTGGCCGCGTCCCCGCCCAGCAGGTCCAGCATGTCCTGGGCGGTGCCGACCGGCCCCTTGACGCCGCGCAGCGGGTAGCGGCCGATCAACTCCTCCAGCCGGGCGAACGCCACCAGCAGCTCGTCGGCGGCCGAGGCGAAACGCTTGCCCAGCGTCGTGGACTGCGCGGCCACGTTGTGCGAGCGCCCGGCCATCACCAGCGGTGAGTGCTCGGCCGCCAGCGCCGCCAGTCCCGCCAGCAGCGCCACGCACCGGTCTCGCACCAGCACCAGGCTGTCGCGGATCTGCAGTTGCTCGACGTTCTCGGTCAGGTCCCTGGACGTCATGCCCTTGTGCACCTGCTCGTGCCCGGCCAGCGCGTTGAACTCCTCGATGCGGGCCTTGACGTCATGGCGGGTGACCCGCTCGCGGGCGGCGATCGACTCCAGGTCGACGTGCTCGACGACCTTCTCGTAGTCGCCCACCGCCTCGGGCGGGACATCCACCCCCAGCCGTGCCTGCGCGGCCAGCACGGCCAGCCACAGGCGCCGCTCGGCCACCACCTTGTACTCAGAAGACCACAGGCGGGCCAGCTGCGGTGAGGCGTAGCGGGCGGCAAGGACATTGGGGATACGCGGCTTGGCAGTCACGTTGCGTCAGTATATTCCGCCCGCCCGGCCCGCCCCGCCCAGGGGTTCGAGCCGGGCGGGGCGGGCGGGTCAGGAACGGAAAAGCCGGTCATCGCGCGGTAGGTACCGCGTGATGACCGGCTCACCGGGCTTGCCCCGGAACCTACCCCAGGACTTACTGCCTGGCCGGCGCCAGCTCGTCCTTGTCGTAGACCTTCAGATCCGGCCGCGGGCTCCCTTCCTTGGGGGTACGCCGCAGCCGCTCCTTGAGCCGCTCCACCATCACGTACAGGGTCGGCACCAGCACCAGCGTCAACAACGTCGACGACAGCAGCCCGCCGATCACCACGATCGCCAGCGGCTGGGAGATGAACCCGCCCGAACCGGTCAGTCCCAGTGCCATCGGAATCAACGCGAAGATCGTCGCCACCGCGGTCATCAGGATCGGCCGCAGCCGTCGCCGGCCCCCCTCGATCACCGCCTCCACGATGCCCATGCCCTGCTCGCGGTACTGGTTGATCAGGTCGATCAGCACGATCGCGTTGGTCACCACGATGCCGATCAGCATCAGCATGCCGATCAGGGCCGGCACGCCCAGCGGCGTGCCCGTGGCCAGCAGCAGCCCGATCGCGCCGGTCGCCGCGAACGGCACCGACACCAGCAGGATCAGCGGCTGCACGAAGCTCCGGAACGTCGCCACCATGATCATGAAGACGATCGCGATCGCCGCGAGCATCGCCAGCCCCAGCTGCCCGAACGCCTCGGCCTGGTCGGCGCTGACCCCGCCCACGGTGAAGCTCGCCCCCGCAGGCATCGTCAGCTTGTCCAGCTTCGCGGTCAGCTCGGTGGTCACAGCGCCCAGGTCGCTGCCGACGGCCGTGCCCGACACCGTCGCACTGCGCGCACCGTCGATCCGGGTCACCTGCGTGGGACCGTCGACCTTGGCGACCTCGGCCACCTGCGACAGCCTGACCATGCCCGCCGCCGTCGGCAGCGTCAGCGCACGCACCGCCTTGAGGTCCTCGGGCACCTCACCGGCCCGCAGCACCACCGTACCGGCGCGCCCGTCCAGCGTCAGCTCACCCAGGGACATCCCGCGGAACCGCTGCGCGACCAGCTGCCCGATCTGCGTCTCGGTCAGCCCCCTGGCCGCGGCCTTCTCCCGGTCGACCCGCACCTCGATGCGCTGGGCGCCGGCCTCCAGGTTCGAGCCCACGTCCCGCAGCCCGCCCAGGTCCGCCATCGCCGCGCGCACCGTCTCGGTCGCCGTACGCAGCGTCGCCACATCCGGCGCCTGCACGATCACCTGCAGCTGGTCGGTCGAGCCGCCACCGGGGCCGCCCTGAGAGCCGCCCACGGTGACCTCCCCGACGTCCGAGAGTCCCTTCAGCCGCTCGCGTAGCGTCTCCTGCAACGCCTCGGCGTCGGCGCCCTCCTTGATCGTCACCGAGTAGGAGGCCCGGTCTCCGCCGCCACCGCCGCCGATCGCGCCCTCGAACCCGCCGCCGGCACCCACGTTCACCTGGTAGTCGCGTACCGCATCCAGCGACGTCAGAACCTCCTCGACCTTCTTGGCCGCGGCGTCCGTCGTCGCCAGGTCCGTGCCCGAGGGCATCCGCTGGCTGATCGAGACCGTGTCCTGCCCCGAGGAGTCGATGAAGTTGGTCTCCAGCCGGCCGGCCAGCCCCATCGTCGCGGCGAACACCACCACGCCCACCAGCAGCGTCACCAGCCGCCGCCGGGTGGCGAAACGCAGCACCGGCAGGTACGCCCGCTGCAACGGGCTGCGCAGTTCCTTGGCCTCGGCCTCCTCGCGCACCGCCCGCGCCTGCTCGGGCGAGAGCACCGGCGCCTTCAGGAACCAGTAGGCCAGCACCGGCACCACGGTCAGCGACACCAGCAGCGACGCCAGCAGCGCCACGCTCACCGTGATCGCGAACGGTGCGAACAGCTGCCCCACCATGCCGCCCACCACCGCGATCGGCACGAACACCGCGACGGTCGTCAGGGTTGAGGCCGTCACCGCGCCGCTGACCTCGCGTACCCCCTCCAGCACCGCCTTGCGCTTGGCCTCGCCATAGCCGAGGTGGCGCTTGATGTTCTCCAGCACCACGATCGAGTCGTCGACCACCCGGCCCACCGCGATCGTCAGCGCACCCAGTGTCAGCATGTTCAGCGAGTAGTCACCCACCCACAGTGCGATCAGCGCGATGATCACCGACAGCGGGATGGAGGCCGCCGTCACCAGCGTCGAGCGCACCGACAGCAGGAAGACCAAGATGACCAGCACCGCGAACGCCAGCCCCAGCAACCCCTCGGTCGTCAGGTCATGGATCGACCGCTCCACGTACGGCGCCTGGTCGAAGACCACCGTCACCTGAGAGGAGTCACCGATCGCCCGCACGAAACCGGGTATCTTCTCGCGCACCGCGTGCGAGATCGTCACCGCGTTGCCGTCCGGCTTCATCGTCACCACCACGCCCAGGCTCGGCTGCCCGTTGGTGCGCGTCAGCGAGGTGCCCTCGGCCAGCGACCGCTCCACCGTGGCCACCTCGCCCAGCCGCACCGGCCTGGGGGCCGGCGCCGGGCGCTGAGCCTGAGCCTGCGGGCCCTGCTGGGCGCCTCCCGGCCGCGCCTGCGCCTGCGCGGGTGCCTGCGCGGGTGCCTGCGCCGGCACCGCGGGGGTCAGGTAGAGGTCCTTCAGCTCCTGCAGAGTCGAGACCCGCGTGCCGACCTGCACCGTCAGCGACGTCTTGTCCTCGGTCAGGCTGCCCGCGGGAATCGACTGCCCGTTGGCACGCAGCAGATCGGCCACCGCCGTGGGCGCCAGGCCCAGTAGCGCCAGTTTCCCGAGGTCCGGGGTGATCGTCACCACCTCGTCGCGGGTGCCCGTCACCGTCGCCTCGCGCACTCCCTCGATACCCTGCAGCTCCGGCACCACCAGCCGCTGCAGCCGCTCGGCCATGACCCGCTGGTCGCCACCGTCGCCCACCGCCAGCTGCACCACCGGAATGTCGTCGGTCCCGCCCGTCAGCACCTGCGGGTCGACCTCCGCAGGCAGCTGCGTCTTGATCCGCGACACCGCCTGCTGCATCTTCGAGACCGCGGCGTCGATGTCGGTGCCGTACTCGAACGCCACCTGGATCTGCGCCATCCCCTCCCGGGACGTCGAGGTCACCTTCGTGACACCCTCCAGCCCCTGGAAGCTGTTCTCGATCGGCTCGGTGACCTGTTCCTCGACGATCTCGGGAGAGGCGCCCAGGTAAGGGGCCACCACGAACGCCCCCGGGAACGAGAGCGAGGGCAGCAGTTGTTGCTTCAATGACGGGATCGCAAAGACACCGAACGCGCTGAGCACCAGCGCGATCAGTATGACGAGGCTACGGTTGGCGAGGCTCAACCTGGCCAAGGAGGTCATGGGGGCGGGACTCCTCAATGGATGTCACAACAAGATTCGCCCCAGACTAACACTTCGCCTTATGCGAATATTTAAGGAAGCTTACCGTTCCTGATAACCTTCTCAGGAAGCGAGAGGTGAGCGTGAACGACAACCGCGAACGACTGATCGACCAGATCGGTGCCATCCAGCGCGACCTGGGACGACTGTTCGCCCAACACCGGCCCTCCTCACCCCTCTTCGACTCCAACCTGACCATGCGCCAGCTCAAGGTCGTCATCTTCCTGTCCTGCCAGGACTCCGCCTCCGGCCAGGACCTCGCCGGCCACCTCGGCGTCGGCCTCGGCACCGTCACCGGCATCGTCGACCGCCTCGTCGCCCACGGCCTCGTCGATCGCCGCGAGGACCCCCACGACCGCAGGGTCCGGCGCGTCGGGCTCACCCCCGCCGGCCTGGCCCTGATCGAGCAGATCGCCGACGCCGGCTTCGCCGACTTCCGCCGCATCCTGTACCACCTCGACACCGGCACCCTGCGCGACCTGTCCGACGTCATGGAGAAGATCCAGCAGGCCGCCTCCGCCCTGCAGAATCCTCCACACGAAAAGGTGGGATGATAGGTTCTGTCGCTGTGACCACGCCCATCAACGACCTCTTCTCCCTCGCGGGCCGCACCGCCCTCGTCACCGGCGGCAGCTCCGGCATCGGACGCACCATCGCCCACACCCTCGGCCACGCCGGCGCGGCCCTCGTCATCGTCGCCCGCCGCACCGAACAGCTCACCCGCACCCTCGGCGAACTCCACGACCACGCCATCAGCGCCGCAGCCATCAGCGCCGACCTCGCCGACCCCGCCGACATCACCCGCGTCCGCGACCAGGCCCCCACACTATTCGGCGACATCGACATCCTGGTCAACAACGCCGCCAACAACATCCGCCACCCCATGGCCGACCTCACCGACGACGACTACCACCAGACCATGGCCGTCAACATCACCGCCCCCTACCTCCTCGGCCAGCACTTCGGCCCGCGGATGGCCCGGCGCGGCTGGGGCCGCATCATCAACCTCGGCTCCCAGCAATCCCACCGGGCCTTCGGCGACAGCGGCGCCTACGGCATCTCCAAAGCCGCCATCACCGGCCTCACCCGCTCCCAGGCCGAAGCCTGGTCCCCCCACGGCGTCTGCGCCAACACCATCATCCCCGGCTTCGTCCTCACCCCCCTCACCGAACCCGCCCAGGCCATCCCCGGCCGCGTCGAAGCACTCGCCGCCCGCTCCATGACCGGCCGCAACGCCACCCCGGCCGACTTCGCCGGCATCGCCCTCCTCCTCGCCTCCGACGCCGGCGCCTACATCACCGGCCAGGCCATCTGCGTCGACGGCGGCTTCTCCGTACACTGAACGAGCCACCGGCCCGTCCGGCACCCACACCGGCAGCGAACGGGACCGCCCCCTTCCGGCCTGTCATCTGCCGGTGATCATCCGCCGCAGGCCGTACCAGGCCACCCCCACCGCCAGCATCCCCGCACCGCAGAGCACCGAGACAACCGGCAGAGCCAAAGCCAGCACCACGCAGCCGGCCAGGCCCACCACAGGCACGACGCGGGGCGGGCGACCCTCGCCCGCGGCGAGAGTCCAGGCCGAGGCATTGGCGATCGCGTAGTAGGCGAGAACGCCGAAGGAGGAGAAGCCGATCGCAGCGCGGATGTCCGCTGTCGCCGCGAGCACCGCCACCACGATGCCGACCGCGACCTCCGCACGATAGGGCGCCTTGAAGCGCGGATGCACAGCCGCCAACGCGAACGGCAGATGCCGGTCTCGGGCCATCGCCAGCACGGTGCGCGAAACGCCCAGAATCAGAGCCAGCAGCGATCCCACCGCCGCAACCGCCGCCCCCACCCGGACCACCGAAACCAGCCCGGGCAGCCCCACGGCCCGCACCGCGTCAGCCAGCGGAGCGGTGGCCGCTCCCAACCCCACAGGACCCAGCACGGCCAGAGCGGCCACCGCCACCGCCGCGTACACCACAAAGGTGATCAAGAGGGCCAGCGGAATGGCCAGCGGAATGGTCCGCACGGGATCACGAACCTCCTCACCCAAGGTGGCGATGCGGGCGTAACCGGCGAAAGCGAAGAACAGCAGCCCCGCCGCCTGCAACACACCACCCGCGGTGACGCCCGCGGTGACGTACAGCCGCCCGGTATCCGCCGAGGCCGAGGTGAGACAGACGATCACGACCGCGGCGAGCACCGCGAGCACCACGACGACGATCGCCCGGCTCAGCCAAGCGGCCTTCTGCACTCCGACATAGTTCACCCGCGACCAGCGCCACCACGGCGCCCCCCGCCACCGCATGCGCCTGAGCCGGCCACACATAGGAGCCGACGGTCAGGGCCATCGCCGCGCACGAGGCGGTCTTGCCGACCACGAACCCCCACCCGGCCAGATAGCCCCAAAAATCACCCAGCCGCTCACGGCCGTAAACATAGGTACCTCCCGAGGTCGGACAGCGGGCCGCCAACCGCGCCGAGGACATCGCGTTGCAGTACGCCACCACCGCGGCAACCGCCAGACCGGCCGGCAGCCCGGATCCGGCGGCCTTCGCAGCCGGGCCGAGCGCGGCGAAGATCCCCGCCCCGACCATCGCCCCCAGGCCGATCACCACCGCGTCGAACAGCCCGAGCCGCCGCCGCAACTCCCCCGGGACACCGTCAGCGGCCGACGACCTGTCCATGGCCACACTCACTCCCCATCAACGCCTGGTACCTGTTCCCCGTCCGCCGCCACCCCCGCCACGATCATCGCGAAAGACCCGCACGTCACGGATGTGGCCAGCGGTTTCGCGACCGAGACACCGCCCCACCACCCTCCACCCCATCGACACGGCGAGCCACCCCAACAGGTCTACGGCGCAAGGGACACAGCAAACCAGTGCGCCGACACCCCCCAGCGAAACCTGCCGTGGGGACGCGCACCGCACACCAACCGCCAAGGTCACCGGCCTTCTCGCCCACCGAGGATGCCCACCGGCAGAAGTGACCAGACAAGAACTCCCATACACCACCAGCTCGCACACCACCCACCAACACCCCACCATGATTGAATAACCCCCCGGATCCAACACACCCGGGGACGCTCATGACCACCACCCACCAACACCCCACCAACGCCCGCCGAGCCGTCTCCTACTTCTTCATCCTTCTCGGCACCGCCTCCGGAGCCTGGGCCGCCCGCATCCCCGCCGTCAAACACACACTCAACCTCAGCGACGGCCAGCTCAGCTACGGACTCCTCGCCGTCGCCATCGGACTCATCACCGGCATGCGCTTCGCCGGACACCTCACCGACCGCCTCGGCAGCGCCCGCCTCCTCACCCCCGCCGCCATCGCCACCTCACTGACCGTCATCCCCCCCGGCTACGCCACCACCCTCCCCGCCCTCATCGCCACCCTCTTCCTCTTCGGCCTCGTCAACGCCTCCCTCGACGTCTCCATGAACGCCCACGGCGTCGAAGTCGAACGCGCCTACGGCCGCCCCATCATGTCCTCCTTCCACGGTATGTTCAGCATCGGCGGACTCATCGGCGCAGGCATCGGCGGACTCTTCGCCTGGCTCGACCTCAGCGCCGCCGCCACCCTCACCGCCGTCGGCATCCCCCTCGCCCTCGCCTCCCTGTACGCCCGGCGCCACCTCCTCCCCGCCACCCCACCCCCGGCGGCCACCCACACCACCACCCCACGCCGCGCCCCATGGACCAGCTGGATCATCCTCATGGGAGTCGTGGCCTTCGCCGGACTCGTCGGAGAGGGCGCCGCCAACGACTGGACCGCCGTCTACCTCTTCCAGAACCTCGGCGCCCCCCAGGCCGTCGCCGCCGCCGGATTCGCCGTCTTCTCCACCGCCATGACCATCGGCCGCTTCGCGGGAGACCACCTCGCCCAACGGTTCGGCCCGGTGCGCCTGGTCCGCTACTCCGGGCTCGTCGCCGCCCTCGGCCTCGGCACCGCACTGCTCATCGGCCAGACCCTCGTCGCCTTCGTGGGATTCGCCCTGTTCGGCCTGGGCCTGGCCACCATCGTCCCGCAGGTCTTCTCCGCCGCGGGAAACCACGATCCGGCCCGTGCCGGGCAGGCCATCGCCCAGGTCGCCACCGTCGGTTACGCCGGGCTCGTCGCCGGCCCCGCCATCATCGGCGGCGCCGCCGAACTCATCGGCCTGCCCGCCGCCCTGGGGATTCCCGCCCTGCTCGCGGCCTTCATGGCGGCCTCCGCCGGAGCGCTACGCCACCCGCAATCGTCATGATCGACAGGCAGACGGCCTCTGTCCTTTGGAGGGAGTCTTTAGTCCATTGTAAATGATCTTGAACCCGGCCAGACGCCTTTACAATGTAGATTTATCCGCGTACTCCGGCAACCCCGCCCTCATCGGCTGGGCCGGCGCCCGTACCCGCCGACCCTCCAGCGACCCCCTCCCGCGAACCGATGACGCCCGGCCCCGCCCCACCACCAGCCGCTGGATGTGGGCTGCGCACTCGTCCCTCATCATCGGGTACGGCTACGCCTTCGCGCAGGACAACCTGTGCGTGCTGGCCTCGTGGCTGGTGACGCTGCGGGGCGAGCGATCCCGGTACTTCGGCGCCACGGCCATGTCCGACGACCCGATCCGCCCGGTCACCAACTTCGCCAGCGATGTCTACTACAAGAGCGTCGCGGACTCGGGCGTCGTGCGACGGCTGCTGGCCCGGCCTGCGCCGGTGGGGCCAAGCGACGAGTTGCGCCGCATGGTCGACGGCTATGCCGCGGGATACAACCGCTACCTGGCGGACACCGGCGTGGCGAACCTGCCCGATCCCACCTGCCGGGGCAAGGCCTGGGCCGGCCCCATTCCGGCCGACCGCTGAGTCATCGAGGTTGGCCGGCGTCGGCGATGTGGTCGCGTCGTTCAACCCGGTGTACGGCCAGGGTGTGACGTCAGCGCCGCGGCGAACTTCGACCAGCCGAACGAGTTGGCCCGGGACTCGCCGCTATCTACCAAAGGTCTCTCGGAAACGTTCCATAACTCGCTCGGCCTCAGCCTGGGTGATCTCGATGAGTCGCTCGGTGGTCCCGCCTCGCTCCCATTCCCAGACCACGTTGTCCCTATGCCATCGCAGGTCTTTCTGAAAGGTCTCCTCCACGATCTGCCCATCGGGAAGGACCCGCCGTCGCGCCAGTCCGCCGGGGCGTTCGCGGGTGTCGCCCGAGAGCAGCAACCCGTAGTACGTCACTTGTTCTTCCATGGATCAGTCGTTTCCCTCCAGGGTGGGGATTTGTTTCGCACCGGGCGGTAACAAGACGCCTTCGAAGGCGTCCCCCACTGCTTCTCTTAAAGTAATCCGGTCCGCAGCTTCCAGATATTTATCGTACTCGTACACCTCATGCGTGGCCTCCTTTGCCGATAGGCTCCCCTGAGTGTGAAACTGCAGCTCGAACCGGTGCCCGTCGGGGGCGCGCCAACCGGTGTTGACGCCCTTGTACGCCCTTGGGTCACTCCAGGTCGCACGCTGATAGACCCGATGGAATCCGCGCCGCTGCAATGCGGCAGTAGCCTCCGCAATGCCCATGACGTAGCGATCCTCGCTGAAGGTGAGGGTGTAGCGGATCGCGTCACTTATCTTGCGGACGAGGTCGTCGGGCGTCCTATCGGGGAAACGCTCGATCAAGGACGCCAGCTTTTCCCGGTAGCGGCCGGGACCTTTGAGCACGTACTGCGGGAAGCCCGACAGGGTCGCTTTGAGTTCCTCCGCGATCGCCTGCATCTCTGCTGAAATGGCGGGTTCGGCGGCCCGCGCTCTGTCGAGGGCTTGCTTGGCCTGGTCCTCGGCTTTCTGGGGCAAGGTTCGGGCCTGGGCGGCTGCCGCGCTAGCACGTTTCCTGACCGGTGCGAGCAGTTCATTTATCCTGACCACTGCCTGCGCGGCCTTGTCCGTTGGCGCGTCGGCCATTGGGGTGCTGTGGGATGGGACGGCCGGGCCGACCGGTTGTTGCGGCTTCGTCAGGAGGCCCGGGCGCAGGTCCGAGAGACGCGGTCCGGCAGGCGCGGGGACCGTCGGTTGCGGGATGGGAACTGGGGCGGCCGGCGCGGGAAGCGCCGGCCGCGGGGGCGCGAAGGTCGTGGTCCCGGATGCCGGCGGGGGAGGCATCGGACGCTTCGACGACAGGACGAGGGCGGTTGATGTCGTCGAAGCGGCGGCGGATGGTGTGGGCGGAGCCGGGGTGGCCGGTGGCAGCGCCGGGGTGGCCGTTCGGCCGGACGGAGCGGCCGGGCCCAGGAAGCCGGTCTGGAGAGGAGTACGTGTGCCCGGCGCATAGACGAACCACCCGTCCGCGGTCACACCGACCATCACCGGTCGCCCGCCCATCGACACCTCGGCGGCGGCCCGTATCGTCGCCAACTGCGGAGCCTGGGCGAGCAGATCGGCGCGCGGCGTCGGAAACGTCGTGCTGACCCATGGCCGGCTGAGGACCGGCTGGGCGGCCCCCGCTTCCGCGAACCCTTCCAAGCCGCGCTGAGTCACCCGGAGCACACCTGGTTGCCCGGGCAGGACGATCTCGACGACGCCCGGCGCCACCGTACGCACCTGCGGGCCCAGGTCCAGCCTGACGAGGGCGGTGCTCTCCCGAACCACCAGCGCCGACCCGCGGGGCGCCGGCAGGTGCAACACGCTGACGCCGGCCAGCAGGAGCCCGAGCGCCTCCAGGAGACTTCCGTTGTCGCTCGGCGGGGTGGCCAGCGGCTTGCCGGCGTGCGCGGCACCGCGGAGCTGCTGTCTGCCTCGTTCCCGGTCACGCAGGTCGGCGATCTGGACGACGAAGGCCGTCAGGTTCGCCAGGTAGCCGATCCAGCCCAGCGGTCCGGCCGCGATGCAGAGCACGAGCAGCACCATGTCGAAGATCGCGCGGGCGGCGCTGCGCTTCACGCCGTACGCGTCCCGGATCAGCCGCGCCTGGGGCGAGGTCTTCGACAACCCCAGCTTGCCGAGCGTCTGATCGATCACGATGTCGAACTTGAAGACCAGGTCGGAATCGTCGCGTAGCGCCTCCCGGCTCTTCGTCACATTGCCGAGCTGGGCCTCGGCGTTCTGCCGTAGGAGATCGCCGAGGAATTCCGGGTACTTCGCCTCGATCGCGCCCTTGAACACCACCGGATCCCGCAGGAGCGGATAATCGGTGAGGACACGCTTGATCGCGTCCTCGCCGCCCGGCTCGTTAGGGTCGGTCAGTTTCCGCAACGCCGTGAGGAGCGAGTTGAGCGTGTCCTTGCTCCGGTAGCGCTGTAGTTCCGCCTTGAGGATGCGCTCGCCCTCCTTGAGATCGGTCAGGGCCAGGAGGGTGGCCTGGCGCCGGACCGCCAGGCGCAATTCGCGTACCGCGGTGTCGAACTCTGCCACGCTCTTGAAGTTCTGCGCCTCCAGGTGGCGCATCATCTCCTGCTTGAGCCTCGCCTTGCGCTCCCTGTACCACCCCTTCCACTCGCTGTTGGCGAGGGAGCCGTCGGGGGCCGCCTTGTATGCCGCGATCGCGTCGTACAGGTCGCCGGTGCCTTCCAGCCGGGCGAGGGCGTGGGCCTGCCGGCCGGGGTCGATCGCCGATTCCGCCGCCACGATCCGGGCGTCGCGGTCGGCCGCGTTCATGAGTGCGGTGGTGCGTACGCTGCTGCGCATGTAGCGGTCGAGTGCTTTGCGCGCGTCGGCCCACGACCCCGCGGGAGGGGCCGACGCGGCCTGGACCTCCAGCAGCTCCCAGTCGGTCTCTGTGAGCTGCGCGAGCTGCTCTTGGATCCGCGCCATCTCGCTGCTCTCATCAGGCGAGAACGCGTCGGCGTCCGGCCGCTCCCGGGCCGGCGGCCGGCGGTCGTCGCGTCCGCGCATGCTGAGGTAGCGGCGCATCTCCGGCGAGTCGAGCGCCTCCCGCACGCCCGGGTACGACGTGTCGCCGGGCAAGTCCGCGGCGACGCGCTCGCCCACCACCTCGAATACGAAGTCAGGGACGCCTTCGAAGGTGCCGGGATTGGCCCGATGGTCGGCCGGTTCGATCACGACGCTGTATCGCCGGCCGTTCGCCGCACCCGGTGGGGCGCTCTCGGCCAGGTACCTCTGGAGGACCTCGGGACAGAACCAGCGGGCCGTCGAGCCGGGCTGGGGTTTCGCGACGTACGTCCCCGGCGGGAAGTCGCAGTACCAGCGCACCCGCGATGTGTGCGTGGTGCCGTCGCCCAGGTGGTACACGAGGGCCCGGGCGGCCTTCTGCAGCACGATCTTCCGGATCTGCCGATCGGGCAGCGGCTTGGCGGGATTCCGCGCGCGCCCGGCGGTGACCGTGTCCGGGCGCGGTGCCGCGGGCGTCGCCGCCCGTCCGTCGGGGACCGCGTGCGCCGCCGTGCGCGGGGACGGTACCACTGCGGGCCGCCGGACGTCCGCGCCCTGTGGCGGCGCGGCCGTTCGTTTCACTCCCATGCGGGTCACCTCCACTCGTGCCGGTCAGGTCAGGAACACCGGCGCCGACGGCCCCGGCGGGGTGTTGACGACCGTGACCGTCCGCGTCCAGCCGTCGATCGCGCCGACCAGTGCCTGCGCCTGCGCCGCGGCCGTGCGGCGGGCCGCGACCCCCGCGGCCAGCGCCCCGGCGAGCGCGCTGCCCAGCACGCCGGCCGGGGCCACCGTGACGACTCCGGCGACGGCGGGCGGGCCGGGGAAGGCGAAGCCGACCGGTGGCCGGGACCAGAACGCGACGAACGCGGCGTCCAGGTCGGCGGCGAGCCCGGCGACCGCGCCGCCGTGCGCCGCGGCGAAGGCCTGGGCGAGCCGGTCGACGAGGCCGGCCTCCGCGGCCACCAGCGGGTCGGGCAGCGGGGCGGTGACGCCGGCGCGCGCGTCGGCGGCGTAACGCCGGTAGAGCGCCGCCCACGCCTGCGCGGCCTCGGCGGTGGTCTTCGGGTAGCCGTTGCGGCCGTCGAACAGGGCGGTGAGGCCGTCGGCGAAGGCGATCGGGTTCAGTGGCATGCGCTCACTCCGCCTTCAGGACACTGGTCAGTGACGCCTCGTCGGAGGTCGGCACCGGAGTGGCGGACGGGCCGACGCCGGTGGCGTGGGTGTGCGTGTCGAAGACGTTGCGTACGAACGACTTGGTGGCCAGTTCCTCCACCGCCCCGCCCGCGCCTCGCACGACCACCTCACCCGCCTTGACGGTGATCCGGTCGGAGCCGCCGTCAAGGACCACCTCACACCCACCGGCGGCCCGCACCGTGATCCGCTCGCTGCCGCCGACGTCGGACAGCACGATGGTGTGGCCGGACGCGGTCTTGAGCACGACCGTGTCGGGATAGCCGGCCAGCGCCTCCGCCGGCAGCTCGCTGCGCCCATCCGGCCTTGCCCACCCGCAGCCCGACCACAGCGGTTGCGCCAGATCGCCCTCCACGAACTCCACCCAGACGATGTCGCCGGTCTGGGGCAACGCGAACAGCCCGAGGCCGCGGCCGCCGTACGGGGTCGCCGGCCACGCCCATCCGGGCAGCGCGTCGGCCAGCAGGCTCGGCACCCGTACCCTGAGCCGGCCGAGCCGGTCGGGATCGGACCGGTCGACCACGAAGCCGCGGTACTTCCCCCAGTGTTTGCGCGCGCTCTCCTCGATGAAACGCGCGGTCCGGTCGTCCATGAGCACCTCATCGGGGAATCGGGACGCCTACCCGCAGCCGCTCGGTGTGCAGGTCCGAGGTACGCAGGTAGACGATGTCGACGGTCAGCTCGGCGCCGGCGGCGCCGACCTGCACGCTCTGGACCTCCAGCTGGTCACCGAGGAAGCGCCGCAGCGCTCGGGTCACGGTGAACTCGGTCGTGGCGGCGAGGATCTCGTTGTCCGGGTCGAACACCAGGTCCCGCAGCCCGGTGCCGTACTCGGGCTGGTTCACCCGTTCGCCCGGCGCGGTGAGCAGCAGTTGCAGGATCTTGCCGCGTAACAGCTGGTCGCCCTGCTGGGTGGACACACTGCCGGCGGCGGTGACGCCGAACGGGAAGCCCAGCCCGGCGGGCCGGCCGGCGGGGGTGGCGCGGACCAGCGCCACGGGGACGGTCACCGGCCGCACGGCGACCCGCAGCACGCGTGACGGCAGGGCGGTGAGCTCGCCGCGGCGGGCGACGACGGTGAAGTACACCTCGCCGCCCTGCTCGAAGCCGGACAGCGTGGCCGTCGTCGCGGCGTGCCCGGCCAGTCGGCGGACGCGGAACGGGTCGAGCGGATCCGCGCCGGCGTAGACGTCGAACAGGACGCCTTCCTCCGGATGCGCCCAGCGCAGTTCCACGCTCCCGCCGCCCAGGTCGGCGCCGCGCAGGTCGGCGGCCGACGGTACGGCGGCCATCAGCCGCCCCCGTCGCGGGCGAGCAGCTCGCGCACGGCCCACTGCCGGAACAGGCGCATCCACTCGGCGTCCGGGGTGGCCTCGTCCAGCAGCGCCGCGAGCGGCGCGCCGGCCTCCGGTACGGCCGACGCACGCAGCCGCTCGGGGTCGCCGAGCAGGTCGCGCACCCGGTCCCACTCCGTGGCCGCGGGGCGTTCCCGGAAGGTGACCAGCAGCTCGGTGCCGCTGACCGCCAGCCCTGTCACGGCGGGCGAGACCTCCTGTGCGGCGGCGAGGACCAGGTCCAGCGGGACCCCGTCGGGGTCGTCGCGGCCCCGGACCGCGACCGCCAGCGGCAGGCGTTCGACGTGCCGCCCGGACCCGCCGGGGGATCGCGCGAGCAGCAGGGAAAGCGGGCCGGTCTTAGAGGTCATCGATCAGCTCCGTGCTCTTCTTCAGTTCCAGGACGGTGGCGCGCGCGGCGCCGATGGAAACCGACCCGCTCTGGGCCGACAGGGACGCGACGATCTGTACGGACGTGGGCACGAAAGGGCCGCCGAGCGATTGGAAGGCGGTGTTGACGCCGGAGAACAGGAAGCTGAACGGCAGGTCCACGCCGGTCGTGCGCCGGGACAGGTTGATCACCCGGTCCTCACCCAGGAGCAGGCCGGTTTCCGGGTCGCCGATGGGGTCGGTGATCTCGTCGTTGTAGTAGCCCACCTGGATGGAGAGCTGGCCCGACACCGGCGCCGACAGGAAGATCTCGCCCGACCAGAAGATCACCAGCTTGCTGTCGGGGGACACCGCCGGCAGGCGCGCGCCGCCGAGCAGCACGTCGGCCGCTCCGGTCACCGTGGCGGAGCTCAGCCGCACGTTCACCGTGTGCGTGTTGCCGGCCCTGCTGCGCAGGTCCGTGACATCGGTGATCAGGTCCGGTTCGGGGGCGGCCGGGTTCCGGGTGAGCGTGGCCAGCGCGGCGTAGTGGTGCACGACGCCCCTGGGCCGCTGGAAGCGGAGCTGCTCGATCCGGGTGAGCGGGTCGAGCCCGGCCGCGTCGTCGCCGGGCAGGAACCTGGTGCGGAAGTTCCAGAAATCGCCCGGCCGCAGGTCGCTGCCGCCGAAGCGGACCGCGACGCCGTCGTTGAGCGGCACGGCCGCGGAGATCACCGAGTCGGCGGGGTCGGCCGTGATGGGCACCCGGAACGCGTTCCAGCGCTGCACCATCGGCCGGTCGGCCAGCGCGAACGTGGTGAACGCCAGGACCCGCCCGGCGGCCGGCAGGGCGGCGAGCTGGTCGCCGGTGTGCTGCACGAGCCCGAGCACGTTGCCGACCACCGAATCGACCTGGTGCTCCTCCGCGCCGAACTTCTTGCGGATCAGGATCCGGTCGCCGGGGCGAAACGCGGTCGCGTCCTCCACGGCCACCTGGGTCGAGCCCGGCGGCAGCGGCTCGATCACCCGCTGGATCGTCGCGGCGTTGTCCTCGGACCAGCGGAAGGTCGCTGCGCCGAGGTCGCCGCCGGTGTCGATCTCGACCAGGTACAGGCGGTTGGCCTGGGCGGTGTAGGTGCCCTCGGTGGTGAGCGTGCCGCCGCCGCGGCCGTCCCCGGCCGGCAGTCCGGTGCCCTGCGCGACGCGTACCCGGTGCCGGACCCGGGCGCGGGTGGCCGTGTCGGGGCCGCCCAGGGCGACCTCCCGGATCTCCGGGTCGTCGACGTACGTCACCGGCTCGGTCCACACGTCGAGGTAGACCGTGTCCCGGCGGACCTGCCCGGCGGGCGGGGTGAGCGGCGGGTCGTTCGGGTCCATCTGCCGGGAGTACAGCGTGTCTGCGGCCTGGAGGCAGGTCAGGCCGGAAACGTGCATGCGGGCGGCGGCAGCCGCGTCCGGCACGTCCGGGTTGGCGGTGGACAGCACCTCGACGAGCTGCCGGACGATGGGGGTGGAGGTGGGATCGTTGCCGACCGACTCCACCGCGCGTTTGGTGAACAACATCGCGTCGGCCGCCAGCATCGCCCGTTCGGCGCCGCGGATGACGAAGTCGTTGGCGGCCAGCGCGCGGTGGCGGGCACTGCCACCGACCCGCAGGTCGTCGAAGTCCCAGACCAGCGGTGCGCCCGAGTCCTGCGGGGCCTCGAACCCGTAGGCGCGGATCCGCGTCAGGTTGGCCGGCGTCCCGGTGGGCGTCTCCGACGGAGAGACGCTCAGCTGCGCGGCCTCGTCGGGTGTCGTGCGACCCCGCTCCGGTCCGGTCGCCTGCACTTCGAGGATGAGCTGTCTCGTGGCGGTCCGGTTGGCGGCGTCGGTGACGCGGGCGGTGAAGGCGAACGTGCCGGCCTGTGTCGGGGTGCCCCGGAGGCCGGCCCCTCTGTCCTGCACCGGGCTGGTGGGCAGGGCCAGGCCCGGTGGCAGCGTGCCGCCGGCCACCGTCCAGATGAAGGGGGGCGTGCCGCCGTAGTTGAACAAGGGCTGGGAGTAGAAGTCGTTGCGTACCGCGTTGCGCAGGGTCATGGTGAGGATGCGGAACCGGACGTCCAGCGGGACGACCAGCCCGGGCACCCATACGTCCGGCGGGAACTGCGGGTTGTTCACGATCGGCCACACCGATTTGCCGCCCGCGTCGTCCTCCAGGAAGAACTTCACGGCACCGGCGGTCTTGCGGTTACGCCGGTACCGGAACGTGGCGAGGTCCGCCGCGGACAGGTCAAGGAGGCCGGTCAGCTGCTTGCGGATGGTAACGGTGCCGGGGTGGCCGGACAGGCGCAGGAACCCGCGGTCCCGGTACGGGCGGTCCGTCGCGATGCGCAGCGTGCCCTGCGGCGACGACAGCTGGAAACCGGGCTGCTCGAAGTCGTCGACGAGGTCGCCGGGGAAGTTGAGGAAGAAGCGCCATGACCCGAACAGGACGTCCATCAGCAGGCCGAAGTGGAAGTCCGCGAGCTCGTCGATGTCTGGGGGCACCACGATGGGCGCGATGGCGAAGCCGGTGTCCAGCCCGCCGTCGCCGTGGGTCTCTCGGCCGAGGCGGCGCAGGGCGGCGACGGCGATGTCCTGGCCCTCGTTCCAGTCGGCGTCCAGGATGGGCCGGCCTTGCTGGAGATAGACGCCCAGGTAGTTCTTGAGCTCGTCGAAGCTCTCCCGGGAGATGGCTCGGGACATGAGGGCTACCTCTCAACGCTGGGTCGGCGAGTGTCGATCAGGACCGGCACCACGCCGGCGGGCAGGACCCGGGGCAACCGCCGGGCGAGACTGTCGAAGCGGCGGGCCCGCGTCACCCGGTCAGAGTGGGAGAAGCTGACGCTCACCCGGTGGGCGGCGGTGACGAACCCGGCGGGGAAGCGCAGCAGACCCCGGTCGGGGTCGATGACGAGGCGGCCCGCCGGCGCCGGCGCGGCGATGTCGCCGAGGCCCGGGGTGAGCTGCGCGGTCACGTCCACTCCGTCACGGGCCACCCGCCAGCCCCGGTCGGTGCCGTGGAAGGCGGACAGCGGCACGCCGAGGCGCACGGCGGTCCGTACGGGCGTGCCGTCGAACCCGTCGACCAGCTCCGCCGGATCGCCGTCCGCCGTGCACAGCAGCACCTCGGGCGGCTCGTCGGGGGGCCGGGTGGCGGTGACGTCCTCCGCCCTGGCGGTCGGCGCGGTCAGGTAGTCGACCCGGACGCCCCGCCCGGCCACGCCGAGCGCGACCGGGTCGAGCAGGATGCGGCCGAGCTGCGGGTCGACCGCCACGTTCGTGGCCGACAGCGGCAGCGCGCCGCCGCCGGGACGGCGCGGGGCGGCGAAGTCGCTCAGGTCCGCCGCGAGCACGCTTACGACCGGGCGGAACTCCGGGTCGGTGATGTCGAGGCCACCGATCCGGATCGCGAAACCGCGTGACGTGCCGCAGAACAGCGACTCGGCGCCGTCCAACGCGGCTCTGGTGAGCGGCGCCCCGTCGAGCCCGTCGAGCAGCTGCAGCCGTACGCCCCGCGCGTCCGCCGGGTCGAGCGGCCGGTCGTCAAAGGTGAGCCGGCCGCCGTCCGTGCCGGGCGGCAGCGAGTTGGGGCGCCGGTCGGTGGCGACGCGAGCCGGCGTGACGAACAGCCCGAGGTTGTCGAAGTGGGCGCGGCCGACGGTGTCGGTGACCCCCCGCGGCGCGCGCATGTCGAGCACCGCCGGCACCGGGTCGTCCCCGCGGCCGAGCCTGGTCAGCGCGAACGGGTCGGCGACCGGCGCGGTCCGGGCGGCGACGTGTCCAGGCTCCAGGACGTGGAAGGAGACCCGCAGGTCGCCGGCGAGGACCGGCGGGCTCACGATCCGGAACCTGCCGAGCTCGGGATCGACCGCGATCTGCCGGTCGCCGAGCGTCAGTGGCGCGCCGGCCGGGGTCCGGGGGCGCTCCGGGTCCGTCAGGTCGGCGGCCAGCGAGGTCCATGGCGCCGGGCCGGTGAACAGGTCCACGCCACCGCGGCTGACGGTGAACCTGCCCTCCACCCCGGCGTAGGTCGCCTCCTGGCCGGTGAGCGCGGCCCGGGTGATCGGGTGTCCGGTGAGCGCGTCGAAGAGCGGTCCGGCCGTCCCGTCCGCGCGGAAGGTGAAGTCGCCGCTGCCGGGCGGCTGCTCGGCGACAGGCCGCTCCCGCAGCCGGTGCACCGGATTGACCGTCTCCACGTGCGGGAGCGTGGCGACGTGGGCGGAGAAGTCGACCAGGTGCACGCGCCAGCCGGTGAGCGACTCCGCGGCACCGCGCACGAGGTCGGCGGTTCCCTTGCGCCGGTATCCGCTGATCGCGTCGCGGACCTGGTCGCGTTGTGCCCGTTCGGGCAGGGTGGTGTCCACCTCGGCGCCGACGAGCGCGCCCAGCAGCGGGATGAACTCGGCCCGGCAGGCCGCCAGCGTCTGGTCGTCCCGCAGCCGCCTGATCGAGGCGTGCGTCTCGGCCAGCGGCCCGGCCAGGATCTCCAGGAATCGCCGCAGGTCGCCGGTGACGTCCTTGTCCCGATAGAGGCCGGGAAGGTGGGCCATGAGCAAGTCGGCGTCGATCGTCATCGCCCACCTCCCAGCGGCACGACCGCGATCGTGCCCGCGAACGCCAGCTCGTGGTCGGCGATCGGCACGTCGGCGAACTCGGAGCCGCCGGCGGGCCGGTCCCGGCGGCGCAGTTCGCGCAGCAGGACGAACTCCACGCCGTCGAGCGGGAACAACGCCGAGAAGACCTCACCCGCGCGCACCGGGCGGCCGAAGTCCTGGGCGGAGAACGACAACAGGCCGGCGAGCAGCCCGCGTACCTCCTCGACCGCCTGTGACCGGCTCGCCTCGGCCGTCAGGTGCACCTCGACCGTGATGTCGATGGGCACGTAGGCGGGATCCAGCACCTCCACGCCGGCCATGCGGTTCACCGGCATGCGGGACTCCAGCCGCCGCGCGACCGTCGCGCGAAGGTCGTCGGAGGGCGGCGGGGGCGGCACGGTCAGCGGGTTCTCGGGCGCGATGAAGACCTGCACGACCTTGTAGCCGCCACGCAGCCCGACCCGGGCCCTGGCCTTGCCGACGCCCTCGACGCCCGCCGCGAGCAGCTCGTAGTCCTCCAGGGTGACCGCGCGCTCCTGCGCGATGACCGAGCCGGGGCCGGCGATCTTCGCCTCCTCGATGGACTCCCGGTCGGCGCCGCCCTCGGCCGCGAACGGGTTCGTCACGGCGGCGACCGCGGCCAACGAAGTGGGCACGGTGAGGACGTCCGGGCCAACGTTGCCCACGACGCCGAGGCCGATCCGGTAGCGGGCCCGGACCTCGGCCCCGGCCGTCGGCACGCTACCCCGCGCGCCGGTGCCGAACACCACGGTCATCACGTCGTTCTCGTCGATCTCGGTGGTGTAGTGCAGGTCGGCCGGGCCGCTCGCGGACAGGCTCTCCACCTGCCGCCACGGCGCCCCGTCCACGCGTACCTCCAGCTCGGGCCGGGACCTGCGGCGGCGGGTGTCCTCCGTGCGCAACAGGTGGGTCACCGGGGTGCGGGCCAGGGTGAAGCGCTGGCCGGGCGTGCCGTCGGCGACGTAGACCGGCTCGTCGGCCACCGTGACGCCGTGGGTGGCGACGATGTTGTTGCCGCGCAGCACGGTCGCGCCTGGCTGGAACGACGCGGGCAGCGGCGGGAGCCAGCTGATCTCGTCGTCGCCGCTCACCAGCCGGCGCACGCCGGTCACGGTGAGGGGCGGAGAGCGGCGCGGGCGGGCCGGTTGCGCGGGCCGTTCCTCCAGATAGACGCGGT
Source organism: Streptosporangium sp. NPDC002607 (assembly GCF_053592655.1). Classification (NCBI taxonomy): domain Bacteria; kingdom Bacillati; phylum Actinomycetota; class Actinomycetes; order Streptosporangiales; family Streptosporangiaceae; genus Streptosporangium; species Streptosporangium sp. NPDC002607. The sequence continues at coordinate 31,361 of NZ_JBSFWD010000025.1, forward strand.
ATCCGGGGACGAGCCGGTGCGCGCCGGGCGGCAGCTCGACCGCGGCGGTCCCCGCCGGGAGCGCCGGGATGGCGGCGAGCGGGATCTCGTTGTTGGCCGGGCGCAGGCTGAACGGCTGGATCACCTCGAACGTGACCTCCGCCTCACCGGGCCGTCCGGCCGTGCGCACCTGGAACGGCAGCTCGTCGGGGCCGACGTCGAGGTCGGTGGTGACGTCGACGTGGACGACGGCCGAGGCGGCGAGCCCTGGGTCGATCTGGTAGCCGATCAGGCGCAGCAGCTCCGTCACCGAGCGCCGCTGGGTGGCGGTGGCCAGGAACGCCTCGTTCGCGACCCGGTCCTGGTAGTAGCTGAGGATGTCGGCCACGTAGGCGACGAGCTCGATGAGCACGACACCGAAGTCGGCCTCGCCGCGGTCGGTCCAGTCCGGCAGCAGCAGCGGGATCTGGTTGAGCATCCCCTGCTTGAAGCCCTCGTAGTCCTTGGTGACGTAGTCGATGCGGGGCTGTCGGCCGGTCATCGCCGTCCTCCCGGCAGGACGGTGCCGACCTGGCGGCCGGGCAGCACGCGGTTGCCGTCCGTCCGGCTCTCGGTGTCGAGGCCGGGCGGGATCGGTTCCAGACCAGGCGGGGCGAACTGCTCCGTGCCGGTCACGCCGAGCGCGTTGCGGTAGGCCTCGAACGACTGCCGGTACCCGTCCACCGTGAACGTGTGCCCGACCCGCACGACGTAGTAGGTGCCACTGTGGCGCTCGCCGACCGCCTTGATGACCACCGGGCGGCCGGGGCGCAACACGCTGCGGTACGCCCGGGAGTCGATCTCGCCGTGCACGGTGACGAACCGGCTGGCCCGGGTGTGCGCGGCGCGCAGCCAGGACTCCATTTCGGCGGGGGAGGCCGGCGCCCGCCGGGTCACCAGGAAGTCGCCGTCGGGCAGCCCCGCCCGCAACTCGCGGAGCGTGTCCGCGCCGAGCCGCTGCTCGGGCAGGTCCTCCAGCGTCTTGACGTCCTCCTGCTTGCTGACCGGGTCCACCCGCCGGATCTGCGGCGCGGTGGCCGGGGTGCCGTCGACCTGGACCGTGAGCGAGGCCAGGTTCGCCTCCCGGCCGAACCCGAACGCGAGCAGCTTCTGCGGCGTGCCGCCCACGTTCGGGCTACGGAAATAGCCGACGCCGGCCCGTACCCGGCATTCGAAGCCGTTGCGGGCGGCGAGCCGGCGCAGGAACTGGATGTCGGTCTCGTACTGGACGGTGATGGCGACCTGCTCGGTGTGCTGCACGAGGGTGTCCTCCACTTCCCAGCTCAGGCCGTAGGAGTCGAACACCGCCTGGGCGATCTGGTGGTCGGCCCTGTTCGGCCAGGGCCGCCGCCGTTCCTGCAGGTTCATCAGGGCGCTGGCGTCCATGCCCGACACCTCCAGGTAGGGGTCGTCGTCGACGGTGAAGCTCACCGTGGTGTGCGTGAGGTAGCCGTCGAACAGGATCTGGGCGGCGGGCGGGTATCCGGCCTCGACGGTCAGCCGCCGCCACACGCCGAACCTGGGGTCGTCTATGTAGGTCCAGGTGCCGTCCAGCCGCCGGGTGACCGCCATCCGGAGGCGGACCACGTCGGCCTGGTCGACGGACTCGTCCACGCCGATCTCGATAATGTCGGGCACCAGGCCGTCCTGGGGCCTGCCGTCGATCCGAAGGCGCACGATCTCTCTGATCACCGCGGGGCCGTCCGGTCGCGCGGGATCCGGATGCGCCGGCCCGGGCGCATGAGCCGGAACGGGTCCAGCTCCTCCGGGTTCGCGTCGAGGATCAGCCAGTACTTCTGCGGGTCGGAGTAGAAGCGGGCGGCGAGGTGGTCCAGTCGTTCGCCGTCCAGCACGACGTACTCCAGCACGCCGGGCGTGCGCGGGACGCGGCGCGTGACCAGCGTCCGGCGCCGCGTGCCGTCGGGATCGGCCACCTCCACCACCTCGGTGGCCGCGTAGCGGGATCCGGGAAAGAGCATGGCGCATCACCTACCTGGGAACGATCGATCGGGCGAGGTCGGGCGCGCCGGCACCACGCGCGTTCAGCGCCGCCAGCAGGGTGCGCTGGGCGAGCGTGTACCGCTGGAACAGGTTGCCGCCGCTGAGCACCTGGAGCGTCACACCGACGATCACCCGTGCCGGGCTGAGGTTCGCGTTGTACTCGACCTCCTCGATGTTCAGGTAGGTCAGCCGCACCGGGAACAGCCGCTGCCGACCCCACACGAAGATCAGCACCGGGGTCACCAGCCGATCACCGAACCCGAAGTCGGAGGTGAAACCGACCACGCCGCCGAGCCGCGTCTCCGACCGCGGAGTGATCATCAGTTCCAGGGCGGACAACGCGGGCAGCACCCCGTACTCGGCCGCGACCGGGTCGCCGCGCTCCAGCGCGTCCGTCGCGTCCAACCGGATGTCCATCGACATCGTCTCCGGTTCCGTCACCGTGTTCTGGGCCTCCAGGCTCTGGTCGTCGGGCGTGCTCTCCTCCCGGCCCCGCCGGGACGGCGGCGCGGGGATGCGGACGCTCCTGCGCCGGGTGAGCGTCTCGGGGTTGAACTGGAACGGCACGATCAGCGGCGGCGTCGCGAACAGGTCGGTGTCGACGAGGGCACCTTTCAGTAACTTGGGCTGGTTGGACAGACCGGTGGCCACCGCCGTCACCTCCCCGCCCGCTCGGTGATCGCCGCGGCGATCGTCCGCGCGATCCGGGCGGCCAGCACCCGATCACTGGCGGCGGCGTCCACGCGTACCTGAAGGTGCGCGATCCGGCCGGGGCCCGGGCCGGGAGTCCCGGCGGCGACTCTCGCGAGGGCCGCCACGGCCAGGGCGCGGGCGCGAGCCGGATCGCAGGCCGGCATCTCCACGCGGACGACCACCCGGCGCACCCTCATCGCGCCACCCCCGATGCGGGGAAGGGCTTTCCCATCCGTTCGTACTCCCTTCTGGTGGCCAGCAGCAGGTGCCCGGCGTCCATGCGCCCGCCGTCGTCCGCCGCCAGGAACGCCGCGTTCCACACGATCTTGCGGATGACCCCGCCTGGCACCTTGAACTGCCGGGCCATCCGGGTGAGGTCCAGGTCGGCGGTCACCGGCAGCTCGCCGGGCAGGTGGCGGCGCCAAATGGCCAGCCGGGCCGCCTCGTCCGGGAACGGGAAACTGATCGACACCCGGAGGCGGCGCTGGAACGCCTCGTCGATGTTCTGGGCGAAGTTCGTGGCCAGGATCACCACGCCCGCGTACTCCTCGATGCGTTGCAGCAGGTAGCTGACCTCGATGTTGGCGTACCTGTCGTGCGCGTCGCCGACCTCCGAGCGTTTGCCGAACAACGCGTCCGCCTCGTCGAAGAGCAGGATGGAGCCGGAGCGCTCTGCGGCGGTGAAGACTCGCGCGAGGTGTTTCTCCGTCTCGCCGATGTACTTGCTCACCACGGTCGACAGGTCTACTTTCACCAGGCCCATGCCCACGGCCGCGGCGACCACTTCGGCGGCGAGGGTCTTGCCGGTGCCGCTGGGGCCGAGGAACAACGCCTGCACGCCGTGCCCCAGCGCGGTGCGCCGGCCCAGGGCCCACTCGTCCAGGACCAGGCCCCGGTGACGTACCTGGGCGCACAACTCCCGCAGCTGTTCCAGCACGTCGGCGGGCAGGATCAGGTCATCCCAACCGGTCCGGGGGGTGAGCGGCCGGGCCAGGCCGTCGAGAGCGGCGCGCGACGGCGCCCGGCAGGCCCACAACAGGTCCTCGTAGGCCGGCTCGTCGCCGCCGGCTGCTCTGGCCCGGCCGCGGGCCAGCCGCACCGCGTCGGCGACCTCGCCGGGGGTGGATGGGAAGTGCGTGGCCAGCGCAACCATCTGCTCGGCCGGCAGCCCGGGCATCGCCCGCTCCCAGACGGTACGGCGCTGCCGATGGTCCAGTGCCGGCGGCTCGAACGGCAGGAACGTGATGTGCGTCGGCAACGACGGCCCGGGCAGCCACAACCGCTCGGCCTCGGTACAGGTGAACCACGACGCATCCGGCAGGAGCCCCTCCAGCGTGCGCAGGTGCGCCGCCGCCCGGGGGTCGTCCAGCAACGCGTCCAGCCCGGACAGGTACACACCGGCCCCGCCCAGCGCCGCCTGCCGGTACAGCAGGCGTAGCCCGTCTGCCAGCGGCAGTTCGCCGGACTGCGACAACGCCAGCAGTTCGCCGGCGTCCGCGTGCAGCAGGCCGACGCCGAGGCGACGGCACGCGGCCAGCGCCACCCGCCGGCCCTCGGAGGCCAGAGGACCGTGGAAGTGCGCGACGATGCGCCCGGTGTCGTCCGCCAGGAGCACGGCGAGCCGATCGACGGCGTCCCCGTACGGCCAGGCCGCTGGGTCGGCGGCGGGCAGCGGGCGCAGCGCGGCGTCGATCCGGCCGTCCTCCCACCGGTGCCCGGTGATCAGCGCGAGAATGCCGGGATCCAGGGCGATGCCATGGCCCGGCCGGTGCGCCGCGCCGTTGTCCGCCGGGCCGGCCAGGCGCCAGCGGAAGGCTGCCGCCTGCGGGTCGAGCAGTGCGCCGCCGTCCACCGGGCAACGCCGGTCGAAGCCCGCGACGGCTGTCACCAGGCGCGCACTGGGCCGCCATCGGGTCGCGTCGCCGTGGAGGTGACCGTAGAGCTCGCCGTAGCGGGGGTCGATCTCGGGGGCGGCGCAGGCGACCAGCAGCAGTTCCTCCTCGGGAGTCAGCCCGAACAGGGCGCTGAGCCGGGGCAGGACCAGCGGGCTCCCATGCTCATGGCCGGCCTCGACCCGGGCCACCAGGTCCTGCCGGGCCTGCCGGACCGACTCTGGCGAGTCGAAGGGCTCTCCGTCACCTTCGGCCGCCCACCCGGGTCCGGCTGGCGCTGTGGTGTTCACCAGCGCCAGCAGCGCCCGGTCCAACCAGGCCAACTCGGCCGCGAGGTGCTGCCGGCTATCGGCGAACGGTGGTGCGGTCGCGCTCACCGCGTCACCTCGACCCCGAGGCGTGTCGTCTCGACCGGGCGCGCCACCGGCGTGCGGCCGCGCGCGGGCACCGGCGCGTAGGAGACCTCGTAGACGGCGGACAGCCGGAAGTCCTTGGTCAGCGCGGTCCAGACCTTGCTCAGCTCCTCCACATCGGCGCAGTGCAGGGTGACCTTCACCTCGCCCTGCCGCAGACCGGGCTCCAGGTGCTCCTGCGGGACGATGGGATGCTCGTGCAGGACCCGCATCGCCTCCGCCATGATCGTCTGGGAGTCCGCCAGGCCGAACTGGCCGTCCAGCGGGGTGTAGCTCGTCAGCAGGTAGTACAGGTTGAGCACCAACGGCGGGGTGACCAGCCGGCCGGGATCGTCAGGCGCGATGGCGGGCAGCTGGTTGCGTAGTTGCGGATGGGGGCGGAGCCAGTAGAGGAACAGGTTCACGCGGGACTGCTGGGAGCTGGTGTCTGCCGGAGAGAGCAGCGTGACGGGGCTCGCCGGGGACATCTCGGCCTCCAGCAGGTTCTTCAGCGACTCGCTCACCTGGCCGATCACGGTTTCACCACCTTTCGACATAGTGACGGGCGGCCGGGTCCCAGGCGCCCGCCCGCGACGGCGTCGCGGGCGGCGGTTCCGGGTGGTGCGGGGCCGCGGGGGCGACGATGTGCACCTCGAGGTGCTCGATGGTCAGCCCGGGCTCGGGGTCCGTGGTTGCCGCCACAGGTGCGGCGGCCTGGCCCGGACCGGTGTCGCCGGTGGTCCGGGCGGCGAGGTGCGGCCCGGTCGGCGGCGGGGGAATAGCGGTCGGCAGGTGGGCGGGATCCGCGGGTGCCGGGTGGGCGGCGGTTTCCGGCGGAGGCGCCGCCGGGTGGTGTCCGGCCGGCGGGTGCTCGGCGAGCAGGCGGCGGCCGAGGTCGCGCCAATCGGCTTCGAGGTCGTCGCGGGTGCCCTGCGCGGCTGGTGGGGGTGGCATGGTCCCGGCGGGCGGCGGAACCGGCTCCGGGGCGAAGGCGGCCGGCTCGGCGGAACGGATGCCCGCGTCGCGCAACGACACGGGTTTCGCGGCGCCCGCTTCCGGCGCGATCAGCGGTGTGCCGCCGGTCTGGGGGGCCCTGGCGGTCTCCGCCGCCGGTGGCGAGGCCGCTGCCTCGACGGGCGCAGGGCCCGCGTCGGCTCCGGGCAGCGGACCGGGGCCGGCGGTCGCCGTCGGTAGAGAGTCCGCCCGCCGTGCGGGCGGCCGTCCGGCGGGTGAGGGTGCGGGGACCTCCCGTGCCGCGGGCCTGCTGGGGCAGTCCGCCACGTGGCCACCGGGGGAATCGGCCGCGTATGCGCCGGGGGAAGTGACGACGGCCGGGGGCCTTCGCCGCACCGGGGCGGTGAACGGGTGTTCCGGCTCCTCGCCGGCTGGTCGCGAATGGTCGGCGCCGGCGGGCCATGGAAGCACCTCGGCCGGGACGAATTCCGTCACCTCTAGGGGCTCCACCGATTCCGCCGGGTCCAGGCCGGCGCCGCCGGCCGCCGCGGCGAGGCGGCGGGTGCCCCGTTGGAGCAGATGTTGAAGAAAGGACGACATCTGCGAGCCCCTACCCCGCCGGCGCCGGTTCGAGCTGGTCCAGCAGCCGCCGCACGTAACGCCGCCGGCGCGGCCGGGGCATGGCCAGGATCTCGCTGAGCGGCCAGTGGTAGTACAGGCTCAGCAGGTGCACGTCGCGGTCGAACTCCGGCCGACGCCGCATCATCTCGGCCAGGAACGCCAGGATCGGGTCGAACCCGGCGCTGAACTCCCGCCCGCACGCGGGGCACGTGACGTCGAACTCCCGTTGCACGAGCGCCGAGTGCGCCCGTAACCGCTCGGCCAGCGCCTCCCGTACCTGTGGTGAGGAAAGCGCCGGGGCCGCGTCACCGGTGCCGAGCACGCAGCGCCCCAGCAGCGTGGCCGCCAGTTCCTCCTCCGTCGTGTCCTCGGGACAGTCCCGGCCCAGAGCCTCCAGGTCGGCCCCGCGCGGCAGCCGGAACCGCAGCCGGATCGCGTCCGGGCCGTCGTGTGAGGCGAACCGGTACTCCGGCCGCTGCGGCCGTTCCTCCACCGGCAAGGCGTCCAGTGCGAAGTCGACGTCCATCCGGGCCGCGCACGCCGGTCGCGGGCAGGCCAGCACCAGCTCCACGCGGTTGCCGAAGGTCAGCCGCCACAACCGCAGGATCAGCCATTCGCGGTCGCCCACCGGCAGTTGCCCGACCATGTCGTTGGTGGGCGCCGCCGGGCCGATGCGGCTCACGCACCGCGCGAGCAGTCCCGTCACCACCTCGGACTCCAAGCTCGTGAGCGGCAGCGCGTACAGCCATTCCTCGTCCTCGCCCCGTACCGGACGGACGTCGGCCTCCTGCAGGCAGGCGCCGGCGGCGTCCAGCAGCCCGGCGGGCAGCCGGACCGTCGTGTCCGCCGTCATCACAACTCCGTGGGTTCGGTCACCGAGACGTCCCGCTGCCAGCCCTCGTTCTGCACCACGATGTGCTGGATCGCCACCGCGTTGGCACCGGCGTCGAGCTCGGGCAGCGCCTGGTACTCCGACACCCAGCAGCGGAACAGTGTGTACGAGATCGCCTTCTGCCCCGCCTCGTTATAGACGTCGATGATGATGTCCTTGCGGAACCCCTTGAGTGAGCCGGCCGCGTCGCCCTGGAAGTTGTGCACCAGGTTCGCCCAGCTCTCGAAGGTCGTGTCGTGCGTGACGCCGGCCTCCAGCGTGACCGGCTCGTAGCGGGTCTTGCCCGGCAGCTGGCGGCTGGTGCTGGGGTCGCCGGCCTCCCGCCACTGCGTCACCTCCGTCGTACGGCGCAGCGCGCTGCACTTGCTCAGGCCCGCCACGTACTGGTTGTCGATCTTGATACGGAACTTGAAGTTGCGGTACGGGTCGAACCGATGGGCGTTGACGGTGAACTTGGCCATGCGGTATCTCCTCAGTTGCCCACGGTCTGCTGGCTGATCCGGATGACGACGAACTCCGCGGGACGCAGCGGGGCGAAGCCCACCAGCACCGTGACGATGCCGGCGTCGATCTGTTCCTGGGGATTGGTCTGCGCATCGCACTTGACGAAGAACGCCTTCGCCGGCGTGTCACCTTGGAACGCTCCCGCACGGAACAGCGTGGTCATGAACCCGCCGATGTTCAGCCGCAGGCTCGCCCACAGGTCCTCGTCGTTCGGCTCGAACACGGCGAACTGGACGCCGTTGGCGATGCTCTGCTCCAGGAAGATGGCCAGCCGCCGGATGGGGATGTAGCGGTAGGCCGGGTCCGAGACGGTGGCGAGGGTGCGGGTGCCCCACAACACGATGCCGGAGGAGGGGAAGAAGCGGATGGCGTTGACCCCGGCCGGGTTCAGCACGTCCTGGTCGGCGTCGCTCAGCTGGCGGGCCAGCCCGACCGCCCCGACGACGTTGGCTTCCGTGCCGGCCGGCGCCTTCCAGACGCCGCGTCGCGAGTCGATCCGCGCGTACACCCCGGCGGCGAAGCCCGACGGCGGCACCAGCATCGGATCCGGCCCCGTTCCCGCCGGGTTCACCGTGGACAACCACGGGAAATACACGGCCCCGTACGAGCTCTTGACGGTGAGGCCGTCGACGAACGCCCGCGCCGAGTCCCGGGTTTGCACCGACGACGGCAGGTCGCCGATGAAGAAGCAGTCGCCGCGCTGCCGGCAGTAGCCGCTGCCCGCGTCGATGACCTGCTTGCTGCCGATCCCGGGGACCGCGACGATGTTGACGTCGCGCACCGGGTCGAGCAGTTTCAGCGCCTGGAGGTAGTCGGGGTCCTGCGGTGTGGTCCCGTCGCTGCCCGCCGTCACTTTCAGCGTGGCGCCGCCCACGATCCCGTCGCCGAGCAGGAAGGTGCCGCCCGCGGGCCGCAGCACCGCCGCGCCAGTGGTCTCGGACCCGCCGTTGGTCGTGCCCAGTCTGAGCAGCGCGGCGGCGTTGCCGTCGGGTGCGTTGACCACCTGGACGGACGAGCGCCTGCCCGGAGCGCCGGAGGTGAGGGTGTAGAGATTGTTCTCAAACTTCGCCTCGAACTGGCTGTACGCGGCGGCCGGTGTGCTACCGCGCAGCGGGGTCAGCTGCCGGACGGCGGCCTGGATCGCGGCAGCGATCTGGGCGCCGGCACTGGCCGGATCGGCGAGCACGATCGGCTGGAGGCCGTCACCGTTGAGATTGATCTGCAGCCGGCGCAGCTCGGCCGGCAGTGTGGTCGCCGGGCCGGCGCCGGAGACGCTCCTGCCGGGGTCGGTGGTGTCGTCGGCCGGGTCCACGCTGACCCGGACCAGCCGGGAGCGGGCATTGACGGCGTTCTCCGCGAAGTTCGGCGCGTCGGGATTGACGCTCAGGTTGTCGAACGTCTCGGTGACCACCCCGCCGCGGCGGACCGCGAGAGCGAACTCGTTGCCGGGGTCCTGCGTGCCGGCCGTGACCACGACCTCCAGATCGTTGGCCCACTTGCCGGCGCCGGCGGCGGCGACGATCAGGGTCCGGGCCGGAGGGCTCTTGCGGTCGCCGATCTCCACGCTCGCGGTCTGGGCGTTCGCGGCCACCCGGACGACGTACAGCCGTGTTCCGCCGTTGTTGAAGAACTGCAACGCGGCGTGGGCCAGGTAGCTGTCATTGAGGAATCCGCCGAAGCCGGCCTGGAACTCGATGAAACTCGTGACCAGCCGGGCGTGGTCCAGCGGGCCTGTTTCCGCCTTGCCGAGGAACGCCGCCGTCGAGGTGCTCACGCCCTCGATCGGGCGGACCCCGCTCGGCACCTCTTCGAGATATACGCCGGGATGCAATCGCTCCATCTGATTTCCGTCCTAGTCGTCAACTCGCCGGGGATTCTTCGTCCTTCTTGGCGCGGCGGCGCTCTCTGCCGCGCCCCGGGTCGGCCTCGGCCGGGTCGAGCATCACCCGGCCCCGCTCCTGGAGCAGCCCGAGCCACTGGTTGCCACCGGTCTCGAACTCCTCTATCGGGCCCGAGCACTCCCCGGGCGCTAGATGCACCGTGGTCCCGCTGTTCAGCTCCACGGAGACGAGTCCGTCCCAGACGTTTGTGATGTGCACGGACATGTACGCGTTCCCTCCCTAGGGTTTGGTTCATAGGTGTTTGGCCCTATAACTGTGGGCGTTCCAATCCGTTCCATCCCGTTCCATCGCAAACAAGGAGGTCCTACGCCACCCATGGCGGGACCGGCAGAAACCGCCAGCCGGGCGCATCGAGCTCAACAAGCAGCGGCGAGATTGCAGCGGTGTTGGAAGTCAGGTTGGGAGTGCCCCCGAGCAGGTTGTCAGCGCCCAGCACCCGCTCGCGGTCGGCCAGGGCGGCCTTCGTACAGGGGCGGCCCGGCCCCGGAGCGGTGATGTCACCCACGATGTCGGTGTCGAAGGCCGCCCGGTGCCGTGACCTCGTTGAGCCGGTAGACCCCGTCGCCAGTCGAGCGAGACGTGAAGGTCGCAGTGCGGCAACAGGACAAGGTCGAACACGGATGTACTCCTGATGGTCGGCTGAGGGCCGCTACCCGGTAAGGCGTTCCACCCCCCGTTCCCTTCGCGAAGGCGATGTACGGAACGCGCCAGGTTCGCCCCTCGAACCGGTCGGCAACCCTTTTCCCTACATGCCGTTCCATCCGGTTCCATTGGATGGAACGGCATGCGTCGTGATATGGCGGGTGCGCGCAGTCCCCCGATGAGCTCGTCGGGTGGTCTTGGGTTCGGTGGCGCGTTCCTTCCGACATGTCGGGGAGCGCGCCGGAGGCTGGGACGAGGACTGCGGTCCTGGTGAGGGCGTAAGGACGGCCTCTAGGGATCCTTCTTGCATGCGGATCGCGGAGGGTGTTCCACCCTGTTCCATTCAGTCCACAGGTGGACATCTCGGGTCTTGCGCCGACTTTGGCGATGGGCCACGATACGGGTCTTCACACGGTCGCAGTTAGCTTTCATTGTGGACCTGGGGGCCTGTGCTGCCGATTTTGCCGCAGCCGGTGGGAGCACTGAGCGGGATTGTGAAGGCGCATCCGTGTGCTGTCTCAGGGGGTGTCGTGACCACGGAGGAACTGCCGTCGGCGTACGGTGGGATGGGCTTGGATGACGTACTGCTGAAAGGAGAGTTCGCGCTCCACACCAGGGGCGATCTGCGGCTCAGCAGGCGACTGCTGGATGAGGCCTACCGCGAGGCGGACCGGCAGGGGGACGGCCCAAGGTTGGCCCGCGCGGCGTTGGGGCTGGGCGGTGTCTGGGTTCATGAACACCGCGCGGCAGCGGAGGCGGGGGTGGTCCGTGCCCGTCAGCTCCACGCTCTGAGCATGATCGATCCGCGATCATCACTGGCACTTCGCCTGCGCGTCCGACTGTGCGCGGAGGACGATTACCGCAGCGGCCGACATGACCGGATCCTTGAGATCCTGGCGCAGGTCAGAGGCGCGGGTGACCCTGTGGCGCTAGCAGAGGTGTTGAGCCTGGCCCACCACTGCGTTCTCGGTCCGGCAGATGGCGCCACCCGTCTGGAACTGGCCGAGGAACTGATCGGCCAAGCTGCTCATACGGCCCGCCGCGGGGATCTGTCGATGGGCCTGATGTGGCGAACCGCTGATCTGTTGATGGCCGCCGATCCACACGCCGAGCGCAGCCTGACAGAGCTGCGTTCCGTCCTGGCGGGAGGCGAACACCTGGCGGTCGGGTTCGTCGCCAGCGCCATGGAGGTCATGCTCAGCATCCGCGCGGGCCGATTCGCGCAGGCGGAGTCGATGGCGGCCACGTGCGCGGAGCGCGGGGACCTGGCAGGGGATGTCGATGCGCTCGGCTGGTACTGCGAGCACCTGGGCACGATCCGGTGGTATCAGGGCCGTATCGGTGAACTGGTAGAAGTGATCTCCGATCTGGCGCATTCCCCCATACACAGCGCTGTGGACAGCACCTATCTGGCCGCCTTGGCCGTGGCCGCCGCCACCGCAGGAGAGCACCGATTAGCCGTCCACATGCTGGCGCGCGTTCTCGGCCGGGATCTGTCTGATCTCCCCCACTCCAGCAGTTGGCTCCTCACGATGTACTGCGTTGTCGAGGCGGCATATCTGCTTCACGACAGCGAGGCCGCCGCCCGCGCATACACTCTGCTCAGCCCGTTCGCCGATCTCCCGGTCATCAGCAGCCTTGGCGTCACCTGTCTCGGGTCTGTCCACCACTCCCTGGCCACAAGCTCCCTCACAGTCGGCGATGTGGATCGTGCCATTGACCATTTCCGCAAGGCCATCCGTGTCAACCAGGCGCTGGGCCACTGGCCTGCGGCCGTCCTGTCCCGGTGGCGACTCGGACACGTGCTCGCGCGCGGACAGAGGTCAGGCCACGGCGAGGCCCGACGGGAGTTGGCACGGGCTGACCAGGAGGCGCTCAGTCTCGGCATGGTGTTGCCCCCGGAGAAGGATCCGCCCGCCGAGGATGCGGTGGCCATCTGCACCTGCAGACGTCGGGGGCGTGCGTGGCAGATCGAGCTTCAGGGTCGGACCGTGGTAGTCGAGAACCGCGTCGGGATGCGGCACCTGGCGACTCTTATCGCCAACCCTGGCCGGGAGATCCCCGCAACCGACCTAGCCGTTGGGGCGGGCCCGGTAGCTCACGATTCCTTCTCATCCCAGCCGATCATGGACGCCGTAGCGAAGCGCACGTTCACAGATCGGTTGGCGCAGCTGGAGGCGGAGATCGACGACTCCGATTCGATGAACGACCTCGAACGCGCCACGTCGTTACGCCGCGAACGCGACTGGCTGATCGATGAGTTGACTACCACCACCGGTCTCAAAGGACGGATGCGCGAGTTCACCGGTAGCGACGAACGGGCCAGGGTCGCGGTGAGCAAAGCGGTCAAGCGGGCGATCAGTCGAATCATGGAGATCGATCCAGTGGTCGGCGCGCACCTGGTCGACACCGTGGAGACCGGGCAACGCTGCTGTTATCGCCCTCGGTTGGACAGGCGCGGCGCCTGACGTCCGAGGTCCGACCGCAGTGCGTGCTCAGCCCGTGCCGGAGCCAACGGCCCGCGGGGGCGAGCGATCGATTCCGACCCCATCTGCGACCTCTCGACCGCGATAACCGTTTTCAATAGTGTTGGGATGACGGCACGGGGCTCGGCGGGTCTGGTTGAAAATTCTCATGCCGAAACGGCAAGAACCCTCTCGGGTTGCGGTTCCGGGTCCCGGCCTCGCGGCAGGTGGGTGAGCGCGGATGGTTCTGTCTGTGTCTAGCGGCAGCGTTTGTCGACGAGTTTCAGCAACACCCCTGATCCACGTCGTCCGGCACGAACCCCAACCATGGCAAGGTGCACAACGCGACGGCAAGCCCAAGGCGGTCCACCGGTCCCCGGCCGCGGCCGGGATCGATGAACGCGAGATCCGCCGGGGTCAACGTGAAGAACCGGAACAGTTCCTCCCGGTCGATCTCGGGGAACCTCCGTAGTGCCCAGTTCCTGGTCCGCGAACACCCGCGTCGCCGACCGGCTACCTCCTGCCAGAGCCCGAAGATCCCCGGCTCAGGAGCCTATCGGGCTATATCCGCCCGATTTTCCGCGAGTACTACGGCAACCCCTACTTCGGCCCCAAGGCGCTCAAGACCTTCCGCACGGCGGAGGCCGCCTGCGCCGGTGACGTACCCCGATGGACCCCGAAGCAGCCCCGGGGTCCATCAAGGGCCTTCAGCCCGTGGGCATGTCGCGCCGGCTGAGACCGACCAGGCCGACCGCGACGAGAACCGCCGCGGAGACGGTCATGACGACCAGCGGCAGGATCGCCATCTGCCCTCCGGGGAGTTGCGGCACGTGCTGGAAGATCGACAGGTTGATCACCCACTGGTCGAGCAGCAGTTCCTGGGCGGCCCAGCCGAGCACCATGGTGCCCAGCAGCACGGCGAACGTGCCCGCGACCAGGCGGGGCAGCAGGCCGAAGAGCGCGAAGGCGAGCCCGGTGAACACCCATATCGCGGGGAGTTGCACGAGCGCGGCACCCAGGAGGCGGGGCAGCTCGCGCCCCACGGCGCCCGTGTTCAAACCGTGCGTCAGCCCGGCGACCGACCCGAACGCCAGCACCCCGAGCACCGGCCCGAGCAGGGCGAAGGCGAGGTGGCTGCCCGCCCAGCGCAGCCGGTCCACCGGCGTGGCCAGCAGGGGCTCGGCCCGTCCGTCGCGCTCTTCGTTCCTGAGCAGCAGCGCCGCCTGCACCGCAAAGATCGAGCAGATCAGGCCGAGCATGGTCATCATCGGCGCGACAAACTGGTCGACGAGCGTGCCGGGGCCGCCGAGGCGGGCGAGCACCTCCCGTGCGGTGGAACCGCTGTTCTCCATCAGCGCGCCGAGGCTCTCCGATATGGCTCCGACCGCGAGCCCGACCAGGGCGAGCCCTGCGGTCCTGCCTACGAGCGGCCCCCGGTGCAGCCGCCAGGCCAGTGCCAGCGGACTGCGCAACCCAGGCGCGGCGTCGGCCGGCCCCGGGCGGGCCTGGAACATGCCGTTGCCGAGGTCGCGCCGCGCCGACAGCGACACGGCCAGCGCGGTGAGCGCGGCGAACCCGGCGACCACGAGCGCCAGGACCCACCAGCTCTCCCCGCTGTACGGCCGCAACTCCTCGGACCAGCCGAGCGGCGACAACCACAACACCCACGCGGGCCCGTCGCCGGACTGCACGCCGACGTCGCCGATGCCGCGCAGGATGACCGCGACGCCCACGGCGGTGAGCCCGATCGCGCGCGCTCCCCCGGCGCCGGTCGTGAGCTGCGCGGCCACGGCGCCGATCCCGGCGAACAGCCAGCCGGCGGCCGTGAACCCGAGCCCGAGCGCCAGCGAGCCGGCGACCGGCAGATCCTGGCCGATCAGCGTCAGCGCCGACAGCAGGCCCAGGACCAGGCCGGCCCCGCAGGTGACGATCAGGGCCGCGGCCAGGTCCGCGTGCCGGGAGACCGCGGTGGCACCGACCAGTTCACGCCGCCCCGCCTCCTCTTCCGTACGCGTGTGCCGGATGACCGTGAGCAGGGCGAAGATCGCGACCAGGCAGGTGAGGACCCCCGAGCGCCAAGCGACCAGCTCGCCGAGGCTCGACCCCTTCAACGCGCCGTAGACGACGGTGAAGGCCCTGGTGTGGACGCTGGTCTCGTAGTAGTCCTCACGGGCCTCGGCCGTGGGGTACGCGCCGTTGAACGCGCCGACGAACACCACCGGGACCGTGACGCAGAAGACGGTCCACAGGGGCAGCAGCACCCGATCGCGCCGCAGCGCCAGGCGGATGAGCTTACCCGCGCCGTCGAGCGCGTTCATCGGGCCGCCCCCGCGTGCTTGCTCCTGGTGCTCGCCTCCGAGCGGTCGTAGTGCCGCAGGAACAGCTCCTCCAGCGTCGGCGGCCGGCTGACCAGGCTGCGCACGCCCATCTCGGTGAGGCGGCGCAGCGCCGCGTCCAGCGCGGTGGCATCGACGCTGAAGCGCACCAGCCCGCCGTCGGTACGGAGGCCGTACACGCCAGGCAGGCCGGCCAGTCTGTCCGGCGGGCTCGCCAGCTCGGCCTCGACGAACGTACGGGTGAGGTGGCGCAGCTCGGCCAGGGTGCCGCTCTCCACGGTGCGGCCGTCGCGGACGATGGTGACACGGTCGCAGAGCGCCTCGACCTCGGACAGGATGTGGCTGGACAGCAGCACGGTACGGTCGCCGGAGCGCTGCACCTCCTGGACGGTCTCCCTGAACACCGCCTCCATCAGCGGATCCAGGCCGGAGGTCGGCTCGTCGAGGATGAGCAGTTCGGCGCCGGAGGCGAGCGCGGCGACCAGCGCCACCTTCTGGCGGTTGCCCTTGGAGTAGGTGCGGCCTTTCTTACGCGGATCGAGATCGAAGCGCTCGATCAGCTCGTCCCTGCGCCCCCGGTCAAGGCCCCCGCGCAGCCGGCCGATCAGGTCGATGGCCTCCCCGCCTGACAGGTTGGGCCACAGGGTGACGTCGCCGGGCACGTACGCCAGGCGGCGGTGCAACTCGCTGGCCTGCGACCAGGGGTCTCCGCCGAGCAGCCGGGCGGTGCCCGTGTCGGCGCGCATCAGGCCCAGCAAGATCCGGATCGTGGTGCTCTTGCCCGCGCCGTTCGGTCCCAGGAATCCGTGTACCTCGCCGGTCCCGACGACGAGGTCGAGGCCGTCCAGTGCCCGGGTCGGGCCGAACGACTTGACCAATCCTGCCACGGTGATGGCATCGATCTCAGCCATGGTTGGCGTCCTCGCATTGTGAAATGGGGTTGGTGAAATGGGCTCGCCACCGTGTCGAGGGCGCGGTCGATCGCGGCGCCCTCCGCGAGGGAGCATGGATGTGGAGATCGATGGGGAGCTAGAAGCGGTAGACGAAGACCGCGTTGCCCATCCTGGACAGCGACGCGCTCACCGCGGTCACAGGTGCCGCCGGGCGGCGAGGACCTCGGGGAAATCGATGTCGTACCAGTCGGCGGTGGGCGGCGGGGTGATGCGGAGCACCCGGCTGTCCAGGCCGACCGCGTCGGGGTGGCGGGCCAAGAACCGCTGGGCGATCTCGCCCAGTTTCCTGGCCCGGTGCGTGATGTTGATCGCGGAACTCGGGGAGATGCGGAACTTCCGGTAGTCGTAACCGGTCTTCCGCACGATCTCGTCGGCCAGCGCGTCGCCCAAGATCGGGTTGGGCAGGCGGTTATCCAGCGCCCTGCCGCACAGCGTCGACCACAGCGTGGCCTGCAGCGGCGTGAGGGCCGGAACGGTGACGGGCATCGGTCATTCACCTCTTTTCTGCTGTGAGGCTTCCCACGCGGCCTCGGCGGCCTTCAGTGGCGTGTCGTTGGTGTACAGCCCGCGGGTGGTGAGTTCGAGCATCGGCGTCACAAGGCGGTGCAGCACCTCGGGACCGAAGCTCTCGTAGCCGAGCGAACGCGTCAGAGGCGGTGCCATGGTGAGCAGGGCCACGCTCATCGCCACCTGCCACACCGCCATCGCCCTGATGTCCTTGAACGGGTGCATGGTCCCGTCGGCCACCCCTGCCCTGAGCACGGCTTCGGCCTCGGCCACCAGGGTGTCCACGAACGTGGTCGCCGCCGGTGAGTCCTCTTCCATCGCGCGTGCCATGTACTGGACGTGCAGCACGTACTCCTCGGGATCGGCAAGGTATTCGCGGAGCAGGTCCTGCATGCCCTCGGGGCGGGCGTCGTGCGTGTGCTGGACGAGGTTGCGCAGGACGTACTCGTCGCAGACCCCGCGCAACCCCTCCTTGCTGCCGAAGTGGTGGATGACCAGGGCGGCGCTGACGCCTGCCGCCGCGGCGATCGCGCGCAGGTTCGTCTTCTGGAAACCGTCGCGGGCGAACAGGGCTATGGCGGCGTTACGGATCTTGGCCTGGGCGGTCAGGTCCGACGAGGATGGCCGACGAGCTGAACACATGGTCATTATACTAAACACGTGTTCAGTCTTACGGCAAGGGGAAGGGATGGCCGCTATGCGCGCAGTAGGCGTCCAGAGTCTCCAGATCTTCTGGGCTTTCGGCCATGCGGGTGATCGAGGCCACGTCGGTGTTGTCGCGTGCGGCGTCCTGGGGTATCTCGGCCAGGAGCGCCGGGGCGCCCAGGTCGTCGTAGCGGATGACAGGTTCGCGTGGGGTGGTGAGGTCGAGCGGAAGCCTCGACTGTACGGCGACGACACGGATCGGCAGGTCGTCGGTGAATCCCAGGAGCCGAGGCGCCCGGGCTCTGGCCGCCTCCTCGCCGCCGGAGCCGATTGCCGGTTCGACGGCAGGTCTAGGTCGGAGCGGCACCGTCAGCGAAGTGCAGCAGAACCATCTCGACCAGTGCGGCGACGTCGGCGTCGACCATCGGCTCGCCGGTCATGCCCATCCGGTGGAGCAGGGTTCCGACGACGACGTCGATGAAGAACAGGACCCGGTTCTCCGGCTCGCCGAGCGCGTCCTGGAGCGCGAGCCGGTACGGGTCCTGCAACTGCGCGGACAGGACCTCGCGCAGAGCCGGATCGCTGACGGCGTCACTGAACACGCCTGCGAAAGCGTCGCCTACCCCGGGCTCGCCGACCTTCGCCGCAATCCAGCGGATGGCCGATGACATGAGCTCGGCTCGATCGGCGCCCTCCAGCGGCACCGGGCCGAACGCGTCAAGGAGGCAGTCCACGATCAGCGCGCCCTTCGACGGCCAGCGACGATAGATCGTCGTCTTCGCGATGCCGGCCGCGGCGGCGATGCGGTCGACAGTGGCACGTGCGTAGCCGAGCTCGTGGACCGTGCTCAGTGTTGCGGCGAAGACCACGGCGTTGACGCCGGAGCGCGGGCGACCGGGTGGTCTGGCAGATGTGGTCGCTCGGGTCATGCCCACACGATAACCTATTGCGCTACGATCGGTATCGATACTTGCGGTAGCGAAACTATCCGGCCGAGGAGAAGGCATGAGCGAGGTCACCGGTACGGAGCGGCCGCCGCTGGGCGTCCGGTTGCTGCACGCCCTGGGAAAGGAGCCGGACTGGCTGGCGATGACAGCCGAGGAACTGGTCGCCTTGCGCGACGCGGTGAACCGCAAGCGGGCATCCCGTCTGGCGCGGGTGATCAGCGGGTTTCCGGACCGCGGCGCCGCGATCCAGTGGCAACAGGTGGCGCTGCCCGGCCGCGAGCTCCCGGTCCGGGTGTACCGGCCCTCGCCCGGGCGCGGCGGCGAAGGCGGCGACCGGGCCGGCCTGCCGCTCGTGCTCCACGTGCACGGAGGCGGCTTCGTGGGCACGGCGGTGCAGAGCGACTGGGTGAACAGCCACCTCGCCGCGCGGCTGCCCGCGGTCGTCGTCTCGGTCGAGCACCGCCTCCTCGCCCCGGAGACTCCGCTGTCGGCGGCCGTCGACGACGGCTGGGACGTGCTCCGGCACGTGGTGCAGCACGCCGCGCAGTGGGGAGTCGACCCGGCGCGGACCGCCGTCTTCGGCGAGAGCACCGGCTCGATGGTCACCGCCCTGGCCGCGATCCGGGCCAGAGAGTCCGGCCTGCTCCTGCGGGCGCAGGTGCTGGTCAACCCCGCTGTCGACCTGACCTCGACGGGGTTCGACCACGCCTCGATCAGCCGGCACGCCCACAGCCCGACCCTCACCGTGACGCAGATGCGGCTGTTCCAGCGGCTCGCCGTTCCGCCGGGAACCGATCCTCGTGCGCTGTCGCCGCTGTATGCCGACGACCTGAGCGGGCTGGCCCCAGCGCTCGTGGTGGTGCCGACCATTGATCCGGTGGCCGATCACGGCCGCTGTTACGCCGAACGACTGCAAGCGGCCGGGACGCCCGCGCGGCTCACCGAATATCCCGGAGCGACGCACGCGTTCCTCAGCATGCCGGGCGTGGTGCCGCACGCGAAGGCCGCGCGGGCGGAGATCGTCGAGTTCCTCCGAGGGGCCCTTGCCGGGTGACGGGTCCCGGCCTGCCGGTTTGTGTTCCACATCATCGCCGCCATGGACGAGATGACCGCGGGTCGATCGACACAGTCGGTGGGCCGGCCCGGGAATACGACCATCGGCTCCACTGCGGGCCTGGTCGCGACGAGATCGACGAAGACGGGAGAGCGATGACAATCACCGACCTTGCCGAGGTGAGGGGACGGTCCGCACCACCACCATCAGCTGCCGATTCCGCGGCGGGGCAGAGCCTGGCAGGGCTGCTGCGCCCTCATCTGGGGAGCTTCGCCGCCGTTGTGGTCCTGCAGGTGATTGGCGCTGTCGCGGGTCTGGCACCGCTGCTGGCGGTCGTCGAATTGGGTCCTACGCTGTTGTCGCCCGGCCCGATCGATCACGGTCATGTCTGGTTCATCGTGATCGCGGGTGCGGTCGGCTTGTTCGTCCGACTGCTGTTCACGGCCGCCTCGTCCGGACTCGGACATGTTCTCGACGGCCAGGTGCAACTGTCGTTTCGCCGGCAACTGGCCGCGCGGCTGGGACGCGTACCGATCGGCTGGTTCTCCCGGCGCCGGACCGGCGAGCTGGCCAAGGTGGTGGGGGAGGACGTGAGTGCCGTGCACCCGTTCATCGCCCACACCCCCGGCGAGCTCGTCGCCGCGTTCGTGGTGCCGCTGGTGTCGCTGGTCTACTTGTTCACCGTCGACTGGCGGCTCACGCTGATCACGCTGATCCCGGTGGCGCTGGCAGTGGCGCTGGTCCCCCTGATGATGACCCCGACCCGGCTGCGCGAGCAGGAGGAGTTCGATGCGGCCATGGGACGGATCGCGAGTTCCGTCGTCGAGTTCGTACAGGGCATCTCGGTGGTGAAGGCGTTCGGCGGAGCCCAGCGCTCCCACCACAGATTCCGCACGGCCACGGACGATTTCGTCGGCACCTTTCTGCGGTGGGTGCGCGGTATCTCCGGGATCGCCGCGGGGATTTCGAATGCTGCTGCGCGTGCTGGGACACGAGTACGCCCAGCCGGTGCGTCGCACCGTGGCCCTGATGACGACGACCGCGGTGGTCGAGGGTTTGTCCTACGCCCTGCTGGTTCCAGTGCTGCGGTCACTGTTCGGGAGCACCCCCGGAGATGCCTGGCCCTGGCTGATCGCGTTAGGGGCCGCGGTCGCGGTCTACGCGGTGCTGCGCTATGTCAGCGATCTGTCCGGTTTCCGCGTCGGGACCACGCTGTTGCTCGGTATGTATCACCGTCTCGGCGATCATCTGGCTCGATTGCCCATCGGCTGGTACAGCGCAGGCCGCGTCGGGGAGGTGTCCGTCCTGGCCAGCCGTGGCGTCCTGCAGGGGATGAGCGTGATCGCGCATCTGCTGGCACCGTTCATCTCCGCCTGTGCCACTCCCCTGACGATCGTTGTCGTGATGCTTGCCTTCAACGGGCACATGGGGCTGGCCGCGTTGGTCGCCGTACCGATCGTGGCGGCGATCCAGATCTGGACGGGACGCTCGATGGCCGCCACCGATGCGGAGCGCGCCGAACGCGACCATGAGGCCACCGCGCGAGTCATCGAATATCTCCAGGCCCAGCCGGTGCTGCGAGCCGGCGGCCGGACCGTCGAACGCTTCCGGTCGCTCGACGACTCACTGCGGGAGGTCCAGCGCGCGTCCCGCCGTTCCACGCTGTCGGCGCTGCCCGGCGTGTTGGGCTTGACGCTCACGGTGCAGGCGATGTTCACCGTGTTGCTGGTCCTGGGCGCCTACCTCGCGCTCGGCGGGAATGTCGGTGCGGCAGAGATTTTGACGATTCTTGTGCTGGCCGCCCGCTGCGCGGATCCGCTGCTGTCGCTGGCGGATATCGGTGGCAAACTCCGCGGCGCACGTTCCGAGTTGGCGAGATGGGCATGTCGACCGGACTGCGAGAGGGATTCGTTCCCGAGCAGCCGCGGACTCCCGTGACCACGACCGACACGACGCTCGGAGCATGGGCCTGGGCCGAACTCCGTCCTGTCCTCGATACCGCCGACGAGCTTCGCTCGGCGCCGCCCGTGGCGGTGGCCCGGATCGCCGATCGGCTGAACTTGGAGCCGCGTGTCCTGTTCTCCACCCCGTCGGCCTAGTTTCGATGAAATGCCTTTACTGCCAGCACGGATGGGACGAGGTGTTCGCGCGGCTCGTACACCCGATCGATACTCAGCTCGGCGTCGATGAACGCGTTGATCAAGTCGGGCAGCGGCACGTGGCTCATCCCCACCCGGTCCCGGACCCCGCCTTCACGCCACCACGGCGAGCGCTTATGCCGGCCCCTGATCCGGTAGGTGGGATGGATGACCACCGCTCCGTCCTGACGGAGCTCGACATGCGGGCCGTTGAAGCAGGGATGCACGCCGTAGAACAACAGCAAACCACCCGGAAGCAGCACGCGAGCCGCCTCTTTCAGCAGTCCGGCGAAGTCACCGATATCGGTAGAGACCCACAGCGCGGTGACGGTGCCGAAGGTGTCCGCGGCGAACGGGAGCATCGTCGCGTCGCTCTGGAGGAGCGGAGCGCGGTCCCTGTGGCGGGCCAGACGCAACTGGTCGGCTGAACGGTCGAGACCGACGACGCTCCGGCCGGTCGATCGGATGGTGTCGAGGTACAGGCCAGTGCCGCAGCCGACGTCCAGGCATAGGCCTTCTCCAGGACCGAGAAGATCGACTATCCAGTCGACGTTGGCGGCGGCACCGGGCCCGATGTAGTCGTCGTACCACTCGGCATGGCCTTCGTAGCGCGCGGTCATGATTCATTCATACACGGAGAATCCAGCCGTTCATGGGCTCTCAGCTCGAACCTCCCCCTCCCGTGCCCGCCGGTCGGACGCCGCTATCCGCTGGGTCTCCCGCCCGCGAAGGTCTTGCCAGCGGGGTGGCTGTCCTGTCTCGTCGATCATGGGGCCATGCTTCTGAGACGGCCAACCGGGCTCCCGCTTGCCGTTCGGGACTGGTGACACATTGCTCTGTTCGTGGCCTCGCCGACGGTGAGGGGTGGACCTTGCCCTTGGGTGAAGGCGCAGCATCGTGGTGCCGGTCGTCCTGGCCGGTGCGAGGAGGGTTGGGTGTGGGGCTACTGACGATCGGGGCGTTCGCCCGGGCTACGCGATTGTCGCCGAAGGCGTTACGGCTGTACGACGAGCTCGGGTTGCTCCGGCCGGCTGCGGTGGACGGGGAGTCGGGGTACCGCTTCTACGATCCGACGCAATTAGAGCGGGCCCGGTTGATCGCGTGGTTGCGGCGGCTGGGCATGCCGCTGGCCCGCATCCGCCAGGTATGCGACCTGGAGCCGCATGCGGCGGCCGAGCAGGTCGCCGACTATTGGGCACAGGTCATGGCCGACACCGCTGTACGCGAACAACTCGCCACCTTCCTCGTCGACTACCTGTCAGGAAGGGGTGGCGCTGTGGAAGACGCAGAAACCATGATCGGGATCCGCTACGCGGCACGGTCGGAGTCGGGGCTGGTTCGCACGAGCAATGAGGACGTCGCCTACGCCGGCGCTCGGTTGCTGGCGGTGGCCGATGGAATGCGCGGGCCGGGTGGGAATCTCGCAAGCATGGCGGCCATCGACGCCCTCAAGCCGTTGGAGACGAAGGCCGTACCTGCCGGTGACCTTCTCGGCGCGCTCGCCGATGCGATTGGTCAGGCCGACCGGGCGATTCGCGGCATTGCCGAGTCGGCACTGTCCGGTGAGGCGGTCACGACGCTGACCGCGATGCTGTGGTCTGGCTCCCAGCTGGCGCTGGTGCACATCGGTGACACGCGAGCGTATCTGCTGCGCGACGGCGAGATCTTCCAGATCACCCACGACCACACCTACGTGCAGTCGCTGGTCGACGAAGGCCGCCTCAGCCCCGAGGAGGCCGTCTCGCATCCGCAACGCTCATTGCTGGTCCGTGCACTCACGGGCACAGGCCGGTCCCAGCCTGACCTGTCGCTGCATACGGCCGTGGCCGGCGACCGCTACTTGCTGTGCTCCGACGGGCTGGCCACCGTCGTTGCGACAGAGTCACTGCGCGGCGTACTGAGCGGCACGGGCGCCCCCGAGCAGGTCCTCGATGAGCTGGTCAGGCTGGCATACGACGCGGGCGCCCCGGACAACATCGCTTGCGTGGTGGCTGATGTGGTGACGCTGTGAGTGGAAGGTGAGCGCGTCGGCTGTACGCTCTTTGGGCGCGTACACGCTCGACCGGCGTCCCCTGGCGATCCCCGCCTACCGGCGGTTGTGGGTCGCCTCGGCCACCTGCGCGGTCGGTGGCTCGTTCAGCGTGGTTACGGTGCCGACGCAGCTGTTCACCTTGACCGGCTCGTCCGCGACCGTCGGCGCCGCGGCCGCAGTGTCATTCGGTGCTTTGGTGATCGCGTCGCTGTGGGTCGGAACCCTCGCCGACCTCATGGACCGGCGACGGCTGCTGCTGGCCGCTCACTGTGGCCTTGCGCTGACCTACGCGGCGCTGTGGGCTCAGGCCGCCCTGGGAGGCCGCTCTGTCGCCGTCCTGTTGGCGTTGGTGGCATGCCAGGGACTGACCTTCGGGGCGATCATGGTGACGATGGGTGCAGCGGTGCCCCGCCTCGTACCCGTCGGCCTGCTGCCCGCGGCGAACGGTCTCAGTTCGCTCGTCCGCTACACCGGGTCGATCATGGGCCCGTTACTGGCAGGCGTGCTGATTCCGGTGGTCGGGCTCGGCACGCTTTACCTGTTCGACGCCGTTACGCTGCTGGCCGTCGTGTGGGCGGTGGCCAAGTTGCCGCCGATCTTGCCCAGCCCTCACCCGGTGTCACGTGACGGATTGCCCGATGGGATATCAAAAGCACCAACGGACGATGCGCCGGCACAGCGTGACCGGCGTCGGTCCACGCTTGGACAGGTGCTCGCCGGGTTCCGCTACCTGCTTGCCGGCCGGGTGCTCGTAGCCGTGCTGGCAGTAGATCTTGCTGCGATGGTCTTCGGGATGCCGATAGCGCTTTTTCCGGAACTGGCGCAACGCACCTACGGCGGGCCCGCGGGAGGAGGCCTGGAGCTGGGCCTGCTTTACGCCGCCTACCCGGCCGGTGTCTTCGCGGCCGGGCTGATGTCGGGAAGGTTCACCCGCGCCCGTCGCCACGGTGCCCTGATGGCATCGGCTGCCGCCGTCTGGGGGGTAACCGTCGTGGTCCTTGGCTTGGCTCCGCGACTCTGGCTCGCGCTGGCGGCGCTCATGTTCGGCGGTGCGGCGAACTTCGTGCTCAGTACCTTCCGCAACGCCATCTCACAGGCGTATACCGACGACGCCATGCGCGGCCGGATTCAAGGATCACTCACCGTCGTCCTCATCGGGGGCCCGCAGATCGCCAACCTGCTGCACGGGACCGCCGCGGTGGTATACGGCCCTCAGGTGACGATCTGCGTTGGCGGGCTGCTCACCGTGATGACCGTCGCCATGATCGTGTGGATGGCACCTCAGCTGTGGCACTACGCCGCCCCGAGAACAGAGGATGTTGTCAGCGGGTGAGCACCGGGCCGGGTACCGCTGAACGTCAGGTCGTCTGGCTCACCCGACGGCCGCATTCCTCCGGGCAGCTCGGGCAAGGCGAAGGAGTAACGGCCCAGCATGTTCGCATGGGCGTGGCTGAAGGGCGAGCCGACGCGCGGGTCTTCCGCGAGCCGGTCGGCGACGCCGGCACCAGGGCCGCGTTCGTCGCGGACCTGCGGAGAGCTGCCGCCAGGGCGGTGCGGCCATGGCCGAGGACCTGCTTCTGGCCCGGGGCGCCGTTGAAGATCGGCGTACCAGGGGCGAAGTAGCCGGAGGCGGGGCATCGGGTCATTGGTTTCGGGTCTGGTAGGCCTCTCGGCTGGTCTCGATGTGCGGGACGTGCTCGATGGCCCAGCCGGCGAGGGCCAGTGCTGGCGGAATGAGGCTCTTGCCGGTGGGGGTCAGTGCGTATTCGACCCGTGGCGGGACCTCGGCGTGCACCGTCCGGGAGACCAGGCCGTCGCGTTCGAGGTTCCGGAGCGTCAGGGTCAGCATGCGCTGGGAGATCCCGGGGATCTGCTGGTGCAGGCCGGTGAAGCGCAGGCTTCCCTGATCGAGGGTCGCCACGATCAGCAGCGTCCACTTGTTGCAGATGCGGTCGAGGATGGCGCGGATCGTCCGTCCTCCATCTCCTCGGATCATGCAGGTGCGCTCGTACTCCGACATGACAGCCCTCTGTGTGTAACGCACATGCATGTGCCTTTTGTAAGGCTTTCAATAGTGACGCATCATGAAGCTACTTACGACTGGTAACCATCGTGGCCGGCGCCGCGTCACTAGCCCCCGAGGTGTCCTTCATGGAGATTTCCTACTGGATCGTCGCGGCACTCCTGGCCGTCTTCTACCTCTACGCCGGCGGCAAGAAGATCACCCAAAGCCAGGAGCGGCTTCAGCCGATGATGGGCTGGGTCGACACCGTTCCCATGCCGCTCGTCCGCTTGATCGGAGTCCTGGAAGTCCTCGGCGCGGCCGGCCTGATCCTGCCGCCGCTGACCGGGATCGCGCCCTGGCTCGCCATCGCCGCGGCGAGCGGCCTCGTCCTGATCCAGATAGGCGGCATCGCGGTCCACCTGAGCCGCAGCGAGGTCCGGCAGATCGGACTCAACATCGCCCTCCTGGCAGCCGCCGCCGCAACCGCCTGGCTCGGCACCATCTGGCTCTGAACCCTCTGCCCAACGTCGTCTGCCCTCGCTTGGCTCCGGGGCGCTCCATGTTGACCTGCGGCCCGACGACAGTCGCGGGTGCTCTCGGTGCTCGCAATCGATTAGCCGCCTCGGGTGATCGGCCCGCGGGAGCGCGGCACGACCAGTCCTGTCTCGTACGCCGTGACGACCGCCTGTGTCCTGTCGCGTAGCCCGAGCTTGTTCAGCACCCGGCTCACATGCGTCTTGACGGTCTCCTCCGTGACCGTCAAACGGCTTGCTATCTCCGGATTGGACAGGCCTTCCGCGACCAGCCGCAGGACCTGCGTCTCACGAGGGGTGAGCGCGGCGAGCGCGGCCATGGAGACGGCGTCGGGCTTCGGGGGCAGCAGGGCGAACTCACTGATGAGGCGGCGGGTGACCGCCGGAGCCAGGAGCGCCTCGCCTGCGGCGATGACCCGTACCGCGTCGAAGAGCCGCTCGGCGGTGACGTCCTTGAGCAGGAATCCGCTCGCTCCGGCACGCAGCGCGTCGTAGACGTACTCGTCCAGGTCGAAGGTCGTCAGAATAAGGACGCGTGGCCCGCCGGCGAGCCGCCTGGTGGCCTCGATACCGTCCATCCCCGGCATGCGGACGTCCATCAGGACGACGTCGGGCGACAGCTCGCGGCAGATCCGTACCGCCTCGGCCCCGTCGCGGGCGGTGCCGACGACCTCGAGGTCGGGCTGGGTGTTGAGCAGTTCGGCGAAGCCGGTGCGGACGACCAGGTGGTCGTCGGCGACGACGACGCGAACCATCGGTGGCCTGCCGGTCATCCGGCCGCCCCGGGCAGGCGCGCCTCGACGAGGAAGCCACCGCCTGCGGCGGGGCCGGTGCGCAGCTCACCCCCGACGGCTGTGGCACGCTCCCGCATGCCGGACAGCCCGTGACCGCCGGCAGGCACCGAGGCACGGGGGCCGGGTCCGTTGTCGCGGATGAGCAGGCGCAGGGCATCGCCACCGTAGTGCAGCTCCACGTCGACGGCGGCGCCCGGCGCGTGCCGCCGGGCGTTGGTGAGGGCCTCCTGGACGATGCGGTGGGCGGCGAGCTCGACACCTGGGTCGAGCGTGACCGGCGGACCGCGCAGGATGAGGCGGACACCCGTGCCTGACGCCTGCCGCGCCTGGTCGAGCAGCTCGTTGAGCTCGGCCAGGCGCAGGCCCGGCTGGGGCCGCCGGTCCGCCGCGTCCGCCTCGGCGTCCTCGCGTAGCACGCCGAGCAGTCGCCGCATCTCGGTCAGCGCCGCCCGGGCGGTGTCCCCGATGGCCGACAATCGTTCCGCACCGGCGGCCGGCATCCCGGGCACGGCCAGCCGGGCCGTCTCCGCCTGCACGGCGACCATGGAAATGTGGTGGGCGACGACATCGTGCAGCTCGCGGGCGATGCGAGCGCGCTCGCCGCGCGCGGTGTGCTCCAGCAGGCTGTCGGCGATGACCTGCCGGGCCGCGCTGTTCTCCAGGGCCTCAGCGCGGGCTCGCCGTGCGATCCCGGCCAGGGCCGCCGCCGGAGCCAGGCAGGCCGCCGACAGGATGAGAACCCCCGCCTCGCCGCCCGCGGGAACGGCAAGCGCCAGGATGGGGAACGGTGCCGCGAGAAGGACGGCCAGCCGCTGCGAGCCGGTGCGGCCGAGCCGGTATCCGCAGATCAGCTGTGCGGCCACACCCGCCACGGTCAGCGTGTGAAAGGCCACCGGCGACAACATGACCGTCGCGGAGACGACCACCGCGGCCGCGGCCGGCTGCGTCCACAGCAGCGCGACGGGCAGCGTGGTGGCCAGGCCGAGCAGGCCGAACACCACGAGATACAGAGCGGGGTTGCCGCTTTCGACCGGCGGCGCACCCCCGCCGTGCACGATCGACTCGCCCACCGGTGTAGTGACGGCATGACCGAACGCCTTCGCCAGCGGTGTGTCGCGGGCGTGCGCGATCGACTCGGCCAGCGCGAGCACCGCCAGCAGCGCGCCGGCCGCGACAGGCGCGTGCCGGGTCGCGGCGATCCGCCGCCAACCGGCGGCCCATCCGCCGATCCGGTCGTCCGCTGGGTGCACGAAGGCCATTGTCGTGGTCATCTGACGTTCTGGCATCCCTCACGTGAGGGATGCCGTGTCGCTCCTGCCCGTGACGGCGAAGATGGCTCCGCGGCGTGACGACCGCGTCCCCGCCGCTGCCTAGTCTGCCTGGCATGCGAGCAACCATCGAAGTCGCCGGGCTGCGCAAGCGCTTCGGCCGGACCACGGCGCTGGACGGGATGTCCTTCACCGTCAAACCGGGGCAGGTCACCGGTTTCGTCGGCCCCAACGGGGCGGGCAAGTCCACCACGATGCGGGTGATCCTCGGCCTGGACGCGGCCGACGAGGGCTACGCGCTGGTCGGCGGGCGGCCCTACCGGAGCCTGCGCCGGCCGCTGTGCCACGTCGGGGCGCTGCTGGACGCCGCCGCGCCGCAACCGAGCCGTACCGGGCGCAACCACCTGCTGTGGCTGGCCCACTCCCAGGGACTGTCCGCCAGGCGGGTCGACGAGGTGATCGGGCTGGTGGGGCTGGAATCGGCGGCCAGGCGCAAGGCGGGCGGCTACTCGCTGGGCATGCGGCAGCGGCTCGGGATCGCCGCGGCGCTGCTCGGCGACCCGCCGGTGCTGATGCTCGACGAGCCGGTCAACGGCCTCGACCCCGAAGGCGTCGTGTGGATTCGCGGCTTCCTACGGTCGCTGGCCGAGCAGGGCCGCGCCGTCCTGGTCTCCAGCCACCTGATGAGCGAGTTGCAGGACACCGCCGGTCATCTCGTGGTGGTGGGCCGGGGGCGGGTCGTCGCGGACACCGGCGTGGCCGAGCTGATCGCGGCCGCGTCCCGCGGCCAGGTCGCGCTGCGCACCACGGCGCGGGCGGAGGCGATGGAGGTGCTGGCGCGCGCCGGCGCCACCGTGGCCGCCACCGAGCGCGACACGCTCACCGTCTCCGGGCTGGAGGCGACGCGCGTCGTGGCGCTTCTCGGTCAGAACGCGGTGCCGTTCTCCGAGGTGACGGCCCACCGCGCGACGCTGGAGGAGGCGTACATGGACCTGACCCGGGACGAGGTGGAGTTCCGCGCCTCCCTGGGACAGGAGGCCACGCGATGACCACCGGCACCGTCACCCCGTACCGCTCGGACCCGCAGGCCGGGCGCGGCGGCTTCGCCCAACTACTGCGCGCGGAGTGGACCAAGTTCCGTACGGTCCGCGGCCAGCTGATCGGCATGGTGGTCACGGCGCTGGTCATCGTGCTGCTCGGACTGCTCACCGCCACAGGCAGCCACACATCCTGCGGCGGTGCGAGCGATGTCTGCCCCGCCCTCCCGGTGGGCCCGGGCGGCGAGGCGGTGGACGACACGTTGTCCTTCGCGCACCGGCCGTTGTCCGGAGACGGCGGCATCACCGTCCGGGTGACCTCGCTGAGCGGCATCATCACCTATCCCCCGCCCGACCACGACAAGATCGTCTCCGGTGTCGTGCCCTGGGCGAAGGCCGGGATCATCATCAAGGACGGCATCCGGCGGGGCTCCGCCTATGCGGCGGTGATGGTCACCGGCAGCCACGGAGTGCGCATGCAGCACAACTTCACCCGGGACACCGCCGGCCGGCCCGGCGGCGTTTCCGCGGCGTCCCCGCGCTGGCTGCGGCTGACCCGATCCGGCGACACGCTCACCGGCTACGAGTCGGCCGACGGCAGGCAGTGGACCAAGGTCGGCACGGCTCGCCTGACCGGACTGCCGGCCACGGTGCGGGTCGGGCTCTTCGTCACCTCCCCGGGCGATCTGACGGTGAAGCAGGCCGATCTCGGCGGCAGCATCCAGCAGGTTCGCTTCACCCAGGCAACCGCTGTCTTCGACCAGGTCAGCCTGGAGGGGGCGACGCCCCGCGGCGAGTGGAGCCGCGACAATGTGGGAGGCGCCGGAAAGACCGACTGGGAGCGCTACCACCGGCCGAGCGGGGTCGTCGAGTCCGGTGGCACGTTCACCGTGACCGGATCCGGTGACATCGCGCCGAGCACGGAAGGCCTGAGCATCGAGACCACCCTGTCCGGTGTGCTGGCCGGGCTGATCGTGGTGATCGTGGTGGCCGTGCTGTTCATCACCGCCGAATACCGGCGTGGCCTGATCCACACCACCCTGCTCGCCAGCCCACGGCGCGGCCGGGTCCTGGCCGCCAAGGCCGTGGTGATCGGCACGGTGACCTTCGTCGCCGGGCTGGCCGCCGCCGGCACGGTCGTCCCCGTCGGCACACGGATCCTGCGCGCGGACGGCAACCCCGTGCTTCCGGTGAGCACGCTCACCGAGCTCCGCGTCGTGGCCGGCATCGCGGCACTGCTCGCCGCCGCCGCCGTCTTCGCACTCGCTCTCGGCGCCCTGTTCCGGCACAGCGCCGCGGCGGTCACCGCCGCCATCGTGGCCATCGTCGTGCCCCATATCCTCGCCACCGCCTCCGTCCTGCCCCTGGGGGTGGCGCAGTGGCTCCTGCGGCTCACTCCGGCGGCCGGCTTCGCGATCCAGCAGAGCATCCCGGAGTACGCGCATGTGCTCGGCCACCACAGCCCGCAGGGCGGTTACTACCCGCTGGAGCCATGGGCCGGGCTCGCCGTGCTGGGCGGCTACGCGGTGCTCGCCCTCGGCCTGGCCGTCTTCCAACTGCGCCGGAGGGACGCATGAGACGAGCGCTGCACGCCGAATGGACCAAACTGCGCACCATACCGGGCACCGGCCGGCTGCTGCTCGCGGTCATCGTGCTGACCGCGGCCGTGAGCGCCGCGGCGGCCGCGACCGTCTCCTGCCGGCCGGTGGGATGTGACCACGACGTCCCCAAGCTCAGCCTCATGGGGGTCCAGGTGGGTCAGGCCGCCGTCGCCATCCTGGCCGTCCTGGCGATCAGCGGCGAGTACGGCGGCGGGATGATCCGCGCCACCCTCGCGGCGATGCCGCGCCGCAGCCACGTCCTGGCCGCCAAGGCCGCCATCCTTACCGGCCTGACGACGGCCGCCGGGACCGTTGCCGTGCTCGTGTCCGTACTGGGCGGGCGGCTCATCCTGCCCGGCAACGGCTTCACCCCCGCGCACGGCCACCCGCCGCTGTCGCTGGCCGACGGGCCGACGCTGCGCGCGGCCGCCGGCTCGGTCCTCTATCTCGCGCTGATCGCCTTGCTCAGCCTCGGCGTCGCCACCGCCGTACGGGATTCCGCCGCCGCCATCGGCGTCGTGTTCGGCCTGCTCTACGTTCTCTCGGTGCTTCCCTTCATGATCAGCGACCCGGACTGGCAGCGGTTCCTGTGGCGGCTCTCGCCGATGAACGCGGGGCTCGCCATCCAGTCGACCACCAACCTCTCCGCTCTGCCCCTGGCCCCGTGGGCGGGCCTCGGCGTACTCGCCGCCTGGGCCGCCGCGGCGCTCCTGGGCGGCGGCCTGGCGCTGCGGCTGCGCGACGCGTGAGCGCACCTCCCGGCAGCGCCCGGCCGGTCAGGCGAACGTTCAGCCGGGACTCGTGCCGTAAAGCGTGGCCAGGCCGGCGACGGTGGCGGCCATCCGCTCACGCAACTCGGGCGGCTCCAGCACCTCGATGTCCGCCCCCAGGCGCAGTAGCAGCCAGTGGGCGTGCCTGACGGACTCGGTCGGCAGGCGCAGCACCACCCAGCCGCGCTCGTCGGGCGGGCCCGCGGCGGCGAGCGCGGCCTCGGCGACCTCGGCGCCCACCGTGTGGCGAAGCATCCCCTCGGTGCCGGGCGCCATCCGCACCAGCGCCTCACCGGTGTACATCCGCTCGCGGAAGTCGGCCGCATAGCGCTGCCAGAAGGTGGGCAGATCGAAGTCGGCGGGGCGCTCGAAACGCCCCGCCAGGAGCTCGGCGCTCACGATCCGCGCCACCTTGTAGGTGCGCGGCTCCCCCTCACCGGCGGCGGCCACCATGTACCACGACCCGCCCTTGAGGACCAGGCCGTACGGGTGTGCCAGGCGCTCGACGTCGCGGGGCCCCCAGCGGCGGTAGGTCATGCGCAGCGGGCGCTGCTCCCACACCGCCTCGGCGACCTCTCCCAGGAAGGGAGCCGCGTCGGCGTCGCGATACCAGCCGGGCACGTCCAGGTGGAAGCGCTCGCGCATCCTGGCGGCGTGGAAGCGCGGCTCGGGGGGCAGCGCGGCGAGCATCTTCAGCTCGGCGTTCGCCGCGACCTCGGCCAGTCCTAGTTCGGCGGCGGGGCCGGGCAGCGCCGCCAGGAACAGCGAGGAGGCCTCCTCGGCGGTCAGGCCGTTGAGGCGGGTGCGGTAGCCGTCCAGCAGGCGATATCCACCGGCGGGCCCGCGGTCGGCGTAGACCGGCACCCCGGCCGACGACAGCGCCTCGACATCGCGGTAGACCGTGCGGACGGAGACCTCCAGCTCCCTGGCCAGCTCGGTGGCCGTCAGCTGCCCCCGCGTCTGCAGGAGCAGCAGGAGGGAGAGCAGACGACTCGCGCGCATGGCGGCCATTGTTCCGCACGTTTGCCAACCTCACACACTCCATGTTCAAATGAACACATGGAAGGTAACAATCGCATTCGCGCGATCATGTCGGCGCTGCGCGCCAGCGACGCCGTCTCCGTCGCGGAGCTGGCGGTCGAGCACGCGGTCTCGGAGATGACCATCCGCCGCGACCTCGACGAGCTCGCCCAGCAGGGCGTGGTCAGGCGGGTCCGCGGCGGCGCGGTGAGCCTGCTGCTGCGCGGGGAGGAACCGCCCTTCGTGGTCCGCGAACGCGAGGCGACAGAGGCCAAGCGGCGGATCGCGAGCGAGGTCGCGGCCCTGCTCGCCGACGGCGAGGCCGTGCTGCTCGACAGCGGCACCACTTCCCTGGAGATCGCCCGCGCGATCCGTGACCGCCGCCTGACGGTCCTGCCGCTCTGCCTGCAGGTCACCGCCGAGCTCAGCACCGCCCCCCGGATCCGCCTGGTGCTGCCCGGCGGGGAGGTCCGCCCCGGTGAGCTGAGCTTCACCGGCCCGTTGACCGAGAGCGCCATCCGCTCCCTGCGCTTCGACACCGCGGTCATCGGCTGCTGCGGCCTGTCCGCCGAACATGGCCTCACCGCCCACGACCTGTCCGACGTCGCCGTCAAGCAGGCCGCGATCGCCTCCGCCCGGCGCGTGGTCGCGGCCACCGACTCCGGCAAGTTCACCCGCACCGCGTTCGGCGCGGTCTGCCCGCTGGACCGCCTCGACATGGTCGTCACCGACACCGCGCTTCCCCCCGCCGAGCACGACGCCATGATCGCGGCAGGCGTCGCCGTCCGCGCCGTCTGACCCGCCGGCCGGAGCCCCTGCTCCACGGCCCGCCCCAAAGTCCGCGGCCCGAACCGTCTGCTCTGATCCGCACCACTTGACTGGAGCCCTCCCCCATGCACGTCATCCCCTTCGACCGGGCCGCGCTGCTGCGCGGCCGGGTAGCGATCTACCTGCTCTTCCTGCTCTCCGGCATGGCCATCGGCACCTGGACGGCGCGTATCCCATCGATCAAGCAGGGGCTGGAGCTGAGCGAGGGCGAGCTCAGCATCGCGCTGCTCGGCATCGCCGCCGGGGCGATCGCCGGCATGCAGGTGGTCGGCCGCCTGGTCGACCGCTACGGCAGCGCCAAGGTGATGCTGCCGATGGCCTTCGCCCAGAGCGTGGTGCTGATCCTGCCCGCCTACATGCCGAACCTGGCCGGCCTGGCCGTCGCGCTGTTCGTCTTCGGCGCGGTGCACGGCACCCTGGACGTCGCGATGAACGCAGGCGCCGTCGAGGTCGAGCAGGCCATGGGCCGGCCGATCATGTCGTCCTTCCACGCGGTGTTCAGCATCGGCGGGTTCCTCGGTGCCACCACCGGAGGACTGCTCGCCCAGGCTTCGTTCAGCCCGGGAGCCACGTTCGCCGCGGTCGCCGCGGTGATCGCCGCGCTCGCGCTCTGGGCGGCCCGCTGGGCGCTCCCCCCGACCGCACAGGCCGCCCCCTCGGGAACGGAACCGGCGTCCGGCAAGGGTGAAGGGGTGATGCTGCTGGGTGTCCTGGCCTTCTGCTGCATGATCGGAGAAGGAGCCACGGCCGACTGGAGTTCCGTCTACCTGAGCGAGAGCCTTGGCAGTTCCGACGGGTTCGCCGCGGCCGCCTACGCCGCCTTCTCGGTCATGATGACCGCCGGCCGATTCGCCGGCGACAGGCTGGCCGCCTGGCTGGGGCCGGTGAACCTGGTGCGCGCGTGCGGTGCGCTGGCCGCCTCCGGACTCGGGGTGGCCCTGCTGGCCGACCATCAGGTCGCCGCGGTGATCGGTTTCGGCTGCTTCGGGGCAGGCCTGTCCTGCATCGTTCCCCAGGTCTTCTCCGCGGCCGGTCGCCGCGACCCGGCTCGCGCCGGACAGGCGCTGGCCCGGGTGTCGAGCCTGGGCTACGTGGGATTTCTCACCGGCCCCGTGCTGATCGGAGGTGCCGCCGAGCTGATGGACCTGCCCCGCGCGCTGGGGATCCCCGCCCTGCTGGCCTTTTTCGTGGCCTTGGCCGCGGGGGCTCTCAGAGCCACGCCCTTTACAAAGTAGATCAAAATAGTGAGCGGGGCCGGAGTGTCACCCGGATGCACCAGGCCACCGGTGGACGGTGCCGCTGACCGGCCGAGCGAGGTACGGCCGGTCAGCGGCGGCCCCGGAGGGGGATCAGATCACACGGAGCCAGACGGCGGTGTCGGAGGGGAGCCTGTCCCCCTCCAGCGGACCGCTGGCCAGCAGGACCGACTCGTGCTCCGGCAGGGAGACCGGCTCCGCGCCGAGGTTGACCACGCAGATCAGGCCCGACTCCCGGCGGAAGGCCAGCACCCCCTCCCCCACCTCCAGCCAGGCCAGCGTGCCGTCACCGAGCAGCTCGCGGCGGAGACCCAGCCCGGTGCGGTAGAGGGTGAACATGGACGCCGGGTCGGCGGCCTGCACCTCGGCCGTCAGCGCCTTCCACTCCGGCGGCTGCGGCAGCCACGGCTGCCCCGCGCCGAACCCGAACGGCGGCTCGTCACCCGACCAGGGCAGCGGCACCCGGCAGCCGTCACGGCCGGGATCGGTGTGGCCGGAACGGACCCAGATCGGGTCCTGGCGCAGCTCGTCCGGCAGGTCCTCCACCTCCGGCAGCCCCAGCTCCTCGCCCTGGTAGACGTAGAGCCCGCCGGGAAGCGCCATCGCCAGCAGTGCGGCCGCGCGGGCCCGCCGCTCGCCCAGCACCGGATCCGACGGCATGCCGTGCTTGCGGTCGGCGTGGTCGAAGGAGGTGTCGGCCCTGCCGTACTTGGTCACCGGGCGGGTCACGTCGTGGTTGGACAGCACCCAGGTGGGGGGCGCGCCCAGCGGGATGTGCGTGGCCAGGGTCTCCTCGATCGACCGGCGCAGCGCGGCGGCGTCCCAGGGGCACGCCAGGAAGTCGAAGTTGAACGCGGTGTGCATCTCGTCGGGGCGCAGGTAGAGCGCGAAGCGCTCCTGGTCGGGCAGCCACACCTCGCCGATCAGGATCCGGTCGTCGTACTCCTCGGCCACCCGGCGCCAGCCCCGGTAGATGTCGTGCACGCCGTCGAGGTCGGTGTACGCCTCCTGTCCTCCCTCGCTGTCCATGTCCTTGACCAGCAGGGCGGCCGAGTCGATCCGGATGCCGTCCACGCCCCGGTCGAACCAGAAGCGCAGCACGTCGTGGAACTCCTCGACGACCTCGGGGTTGGCCCAGTTGAAGTCCGGCTGCTCGGGGGCGAACAGGTGCAGGTACCACTGGCCGTCGGCGACCCGGGTCCACGCGGGACCGCCGAAGATCGACTGCCAGTCGTTGGGCGGCAGCTCACCGCTCGCTCCCCGGCCCTCGCGAAACAGGAAGCGTTCGCGCTCGGGCGACCCGGGCCCGGCCTCCAGTGCCCGCACGAACCACTTCTGCTGGTCGGAGCCGTGGTTGGGGACGATGTCGGTGATCGTCTTGATGCCCAGGGCATGCGCCTCGGCGATGAACTCCTCCGCCTCGGCGAGCGTGCCGAACGATGGCTCGATGTCACGGTAGTCGGCCACGTCGTACCCGCCGTCGGCCATCGGCGACGGGTACCAGGGGTTGAGCCAGATCGCACCGATGCCCAGGTCGGAGAGGTATGGCAGGCGAGCGCGAAGTCCCGCGAGGTCGCCGATCCCGTCGCCGTCACCGTCGGCGAAGCTCCGGAGATAGACCTGGTAGATCGCGGCTCCCCGCCACCATGTTTCGGGGTCCGGGGTCGCTCCCGGGAAGGTGCTGCCGGACATGCTGGAACAACTCCTTGCGGTTGAAAGTGGGTAACGAGGTCAGCCCTTGAGGCTGCCGGCCGTGAGGCCGGCCATGATGCTGCGCTGGAAGATGAAGAAGACGACCATGGTCGGGATACTCGCGATCACCAATGAGGCGATCAGCACGTTCTGCGGCATCTGCGCCGAGAGCGAGGCGATGCCCACGCTGATCGTCATCTTCTCCCCGTCCGGCAGTACGAGCAGCGGCCAGACGAAATCCTTCCAGACGTTGACCACCGAGAGAATGGACACCACTCCGAGGATCGGCCGGGAGACCGGCAGCACGATCGACCACAGGATGCGGGCGGGAGAGGCGCCGTCGATCTGGGCGGCCTCCAGCAACTCCCGGGGGATCGAGTCGAAGAAACGCTTGAGCAGGAAGATGAAGAACCCGTTGGCCGCCGCGGGCAACCAGATCACCCACGGGGTGTTCAGCAGGTCCCAGCCGAAGATCGGCATGTCCTTGACCGTCAGGTAGGCGGGCAGCAGGATGACCATCGGCGGGATCATGAGCGTGGCCAGCATCAGCGCCAGGACCACGTTGCCCAGCACGGGCCGCAGTTTGGACAGCGCGTAGGCGGCCGAGACGTCGATGGCCAGTGTGAACAGCCAGGCGCCGCCGGCGTAGACGACGGTGTTGGTGAGGAAGAGTCCCAGGTCGAGCTGGTCCCACGCCTCGGCGTACACCCCGAGGTCGAAGGAGGTGGGAAAGAAGCTCGGCGGGATCTGGGCCAGTTCCTCGGGGGTCTTCAGCGCGCCGGTGACCATCCAGTAGAGCGGGAACACGAACACGGCGGTGAAGACCACCAGCACCAGGGTCAGCGTGATCCGGTAGATCAGCCGCCCGCGCGGGGTGTTGAGCGTGTGCGGGGAGACCAGGCTACGAAACTCCCTGGGCGCCTCCTTGGCCGCACGCGTCCGCCCGGCCTTCTTCCCCGAGCCCCGCTCCGGTGGCCGGGCGGGGGCGGGGCGAGGTGGGTGGACTGTGAGGTTCGACATCGGCTCGGCTCCTCCCTAGCTCTGGTTGTCCCGCGACAGGCGCAGGTAGAAGGCGGAGAACACCATCAGCACGACCATGAGCATCAGCCCGAGCGCGCCCCCGGCGCCGAAGTCACCGAAGTTGAAGGCGTACTGGTACATGAGGTAGGCGACGGTGAGCGTCGCGTTCTCCGGGCCGCCGCCGGTGAGCAGGTACGGCTCGATGAAGACCTGCATGGTCGCCACGATCTGCAGCAGCAGCATCACCAGCAGGATCAGCCTGGTCTGCGGGATCGTGACGTGCCAGACCCTCTTGAAGATCCCGGCACCGTCCAGTTCCGCGGCCTCGTACAGCTCGCTCGGGATGCTCTGCAGCGCGGCGAGGTAGATCAGCGTGCCGGTTCCCAGGTTCATCCAGGTGGAGACGATCACGAGGGAGATCAGCGCGGTGTCCGTGGAGTCCAGCCAGCTCAGGGCCGGCAGGTGCGCCAGCTCCAGGATCTGGTTGAACAGTCCGGCGCCCGGGTCGTAGAACCACTTGAACAGCAGCACCCCGACGGCCGGCGGCAGCATCACCGGGAGATAGACGATGAACCTCAGGTAGGCCCGCGCGTGTCGCAGCTCGTTGAGGACGATCGCCGCCACGAAGGGGATGACGTAGCCGAACACGAGCGCCAGGCCGGTGAAGGCGAGGGTGTTGAGCCACGCGTCGGCGAACGCCGAGTCCTCCGTCACGGTGCGGAAGTTCTCCAGGCCGACCCAGGTCGGGTCGTCGACGAAGTTCGTCTGCTGGAAGCTGAGCAGGACCTCCCGCACCATGGGGTACCAGGAGAAGAAGGCGAAGCAGATCAGCGCCGCGCAGAGGAACCCGTAGGCGGTCAGGTTGCGTTGCAGCCCCCGCCGGAACGCCCCCGCTCCCCGCCGCCGTGAGCCTTTCACGGTCATTGTGGTCATCGGTCGACTCCCGATTTCGACATGAGTGCCGGGGTGCCGGCCGACGGGCCGGCACCCCGGAGGGGCAGAAGATCAGCTCGACTTCGCCAGCACCTTGTTGGCCTTGGCCTCGGCATCGGCCAGGAGCTTGTCGATGTCGGCGTCCTGCCTGGTCAGCACCGCCGACATGGGGACGTCAAGGATCGCGTAGAGCTCCTGGGACTTCGGCGGCTCCAGCTTGTTCTGGATGGTCGCCGATCCCTCCACGAAGGGGGTGAAGTTCTCCACCGGCACCGTGGCGTTCGCCTTACGCAGCTCGGTGATCTCCTTGCCCGGCGCGGCGTCGCCGTACAGGTCGGGGATCGGCAGGCCGACCGGGCGGCCCTGCTGCTTGCTGCGCGCGTAGTTGAACTGACCCTGGCCCGGGGTCAGCTCATGGAACTCCAGCCACAGCATGGCGGCCTTGATCTTCTCGGGCGTGGCCTTGGGGTTGATCATGTAGCCGTCGCCGCCGTTGAGTGAGGCCCTGGCCTCGGGCAGGGCGGTGACCCCGTAGTCCTCGAACTTGCCCTTGAAGTCGTTGTTGACCGTCTGGACGACATCCGGGGCGCCGATCATCATGCCGAGCTTGCCGCCGCCCATCATCCGCATCAGGTCCTCCCACTGGAGGAGCTGCTTGGTGCCCATGCTGTTGTCGGTCCAGCGCATGGTCTTGAGGTTCTCCAGGACGGCCTTGCCCTCCGGGCTGTTGAACGCCGCGGTCTTGCCGTCGGGAGTGACCATCTCGCCGCCCCGCCCGTAGAGGGAGGCGGCGAAGTGCCAGCCACCGGTGTTGCCGGCGCTGTACTCACCGAATCCGACATATCCGGCACCAAGTCCGGAGATCTTCTTCGCGGCCTCCTGCACCTCGGCCCAGGTCTTGGGCGGCGCGGCGGGGTCGAGACCCGCCTGGGTGAACAACTTGCGGTTGTAGACCAGGCCCATGGAGTAGTTGTTCCTGGGAAGGCCGTAGATCTTGTCGCCTTCCTTGAAGATGCTCATGACGTCGGGCCGCAGGTCGCCCAGCTTGGTGACGCTGCCGACGTACGGGCTGATGTCGGCCGCCTGGCCCGCCGCGATGATCTTCTTGACATCGGTGTAGTAAACGTAGAAGACGTCCTCCATCGTGCCGCCGGCCAGCTTCGCCTGGAAGGTGTCCGGGTTGATGCAGGGGAAGGCGTCCTTGCTGTCGATCGTGATGTTCGGATGCAGTTTCTGGAACGCGGCGACGTCCTCGTCCCAGGCGGTTCGCTCCAGCGGGTTGCTCTTCGGCGGCTGGCAGCCGACGGAGATCGTGACCGGAGCATCGGCCCCAGCGGCGCTCGGACTGGTTTCGGCGGCCTTGGATCCGCTGTCGTCGTTGCCGCAACCGGCGGCGGTGAGCGCGATGGCTGCGGCGAGCAGCATCGAGAGCTTGGGGGATTTCATCCGAGGCACTCCTTGGCGGGTCGGTTGCGAGAAACATATAGATACGTGCAGGAAGTAGCAAGAGTCCGTCAGTTCAGATGCAAAAAAGTGACAGTGACCGGTCGGTCATCCCGCCGTAACACCTCACCGCAACCAAGAAATCCGTCTGACCTGCGAGTATGTCGAGACGACGCGGGATGGAGTCATCCAGCTGCAAGAAGATGCTTGATGACGTCATTTTCTTGTCGGAACTTTCAGAAAGCGGTTGTTCGAAGCCGTACCGTCCGGGGCGCCGGAAGGAGGGCCCGGGCCGGTGGCAGCGGTGCCCGGCCCCCGCGTGGACACTCGAAGGAACGCGCGGGCACGGCGTGACGAGATGGCCGTTTGGGCACTCCACACCGTGGAAGCCGTGGCATCGACGGCCCACGAGAGGGAGACGATGGCGGAACGACTGGTGGTGATCGGCGGCGACGCCGCGGGAATGAGCGCCGCCTCCCAGGCCAGGGACCGGCGCGGGCCCGACGACCTGCGGATCGTCGCCTTCGAGAAGGGCGCGCACGCCTCCTATTCGGCCTGCGGGATTCCCTACCTGGTGGGCGGTGCGGTCACCGATGTCGAGTCCCTGGCCGACCGGCGCCCAGAGGTGTTCCGCGACAAGCTGGGCATAGACCTGCGGCTGCGCAGCGAGGTCGTCGAGATCGACCTCGACCGGCGCGCGGTGGCCGTACGCGACGAGGGAGGCGACCTCGGCGGGGAATCGACGCCCTGGCCATCGCCGTCTGGCACGAGATGACCGCAGAGGAGATCACCGGGCTCGACCTGTCGTACGCTCCCCCGTTCGCCCCCGTGTGGGACCCCATTCTGATCGCCGCACGCAAGACGGCCGAACACGTCGAGCGGCTCGGCCGGAAGGGCTGATCCGCCGGCCCGACCTGGACGCGGCGGCCACGAGAAACTCCGGGTGGATGGTTGGGCCGGATGAGAGCGGGCAAGGGCGAAGAATCCAAGTGCCGATACCGACAAGGAGTAGCAATGCTCACATTGACGGACACCGCAGCCCAGGTAATCCGGGATCTCAGCTCGCAGGTGACGGACTCTCCCGATACCGGGGTCCGCATCTCGTCCCAGAGCGACGGCACCGGATCGCTCATGCTGTCGATCGCCGAACACCCCGAGTCCGCCGACAAGGTGGTGGAGTCGGCGGGAGCACGGATCTTCCTCGACCCGCAGGTCGTGGACATGCTGGACGACAAGTCCCTGGACGCCGACGTCGACGAGGGTGGCGGCGTCGCGTTTCTCGTCACCGAACAGCCTCACTGACCATCCGCCGTAAATCCGGCACGCGTGCCCCGATCCCCCCAGGGGGACCGGGGCACGTCCGTGTTCTCAGCGCTCCCTCGGTCCTCGTCAGGGGTTGAGCAGGATCTTGATGGCCCCGTCCCGCTTCTTCTGGAAGATCTCGTAGCCGTAGGGGGCCTGGTCGAGCGGGAGCCGGTGGGTGGCCAGGTCCATGACCCCGAGCGGATCGGCGTCATCGGTCACCAGCGGCATCAGGTCGTCGATCCAGCGCTTGACGTGGGCCTGACCCATTCGCAGCGTGATGCCCTTGTCGAACATCCTCAGCATCGGCAGCGGGTCGGCCATGCCGCCGTAGACGCCGACGACGGAGATCGTGCCACCGCGCCGTACCGTGTCGATGGCCTGGTTGAACGCGGCCAGCCGGTCGACCCCCGCGTTGGCCATCAACGGGGCGGCGATCGCGTCGGGCAGCAGGCCGGTGACGGTATGGGCGAACTTGGCGACCGGGGAGCCGTGCGACTCCATGCTGACCGCGTCGACGACGGAGTCGGTGCCGCGCCCGCCGGTCAGATCCCTGACCGCCCCGGGGATGTCGCCGGTCACGGACGCGTCGAGCACCTCGACGCCGTGCCTCCGGGCCATCGCGAGCCGCTCCTGCACCCCGTCGACACCGATGACCCGGTAGCCGAGGTGCCTGGCGATCCGGCAGGTCATCTGCCCGATCGGTCCGAGCCCGAAGACCGTGACGCTCCCGCCGTCGGGAATGCCGGCGTACGACACCGCCTGCCAGGAGGTGGGCAGCACATCGGACAGGTAGACGAACCGCTCGTCCGGTGGCCCCTCGGGGACCTTGATCGGGCCGAACTGCGCCTGCGGGACCCGCAGGTACTCGGCCTGCCCGCCGGGGACCTCGCCGTACAGCCTGGTGTAGCCGAACAGGGCCGCACCCATGCCCTGGTCGCGGACCTGGGTGGTCTCGCACTGGGCGAAGAGGCTCATGCGGCACATGTGGCAGTGGCCGCAGGCGATGTTGAACGGGATGACCAC
Organism: Streptosporangium sp. NPDC002607; assembly: GCF_053592655.1. Taxonomy (NCBI): domain Bacteria; kingdom Bacillati; phylum Actinomycetota; class Actinomycetes; order Streptosporangiales; family Streptosporangiaceae; genus Streptosporangium; species Streptosporangium sp. NPDC002607. Next base: position 73,476 of record NZ_JBSFWD010000025.1, read on the forward strand.
CCTGTCGCCCGGTTTGACGGCGGTGACCTCGGGGCCGACCTCCTCCACCACGCCCATCGGCTCGTGGCCCAGGATGTCGCCCTCGCCCATGAACGGCCCCAGGACCTCGTACAGGTGCAGGTCGGAGCCGCAGATGGCGGTGGTGGTGATCTTGATGATCGCGTCGTTCGGTTCCTTGAGCGCCGGATCGGGAACCTCCTCGACCCGTACGTCGCGCCTGCCATGCCAGGTGAGAGCTTTCATTTCCCCTCCCCTATCGCTTGAGCTGTGACGATGCCTCCTTACCCGCTCCGTGGGGGCCAAACTGGGTGGTTCTCCGCCGGGGGTGCGACCTGCCCGGGAAACCGGCGTGGCCTCCACGGGCGGGGCACGGGCGGGGTCGTGGTCAGTACGGCCAGGTCCAGTCGCGGATCTCGGCGGGATCCTCGCCGTACTCACGGGTGTAGGCGCGAGCGCTCAGCCGGCGGTCCATCATGTGCTGGCGCAGATGCGCCGACCGCTCCGCCAGCCCGGGAACCCGGTCGATGACATCCATGACCAGGTGGAAACGGTCGATGTCGTTGAGCATGGCCATGTCGAACGGGGTGGTGGTGGTCCCCTCCTCCTTGTAGCCGCGCACATGGATGTTGTCATGGCCATGGCGCCGGTAGGTCAGCCGGTGGATCAGCCACGGATAGCCGTGGAAGTTGAAGACGACCGGCTTGTCGGCGGTGAAGAGCGTGTCGAACTCCGCGTCCGACATGCCGTGCGGATGCTCGCTCGGCGGTTGCAGCCGCATCAGGTCCACCACGTTGACCACCCGCACCTTCAGCTCGGGCAGGTACTCGCGCACCAGGGCCGCCGCCGCCAGCGTCTCCAGCGTGGGCACGTCCCCCGCGCACGCCAGCACCACGTCCGGCTCGGTGCCGGCATCGCTGCTGGCCCATTCCAGGATGCCCAGGCCCCGGGTGCAGTGCGCGATCGCCTCGTCCATCGGCAGCAGGTCCAGCACCGGCTGCTTACCCGCCACGATCACGTTGACGTAGTCACGCGAGCGCAGGCAGTGATCCGCCGTCGACAGCAGCGTGTTGGCGTCCGGCGGCAGGTAGACCCGCACCACCTCGGCCTTCTTGTTCATCACCACGTCCAGGAAACCTGGATCCTGATGGGAGAAACCATTGTGATCCTGGCGCCACACATGCGATGACAGCAGGTAGTTCAACGACGCGATCGGCCGCCGCCAGTGAATCTTCCGGCAGGCCTCCAGCCATTTGGCATGCTGGTTGAACATCGCGTCGACGATATGGATGAACGCCTCGTAGCAGTTGAACAGCCCATGACGGCCGGTCAGCAGGTATCCCTCCAGCCAGCCCTGGCACAGGTGCTCGCTGAGCACCTCCATCACCCGCCCGCCCCTGGCGAGGTTCTCGTCGGTGGGCAGGGTCTCGGCGTCCCAGGCCCGGCCGGTGACCTCGAAGACCGCCGACAGCCGGTTGGACGCCGTCTCGTCGGGGCCCATCAACCGGAAGTTGTCGGGGTTGGCGGCGATCACGTCACGCAGGAACATCCCCAGGACCCGGGTGGGCTCCGTCGACACGCGAGCGGGAGCCTTCACCTCGACCGCGTAGTCGCGGAAGTCGGGCAGCGCCAGCGGCCGCAACAGCTCACCGCCGTTGGCGTGCGGATTGGCGCTCATCCGCAGCGGCCCCTCGGGTACCGTCTCCAGGACCTCCGCCACCGGGTGGCCCTGGCCGTCGAACAACTCCTCCGGCCGGTAGGAGCGCATCCACTCCTCCAGCATCGCCAGATGCTCGGGACTGTCACGCACTCTGGTCAACGGCACCTGATGCGCCCGCCAGGTCCCCTCCACCGGCAGGCCGTCGACCTCACGCGGCCCCGTCCACCCCTTCGGCGTCCGCAGGACGATCATCGGCAGGCGGCCGGCCCGTCCGTGCCGGTAGTCGGCGATCTGGTCGAACACCCGCTCCAGGGTCTCGGCCATCAGCGCGTGCATGACCTCGGGGTCGTCGCCGGAGACGAAGTGCGGCCGGTAGCCGTACCCCTCCATCAGCTTGACCAGTTCCTCCTCGGGGATCCGGGCCAGCACGGCCGGGTTGGCGATCTTGTAACCGTTCAGGTGCAGGATCGGCAGCACCACCCCGTCACAGGCGGGGTCGAGGAACTTGTTGGAGTGCCAGCTGCCCGCCAGCGGCCCGGTCTCGGCCTCGCCGTCACCGATGACGCAGGCCACCACCAGGTCCGGGTTGTCGAACGCGGCTCCGTAGGCATGGGCCAGGGCATAGCCCAGCTCACCGCCCTCGTGGATCGACCCCGGGGTCTCGGGCGCGACGTGGCTGGGTATGCCGCCGGGAAAGGAGAACTGCCGGAAGAGCCGCTGCATCCCCTGAGCATCCTGTCCCACATTCGGATATTTCTCGGTATAAGAGCCCTCCAGCCAGGCATGCGCCACCGCCGCGGGACCGCCGTGGCCGGGACCGGCGACGTAGATCATGTCCTGGTCGCGTTCGGTGATGATCCGGTTGAGGTGGGCGAAGCAGAAGTTCAGCCCCGGCGTGGTCCCCCAGTGCCCCAGCAGCCTGGGCTTGATGTGCTCGGGTCGCAACGGCTCGGTCAGCAGGGGGTTGGCCAGCAGGTAGATCTGACCGACCGACAGGTAGTTGGCCGCGCGCCAGTAGGCGTCGACGTGCGCGAGTGCGTCCATACATCGACAGTTCCTCCACGGAGGCGTTCCAACCTCGACGGGGCGAACGTGTTCATCCCGCGTGCCGGGCACGAGCGGGAAGGCGCCCGCGGCGGGCGGCCCCACCCGGGTTCCCCCTGGGCACCCCCGCGGCCGGAGCCGGGATCTCCACACCACCGTGATCATCTGTGTCTCCTGCCCCATTACCGTATTGAGGTGGAATGTACGAAGATCTCCGGGTGAGCCGATGGCACCGTGGCGGTGTTCGAGGATGCGGTGGTTCCCCTTGCCGGGAACGTCGGGAGTGAGCGATGAGATTTGTCGGGTTTCGGGATGGTCGTCAGGTCCGGGTGGGAGTGCTGACCGGCACCGACCAGGTGGTGCCGCTGGCCGAGGTGAGCGAGTTCTACGAGGACCTGCCCGGCTGGACCGCCAGGGCGCGCGAGCTCACCACCGGTGAGCCGGCGGGTGAGCCGGCAGGTGCGCTGGCGTTGGGCGAACTGAGCCTGGCTCCGGCGGTGACCGGTTCCGCACGGGTGCTGTGCGTCGGGTTGAACTATCGAGAACACGCCACAGAAGGCGGTTTCTCCACCCCGGAGACACCGACGATCTTCGGACGGTGGACGACGTCGCTCGCGGTCGACGGGACGCCCGTGCCGGTGCCGCCGGACGAGGCGGGCCTGGACTGGGAGGTCGAACTGGTCGCGGTGGTCGGTACGGCCATGCGGTGCGTGGACCCGGAGACCGCGCTCGCCGGGGTGTTCGGCTACGCGGTCTTCAACGACCTGAGCGCCCGGCGGGCACAGCGGCTGACCGCGCAGTGGACGCTCGGCAAGAACTCCGACCACAGCGGGCCGATCGGGCCTGTCGTGACCGCCGACGAGGTGGGCGACCCGGCCGGCGGCCTCCGGCTGGTGACCCGGGTCAATGGCGAGGTCGTCCAGGACGGCGACACCAAGGACATGATCTTCCCGGTCGGGCAGGTGCTGGCGCACCTGAGCCGGACGATGACGCTGCTGCCCGGGGACCTGGTGGCGACCGGCACGCCCTCGGGGGTGGGGCACGCACGCACCCCGGCGTGGTTCCTGCGGCCCGGTGACGTGGTCGAGGTGGAGATCGACCGGCTGGGCTCGGTGCGCAACCCGATCGTGGCCTGGCCGCAGAGCTGAAACGACGTCGCAGGCGTCTTGGCCGGTGCGCTTCCATATCGCGGCGCGCCGGGATGAGAGGCCGTTCGAGGAGAGGAACCCCTGAGTGAGAATCGCCATCATCGGCGGAGGCCTCGGCGGGCTGGCCGCCGCCCTGCTGCTGCGGCAGGCGGGTGTCGAGGCAGTCGTGTACGAGCAGACCGCCGAGCTGCGTGAGGTCGGCGCCGGGATCGTGGTGGGCCCCAACATGGTCCGTCCCCTGGCGCGGGCCGGGCTCGGCGAGCGGCTGGCGTCCTTCGCCGTGCCGCTGGAGGCCGCCTGGGAGTTCCGGCGCTGGCAGGACGGCCGGGTGCTGTTCTCCCAGCCGATGGGCGAGGAGTGCCGCCGGCTGTACGGCGCCGACTGCTATGTCGCGCACCGGGCCGACCTGCTCGAGATGCTGCTGGAGGCACTGCCCTCGGACGCGGTCAGGGCCGGCCGGAGGCTGGAGACCTTGCGCCAGGACGGCTCCGAGGTCGAGCTGGTCTTCACCGACAGCCGGGGCGAGAAGACGACGGTGACCGCCGACGGGGTGATCGGCGCAGACGGCATCCACTCGGCGGTACGGCCCACGGTCGTCGAGGAGGCGCCGCCGCGTTTCTCCGGGCTGTGCGCCTACCGGTGCCTGGTCGAGGCCGAGCACGCGCCGGAGCTGGCGCTACGCCGGGTGCAGACGCTCTGGCTGGGCCCGGGCCGTCACTTCGTCCACTACCCCATCAGGGACAGAAAGCTGATCAACATCGTCGCGATCGTGCCCGCCGGCGAGTGGCGTGTCGAGTCGTGGACCGCAGAGGGGCGGATCGAGGACCTGGCGCGCGAGTTCGAGACCTGGGACCCGCGGCTGAGGCAGCTGGTCGCCTCGGCCACCGAGACCAGGCGCTGGGCCCTGTACGACCGCACTCCCCTGGAGCGCTGGACATCCGGGCGGGTGGCCCTGCTGGGTGACGCCGCCCACTCGATGCTGCCCTTCCTCGGCCAGGGAGCCGCCCAGGCGGTCGAGGACGCGGTGGTCCTCGCGAGCTGCCTGCGTGCCGCCACCCGCGAGACGGTGGCGCAGGCGCTGGCCCGCTATGCGGAGATCCGCCGGCCCCGGGCCTCGCAGGTGCAGCTGATGAGCCGTGGCCGCGAGGTGCAGAACCACCTGCCCGACGGGCCCGCCCAGCTGGAGCGCGACGCGGCCTTCGCCGGCGGCGACCCGCTCCGGCAGAACGCCTGGCTCTACGGCCACGACCCCGAGACGATCATGGCGGGCTGAGGCGGCCCGGTCTCGCGCCGCCGGGCTCCGGCCCGCTCGGGGCGGGAACCCGGCGGCGGCGGGCGTGCTCACCCGCGAGCCTCGGCGCGCAGTTCGGCGAGCAGCTCACCCTGCTCGGCGAGCAGCTCGGTCAGGATGGATCGCGCCGCGAACATCAGGGTGGCCACATCCGGGGTGGAGAGCGCGTACACGACGGTGGCGCCCTCCCGGGTGGCGGTCACCAGCCCGGCACGGCGCAGCACCGCCAGCTGCTGGGAGAGGTTGGACGCCTCGACGTCGATGGCGCTCAGCAGATCCCGCACCGGCAGGGGGCCGTCCTGCAGCAGCTCCAGCACCCGGACACGGACCGGATGGCCGAGGGTGCGAAAGAGCTCGGCCTTGGCCTGGTGCAGTGGCACCGGCATGATCACGCGGCCCCGGCGACTGGCCCGCCACCGGGGGGGCGTACATCGACGCAGTGCCGGGCGGCGATGCGCAGCAGGTTCTCCAGGCGCCCGGTCAGGACCTCGACCGCGTGATCGTCGGAGGCCCGGCGCATGAGCTCCAACTCGCCGTCGACATCGGCTATGCGCGCCCTTAACTCCGCCGCGAACTCGCTCTCGCTCACGCCCCCCACCTCCCGTGGATCAGGTCATCCCCGGCGTCCGGTTTACCGGCACACCCTTCCTGATGATGTGCCAAATTGCATAATTCTTCAAATCGTAATGACGTTGGCTATGATGGCGGGAGCCGTTTTCCACAGGTCCCCGGCCGGTCGGGCCCGATCAATGACGGATCGACCGCCAAGCGGGATACTTGGTGCGGCTACCGCGGGCTGACCTGCGGCGTCAGAGCGCGCCAGCCGGCGATGCGACAGTGACGAGAGGCCGAGCACGGCCTGCGTGAGGGAGTACAGCCAATGGGACGGGGCCGAGCCAAGGCGAAGCAGACAAAGGTTGCTCGCGAGCTGAAGTACAGCAGCCACAGCATGGATCTCGACCGGTTGCGTAAGGAGTTGGGCGCCGGTGACGATACCGCGCCGGAGAGCGAGGCCGACGACCCTGTCGGCGAGCCGACAGGCAGGTAGGGCTGGTTGCGCGGGGTTTCGCGGATCGAGGGAACGGCCCGTGCCCCCGAGTACGACGGCGAATCCCGCGCAACATCCTGCAACATCATTGAGGCGACCGGGCAGAGCTGCTTACCGTCACGGTTGTGCGATACCGCCGCACGGCGGGTCACACCCCCGTACGGCGCGTCGACGGAGAGCTCTGGCGGGTCCCACCTCATCAAGACGGTGACCGGCTGCCCCTTCCCCCCGGACGCCGGGATCTGCCAGTTCACACGCCGTGGCCCCGGGAAGAATCGCCGGCTCCCGCGAGGTCACGCCTCGCCGAGGCGGAAAGTCTCCCTGGGCCACGGCCACCACCCATCGCGTGTGCCGGAGAGGCCTTGACGAACCGCTACGGGGCCCAGTTCGGGCCCGACATCACCTTCCTCGGCGTCGACCGATGCTCACTGGATGACCCCGCCGGCTATGCGGGCGCCGACGTCGTGATCGTGGGGGCGCCGTTCGACGGCGGCACCTCGCACCGGCCGGGAGCGCGCTTCGGGCCGCAGGCGATCCGGATGACCGACTACCTGCCGCACGACGGGGCGCGCCCCAGCCTGGCACTGCGCACCGACGGGCTGCGCGACCTGCGCGTCCTGGACGCCGGTGACGTCGAGATGCCGCCCGGCGACATTCTGGCCTCGCTGTCCGCGCTGGAGGCCGCCGTCGAGAAGGTGGCCCGAGCCGGAGCCATCCCGGTGGTCCTGGGCGGTGACCACTCGATCGCCTTCCCCGACGCCAAGGGCGTGGCCAACGTCCTCGGGCACGGCCGGATCTCGATGATCCACTTCGATGCCCACGCCGACACCGGCGACATCGAGTTCGGCTCGCTGTGGGGGCACGGGCAGCCGATGCGCAGGCTCATCGAGTCGGGGGCGCTGCGTGGCGACCGGTTCCTGCAGATCGGCCTGCGCGGTTACTGGCCGCCGCCGGAGACGCTGGACTGGATGGCGGAGCGCTCGATGCGCTCGTACGAGATGACCGAGATCGTGCACCGCGGCCTGACGGAGTGCCTCACCGAGGCCTTCGCCATCGCGACCGACGAGTGCGACGGTGTCTTCCTGTCCGTCGACATCGACGTGTGCGACCCGGGTCACGCGCCGGGCACCGGGACGCCCGAGCCCGGCGGCATCACCGCGCGCCAGCTCCTCGACTCCGTACGGCGCATCTGCCTGGAGTTGCCGGTCGTCGGAGTCGACGTGGTGGAGGTCAGCCCGCCCTACGACCACGCGGACATCACCGCCGCGCTGGCCAATCGCGTGGTTCTCGAGGCGTTGAGCGCCATCGCCCGGCGGCGGCGCGACGCCCGGGACGGTACGGCGTGGAACCCGCTGCTTCCCCTGCTCGCCGACCGCCCGGACCGCTGAGAGGTCTACCTGGCTCTCGGGCGGTTGCCCCACCTGGGCTTGCGGAACAGATCGCGCCGCTCCAGCAGGTAGACGAGCTTCGAGGCCGCGAGCCTGACGGCCTCCTCGTGCCGGTGGCGCTTCTGCGGTACGACGGCGCTCCAGCGCTCAAGCAGCAGGGCGATCTCCTCGGCGAGTTCGCCGATCACCCGGTAGCGGGTGCTGAAGGCGTAGAGGTCCCCGTGCACCGCGTTCACCAGGTCCTCCTCGACCCGGTGGGCGAGCGGCCTGACCCGGCTGAGGATCCCGGCCTCCATCGCCGGAGTGACCGGTGCCCGGCGGGCGTCGCCCTCGGGCACCATGATGAGAGCCCGGACCCGCGCGACGGCCAGGGCACGCTCGGCCTGTGAGGTCGAGGGGTGCTCGGCGAGGTCCAGGAGGCGGCGGAGGGTCTCCTGTGTCTTGTCGTCGAACATGGAAACCCATTCCGCCTTCGCGTCCGGTGTTTTCGCCGGACCGGGAGATCGGGTCTCGGCGTCGGCATCCGCGCATGCCGCGCATGTGCGATCACATGCTATTCGACCCGATGGGCACGGGCGGCTCCCGGTGTGCCCCCTGCTCCCGAGGGTGGCCTCGGCCTCTCGCTCGTGGTGTCCGCTCCCGGCCGCCGAACGATACTAAAGGGTGTACGGCAGGGTTTCACCCCTTTTGTCGAATCCGGTATTCGACAGCCCCGCAAGCCTGCTTTTTCCGCTAATAGCCTCACTTCTCGGTTTTTATGCGAATACAGTCCAGCTCTATCGGACGGCGCCCCCTTCGCGGAAGGGCGGAGGAGAGTGGACGGGGTGGCTCACGGCCATGGATCCGATCGGTGACGATCTGCTCAGAATCATCAGGCCCGAGATCGGGTACCGGGAGGGACCCGGCCGGCACAGCAAGTTCGGTGAGTGGTACGCGGCCAACGTGGTCCAGGACCCGCAGTACGAGACGGCCCCGTGGTGCGCGATGTTCATCGCCTGGGCCGCGGAACGGGCGGGCGTACAGCAGTACGTCGGGCAGTTCGCCTGGACCCCGTCGCAGGCCCGCTGGTTCGAGACGAACGGCGCCTGGTCGCGGACACCTGAGCCGGGTGCCCTGGTCTTCTTCGACTGGTCGGGCGGCAAGGACATCAAGGGGATCGACCACGTCGGTGTCGTCGAGAGCGTCGAGGGTGGAACGATCCACACCATTGAGGGGAACGTCGACCGGGTCTGGCTGAAGCGCAAGACGCGCGACCAGAGCAAGGTCGTGGGCTACGGCCTGCCGCGCAAGGTCAAGGAGAACCTGGCGGGAAAGAACGACACCGCCCCGCAGCAGATCGGCCGGATCGAGGTCCGCCCGGCACTCGCCCCGGCCTCCACCGCCCTGACCGACACCCCGGGTACGCTCCCCGTCTCCATGGAGACCGCCGTGGTCGCGGGGCTGCTGACCTTCGTCCTCGGCACGTCGTTCGTCCTGTCCCGGCTGCGTCCCCGCGTCTCGGCGGGACGGCACCGCAGGAGGAACGGGCGGCAGGAGCCTCGGCGGCGGGCGGAACGGCGGACCGGTGGGGCGCCCCCGGCCGGGGCCTCGCTCTCCCTGGCCGGGGCGCCCGAACAGGACGGGGCCGGCAGTCCGGAGACGCTCCGGGTGCGCAGACCGGGCTGGGCGCACGAGCCGTACCGCGCGGATCACCCGCGGCCCGTCAGCGGCCTTGCCCCCGAGATCTCCGCCCCCGAGACCCCGGCCCCCGAGGCGGAGGCGCGCCGGGCCGCGTGACCTCCCGGGCCGGTGAGCGCGCACTCACGGGTTGATTAATAAGGTTAGGCAAAGCTAAGTTACTGGAAACGGCACTTCCCAGTAAAGGCGGCGTGATGACAGCGGGCGGCGAGCAGACCCTGGAGCGGACAGCGGGGGTTCCGGTCTACCGGGGCCACCACGTGGAGGTTCTGCGGACGGCACGGCTCAGCCCGAGCTTCGTCCGGGTCACCTTCGGCGGCGAGGACCTGGCGGGCTTCGCCGACAAGGGCTTCGACCAGCGGATCAAGGTGATCCTCCCGCTGCCGGACGGCAGCCTCACCCCCCTGGGCGACGGGGACGACTGGTACCAGCGGTGGCGTGCGCTCCCGCAGGAGCTGCGCAACCCGATCCGCACCTACACCGCCCGCGCCGTCCGGCCTGAGCTGCGCGAGCTCGACGTCGACTTCGTCCTGCACGGTGAGACCGGCCCCGCGTCCCGGTGGGCGACCCATGTGACCCCCGGAGACCGGGTCGTGGTGGTCGGCCCCAACGCCGCCCACCCCGGCCCCACCGGCGGCCAGGAGTGGGCGCCGCCCGCCGGGGCGACGCACCTGCTGCTGGCCGGGGACGAGACGGCCGTGCCCGCCATCACCACGATCGCCGAGTCGCTCTCCGGTTCCGTGCCCGCCACGGTGCTGCTGGAGGTCCCCGAGGCCGCCGACGCGCTCGCCCTCGATGTCCGCCCGGGTGTGCGGGTCACCTGGCTGCCCCGCGGGGGTGCCCGCCACGGCGACCTGCTCATTCCCGCCGTCCGCGACGCCCTGAGCGCGCTCGCCGCACCGGCGGGCACCGCCCCCGATGCCGCCGCCCCGCTGGAGGACGTCGACGTCGACACGGAGATCCTTTGGGAGGTCCCTGACTCCTCCACGACCGACGGCCTGTACGCCTGGCTGGCGGGCGAGGCGGGGATGGTCAAGCTGCTCCGCCGCCACCTGGTACGGGAGGCGGGAATCGACCGCTCCTCGGTGGCCTTCATGGGCTACTGGCGGCTGGGACGCGCGGAGAGTGCCTGAACCCGGCGGCAGAGGCCCCGCGGGGCCTTTGCCGTTCCGTACCCGAAAACCTGCCGACTCCTTGCCCCGAGGCGGAGCCGGACAGGTGTCCGGGCCGCGTAGCTTGAGGACGTAGGGTACCCGGCTCGCGACCTGGGAGGGCCGACATGACAGCAGCACGGCCCGGCCCTCAGGACCCGGCGGGAGCTCCCGGATACCCGCCCATCGCCGACCACGGGTTGATCGGTGACCTGCGCACCGTGGCGCTGGTGGACACCCGCGGCACGATCGACTGGTACTGCTGCCCGCGCTTCGACGCGCCGAGCGTGTTCGGCTCGATACTGGACACCGCCCGGGGCGGCTCGTTCGAGCTGGGCACCGATGTGCCCGCGAGAACCAGGCAGTTCTACTTCCCGGACACCAACGTGCTGATCACCCGGTTCTCCGCGACCGACGGGGTGGGCGAGATCCAGGACTTCATGCCGGTCGTCGACGACTGCGGCGAGTGCGACCGGCACCGGCTGATCCGGCGGGTGAGATGCGTACGGGGATCACTGCCGTTCCGGGCACGGGTGGCTCCCAGGTTCGACTACGGCAGGCAGTCCCACATCCTGAGCATGCGGGACGGCCGGGCGATCTTCGAGTCACCGTCGCTCCGCCTGACCCTCGCCTCCAGCGCGACCCTGGAGGCGGACGGTCAGGACGTACGCTCGGAGTTCAAGCTCAACGAGGGCGAGTGGGCGGTGTTCGCCCTCGACAGGCTCAGCGACGACCTGGCCCCGCGCCCGTGCCCGATCGAGGAGGCCGAGGAGCAGTTCACCGCCACCGTCGCGTTCTGGCGCCGCTGGCTGTCGGCGTCGCGCTACCGCGGCCGGTGGCGGGAGATGGTGCACCGCTCCGCGCTCACACTGAAGCTCCTCACCTACGCGCCCACCGGCGGGATCGTGGCCGCCGCGACGACCAGCCTGCCCGAGCGGGTCGGCGGGGAGCGCAACTGGGACTACCGGTACGTCTGGATCCGCGACTCGGCGTTCTGCGTGTACGCGCTGCTCAGGCTGGGCTTCGGCGAGGAGGCCGAGGCGTTCATGAACTTCCTGTCCAAGCACGTCAGCCACGACTGCGGTGGTCCCTCCGGGCCGTTGCAGATCATGTACGGCATCGACGGGCGCACCGAACTGCCCGAGATCGAGCTGCCCCACCTGGAGGGCTACCAGGGCTCGGCCCCGGTGCGCGTCGGAAACGCCGCCGTGGACCAGCTCCAGCTGGACATCTACGGCGCTCTCCTCGACTCGGTCTACCTCTACGACAAGTGGCACCGGCCGATCTCCAGTGACCTGTGGGAGGAGGTCCACCTCCTGGTCGACTGGGTCTGCGACAACTGGGACCGGCCGGACGAGGGCGTGTGGGAGACCCGCGGCGGGCGCAAGAACTTCGTCTACTCGCGGCTGATGTGCTGGGTGGCGATCGAACGGGCCATGCGGATGGCCGCCCACCGCGGCCTGCCCGCCAACACGCAGCGCTGGCAGCTGGCCCGCGACGCGATCTACCGGCAGATCATGCGGCGCGGCTGGTCGGAACGGCTGCGGGCGTTCGTCCAGCACTTCGACGACGACGTCCTCGACGCCTCGGTGCTGATGATGCCGCTGACCAAGTTCATCTCCCCCACCGACCCCAAGTGGCTGTCCACCCTCGACGCGCTCGGCGCGAACCTGGTGTCGGACGCGCTGGTCTACCGCTACGACCCCTCGGTCAGCCCGGACGGGCTACACGGGCAGGACGGCACGTTCTCGATCTGCTCGTTCTGGTACGTCGAGTCGCTCACCCGCGCCGGGCGCCTGGACGAGGCGCGGCTGGCGTTCGAGAAGATGCTCACCTACGCCAACCACCTCGGCCTGTACGCCGAGGAGATCGGGCAGACCGGTGAGCAGCTCGGCAACTTCCCGCAGGCCTTCACCCACCTCTCGCTGATCAGCGCCGCGTTCAACCTCGACCACGCCCTGGGCTGATCCCCCGGCCACGGCGGGCGCCGAGACCCGGACCGCCGGGAGCACCCGTGCCGACCGGGCCGCTCAGCGGGCGCTCTTCCGAACCGGCGGCTTGACCACGGTCCAGATCGTGACGGGCGCCATGGGCCGCCAGCCGGTGAAGCCGCCGGCCGGGGCGGTCCTGCTGACCGCCAGCCGGACCAGGTCTCCACCGAGTTCCCCCTGCCAGGAGGCCAGAACCGCCTCCGACTCGACGGTCACCGCGCCGGCCACCAGCCTGCCGCCCGGTCGCAGCGCCTCCCAGCAGCCCTCCACCACCCCGGGAACGGTCACCCCACCGCCGATGAAGACGGCTCCCGGCGCCTTCAGCCCGGCGAGCGCGGCGGGGGCGGCACCGGTCACCACGTCGAGACCGGGAACTCCCAGCGCCGCGGCGTTACGGGCGATCACGGCCGCCCGTGAGGGGTGGGATTCCACCGCGACGGCCCGGTTCTCCGGATGGGCACGCATCCACTCGACACCGATGCCGCCCGCCCCCGCACCGATGTCCCACAGCAGCTCGCCCGGGGTGGGCGCCAGCCGGGACAGGACGACCGCGCGCACCTCACTCCCGGTGAGCCGGCCGTCGTGCTCGAACACCTCGTCCGGCAGGCCGGGCAGGCGGGGCAGCGGAACGGTCCCGGCATCGGCACGGCACTCCACGGCGACGACGTTGAGAGCGTGGGTCACCGGCAGGGACCACTGACCGGCCGTACCGGAGATCACCCGCTCCTCGGCGCCGCCCAGCCTTTCCAGGACCGTCATCGCGCTCGCGCCGTAACCTCGGGCGGCGAGCAACCCGGCGACCCCGGCCGGAGTGTGGCCGTCGGCGCTGAGGACCAGGACCCGGCGGCCGTCCTGGACGGCGGGGTGCAGCACCTCGACGGGACGCGCCACGAGGCTGACCACCTCGACCCGGTCGACCGCCCAGCCGAGCCTGGCGCAGGCCAGGGAGACCGACGACGGGTGCGGCAGGATCCGGACCCGGTCGGCGCCGAGCAGCCGTACCAGGGTCGCGCCGATGCCGTGGAACATGGGATCGCCGCTGGCCAGCACGCACACCCGGCGGCCCCGGTGGGAGGCGATCAGCCGGGGCAGGGCGGGCAGCAGCGGGGAGGGCCAGACGACGCGCTCGGCGCTGGGCTCGGGGAGAAGCCCCAGCTGCCGAGCGCTCCCCATCAGGACCTCGGCGGCGTGCAGCTCGCGCCGCGCCTCCTGGGAGAGCCCGGCCCAGCCATCGGCTCCGATGCCGACGACGGTGACGAGGTCAGACATCACCCACCCCTTCCCGATGCCGTTCTACCGCTCCACCGGGCGACATGCTAGCCCGGTGCCGGGCCTGGCCGCGGATCGCGGCCAGGCCCGGCGACGGTCAGCCGTGCACCGGTGCGGCGGGTGGGCGCGGGCACGCCGCGACCACTCGCCGCCGCTCAGCTCGCCGGGTTGAAGATGACGTCATCGGGCGTGATCCGCACGGTGACGCGCTGCTCATCCGGCTTACGGAAGGGATAGGACTCCACACCGAGATACTTGTTCGCCAGGCCGTCGATGACCTCGTCCGCGCCCTCCAGCTCCAGCCGGGCCTTCCCCGAGACGCTGACCAGGTGGTAGGCGTTCTGGGGGTCCAGGACGCTCACCGACACGCGCGGGTCCTCGCGCAGGTGACGCTCCTTGGCCCGGCCCACGGCCGTGTTGAAGACGACATCGTCTCCGTCGACGTCAACCCACACGACCGTGCTGTGCAGCGAACCGTCCGGCCTGACGGTGGTCACCCAGGCATGAATCGGCTGCTTGAGCAGGTTCTTGGCGTCTTCGCTCAGTTTTCCCACGGGAACCTCCACCTCATGGACGATGTCTACAGGGCAGTCGAACATCGCTCGCACGTGATCGATTCCACCTCCGCCGAGAAAACCGCCGGCGATTCGCGGAACCGGGCGCGTGCCGGCGGGCAACCGTCCGGGAGGGCTGCGGTCATCGAGGCTTCGCGGGCGGATCCGGCGCGGAGTCCGCTTCGGCGACGATCCCTTCCCCGACAGCCCGCGCACCCGGTCGCCGCACCCTCGGCAGACGGCATCCTGGTAGGCATGAGTTATCGCATATGCGTGGTGTGCATGGGAAATATCTGCCGGTCGCCGATGGCCGAGGTCGTGCTGAGAAAGACCCTCGACGAGCACGGCCTCGGAGATCGCGTCACGGTCGACAGCGCGGGCACCGGCGGCTGGCATCAGGGCGACCCGATGGACCCGCGGGCCGCCGAGATGCTCGCCGACCACGGCTACGACGGCTCGCGGCACCGGGCCCGGCAGTTCCTGCGTGACTGGTACGGCCGGATCGACCTGGTGCTGGCCATGGACACCCGCAACCTGAGCGCCCTGCGCCGCCTTGCCCCCAAGGGGGCGGACGTGCGCCTGTTCCGCTCCTTCGACCCCACGGCCCCGGAGGGCTCCGAGGTGCCCGACCCCTACTACGGTGAACGTGAGGGTTTCGCCGAGGTACTGGAGATGGTCGAAGCGGCGAGCAGGGGTCTGGCCGGGCATCTGATGATCACCCTTAGGTGAGACTCCCCCGGCGTTGCCGTTCGATTCTGCCGTGGGGAGTCCTCGAAGCCGCCGCCTTTACAAAGTAAGCCACAGGCCCGGCATCCGGAAGGATCACACGTCCCGGCGAGCGAGCGTGACGGCGGCCGCGGCGAGCGCGACGACGACGTACAGGAACATCACCGCCAGCGCCGCGGGCGGCGACAGTCCGATCCCGGCGGCCGCGTCGCCCAGCCCGACCGCCACCGGCGGCTCACCCGTGGCCTGGGCGGTCAGGTCCTCCAGCAGCACCGAGCCGATCCTGGCGTTCCACGGATCGGGCAGCAGGAGCGCGAACCTCGGGAACACGTACAGGTACACGACGACGGCGGTGATCGCCCCCGCGGTGGAGCGCAGGACGGCGCCCACGCCGAGCCCGATCATGGCGAGCACCACCACCGACAGCCCCCCGGCGAAGATCTTCGGAAACTCCTGCGACAGTGGCGCGGCGAAGTCCGGGATCGGGCGGTCACCGATGATCAACCGGCTGACGAAGAAGGTGATGAAACCGCTCGCCTGCCCCACCGTGAACGCGACGGCGGCCACGACCGCGGCTCTGGACGCCAGCACGACTCCCCGCTGCGGCAGCACCGTGAAGCTGGTGCGGGCCATGCCGGTGGCGTACTCGGAGGTGAACGAGAGAACGCCGAGCACGGCCATGCAGATCTGCACCGGCATCAGGATGATCTGCTCGGGACGCGCCGCGCGCAGGGTGAGCCGCCCCTCGGGCGGCAACCCGTCCCAGAGGCTGCCCACGTACAGGGTGAACACGGCCGCGAGCACGACGAAGACCGCGACGACCGCCAGGACGTACCAGGTGGAGCGGACCGTGCGGAGCTTCAGCCACTCCGCGGCCGGCACGTCGACAGCCATCAGGCCACCCGGTCCCTCGCGCCGCGACAGACCGCTCATCGCCCGCCCGCCCGGTGCTCGACGCTGTCAGCGGTCAGCTCCATGTAGGCCTCCTCCAAGGAGGCACTGCGCGGGGTGACCTCGTGCACGGCGAGGCCGCTCCCCGCGGCCAGGTCACCGATCGCCGCGACGTCCAGTCCCCTGACGACCACTCCCCCTCCCGGCTCCGTGTCGACCGTCGCCCCGGCGGCCTCCAGTACTCCGGTGAGCTCGGCGGCCCGGGGGGAGCGCACCAGCACGCCCCGGTCATGGCGGGCGGCCAGTTCTCCGACCGTGGTCTCGGTGACCAGCCTGCCGCGGCCGATGATCACGAGGCGATCGGCGGTGAGCTCCATCTCGCTCATCAGGTGGCTGGAGAGCAGCACGGTGCGTCCCTCTGCGGCCAGCGAGCGCATCAGATGGCGGATCCACCGCACGCCCTCCGGATCGAGCCCGTTGACCGGCTCGTCGAACATCAGCACCCCCGGGTCGCCGAGCAGCGCCGCCGCGATCCCCAGCCGCTGACGCATGCCGAGGGAGAAGCCACCGACCCGTCTGCGGGCGACTCCGGCCAGGCCGACCTGCTCCAGGACGTCCGTCACCCTGGAGAGCCCTATCCGGTTGCCACGCGCCAGGCAGCGCAGGTGGTCGAGCGCGCTGCGGCCGCCGTGCACCGCGTTCGCGTCGAGCAGCGCGCCGACCTCGCGCATCGGGTACCGCATCGTG
This sequence comes from Streptosporangium sp. NPDC002607, assembly GCF_053592655.1. Taxonomy (NCBI): domain Bacteria; kingdom Bacillati; phylum Actinomycetota; class Actinomycetes; order Streptosporangiales; family Streptosporangiaceae; genus Streptosporangium; species Streptosporangium sp. NPDC002607. Next base: position 90,058 of record NZ_JBSFWD010000025.1, read on the forward strand.
GCGTAGCGGCGCCCGTTGACGAGCCCGTGGCCCGAGGTGGGGGCGTCCAGGCCGAGCAGGACGCGCATGGTGGTCGACTTGCCCGCGCCGTTGGGGCCGAGGAAACCGGTGACCAGACCCGGTTTCACCTGGAACGACAGCCCGTCCAGCACGGCTTTGTCGCCGTGGCGTTTGGTCAGCCTCATGATTTCGATCATGTCGTCGAGGCTCTCGCGGGGCGGGCCGCGCCCGCGTCGGCCTACGGCGGGCACTTCACGCTCAGCCCCGGGTCCGACGGCGGCGGCCACGGCGCGCGAAGGTGGGCCCCGGGGATGACGTCCTTGAGGTGGAGGCGAGGACACGACCCCGGCGGATACCGTTCCAGCGTGGACGACTCACTCTTCCTGAGCCGCTGGAGCCATGACCGGCTCGTCCGCCTCGATGCCGTGGCGGCGGCCGGATACGCGGTCGCGCTCCTGTTGTTCGCGGCCGGAAGCCCGGATCCCGCGGTGCCCGCCTGGGCGGAGTACCTGGTCCTGGCCGGGGTCGCCCTGCCGCTCGCGGTGCGGCGGCTGTGGCCGCTCACCGTCTTCTGCGCCGTCCTCGCGATGTCGCTGGCGTCCGTCCTTCTCGGCCTGGCGCACGACAGGTTCGCGGCGGCGGCCTTCGCGATCTACATGGTGGCGCTCACCCTGCCCCGGCCGCGCGGGGAGCCCACGCTCGCGATCGGCGCCTGCAGCGCGGTGGCCGTCCTGCTGCTGTCGGTGGCGGGTGGCCCCGGCCGGGCGGCGAACATCGCCGGGGTGCTGCTGGCAGGAGTGGCCTTCATGGGTGGCGCCTGGATCGCCGGTCGTGCCGTGCGCGAGCGCCGGGCGCACGCGGTGCGGTCGGCCGAGCAACTCGCCGACCGGGCGGTCACCGAGGAACGGCTGCGGATCGCCCGTGAGCTGCACGACGTGGTGGCGCACAGCATGAGCCTGATCGCCGTCAAGGCGGGCATCGCCAACCACGTCGCCGCGGCGCGGCCCGAGGAGGCCGCGGACGCGCTGCGCGTCATCGAGATCACGAGCCGGGGCGCGCTGACCGAGATGCGCCGGCTGCTGGGCGTGCTCCGCTCCGATCTCGACGCACCACCCGACCTCACCCCCTCCCCCGGTCTGACGGACCTCTCCGTGCTGGCCGGGCAGGCGGCGATGGCCGGGGTCCGCGTCGAACTGGACGTCCGGGCGACCGGCCTGCCGGAGGGAGTGGAGCTGTCGGTGTACCGGATCGTCCAGGAGGCGCTGACCAACGTCGTCAGGCACGCCGCCCCCGCCCGGTGCCGGGTCTCGGTCGAGGCGTCGGCGGGCGAGGTCAGGGTCGAGGTCGCCGACGACGGGCCCGGTGAGCGGGTGCTGCCCGGCGGCCCGGGGCACGGATTGATCGGGATGCGCGAGAGGGTGGCCGTGTACGGCGGGAGTCTCACAGCCGGGCGCCGTCCCGAGGGCGGGTTCGGGATCTCGGCGCGCATGCCGTACGGGGAGGCGCCGTGATCCGGGTGCTCGTCGTGGACGACCAGGCGCTGCTGCGCGGAAGTTTCCGGCTGCTGGTGGACAGCGCCCCCGATCTGGTGACGGTCGGCGAGGCCGGGACGGGTGCCGAGGCGGTGGAGCTGGCCCGCGACGAGTCGCCGGACGTGGTGCTCATGGACGTGCGGATGCCGGAGATGGACGGCATCGAGGCGACCCGGCGCATCTGCGGCCCCACGGGCGTCCTGGGGGTGCGTGTGCTCATGCTCACCACGTTCGACCTGGACGAGTACGTCTACGCGGCGCTACGCGCCGGGGCCAGCGGCTTCCTGCTGAAGGACACCCCGCCGGGCGATCTGCTGGCCGCGATCCGGGTGGTCGCCTCCGGCGAGGCGTTGCTCGCCCCGACGGTGACGCGCCGGCTCATCGCCGAGTTCTCCCGGCTCCCGGAACCGGCGCGCCCGGTGGCCCGCGAGCTCGAGGGGATCACCGGACGGGAGCGCGACGTTCTGGCGCTCATCGCCCGGGGGCTGTCCAACGCCGAGATCGCCGAGCACCTGACCCTGAGCCTGGCGACCGTGAAGACGCACGTGGGCCGGCTGCTCGGCAAGCTCGGCGCGCGCGACCGGGCCCAGCTCGTCATCGTCGCCTACGAGACGGGGCTGGTCGCGGCCGCGCGACCGCCCCGCTGAGGTGTGTTTCGCGGCTTCTCGCCACGGCGAGGAGCCGCGCGGGTCGGTACGGGCGAGCCGGTCAGCGGTGCCCGGCGGTTCCGGTGGCGCGCTCCAGAACCTCCAGGACGGTCCCGGAGAGCAGGGCGAGCTTGTAACGGTTGCGAGCCGCCGGGGTACACCGGGCGGTGGCCAGCCCGGCCGCCCGGTCGAGAGGTTCCCCGGCCAGGAGCGCCTCCTCGACCTCGGGCAGGCGCACCGGGACGCGGGCGACGCCGCCCGCGGCCACCCTGGCGAAGGTGATCCTGCCGCCGTCCACGACCAGCCGCGCCGCCGCCTCCACCAGCGGCCACTCGGCCTCGGACCTGCCGATCGCCCGGTGGTAGGCGGCCCGCTCGCCCGGCACGGACGGCGGCAGGACGACGGACAGCAGGATCTCCCCCGGCCCCAGCAGGTGGTCACGGGTGGGGTCGGAGCCGTCCCCGTACAGGTCGCCGACCGGGAACGGGGCCCCACTGCGGACATCATCTCGGACATCATCGCGGACACCGCCGTGGACCTCGGCCAGGGCGTCACAGGCGAGCAGCGCCACCGCCAGCGACGACGGGTGCGGGGCTATGCACGGTCCGGTGTCGACGATCGCGGCGTTCGGGGCGAGCCCGGCGCGGGCCGGGCAGTGGCCGCCGCCGTTCTGGTGGCAGGAGAAGGACGGGCCGCGGAAGTACGCGCAGCGGTTGCGCTGCAGCAGGTTGCCCCCGACCGTGGCCACCTCCCGGATCTGGGGCGTGGCCAGGCCCGCCGCCGTCAGCGCCAGGCAGGGGTGGGCGGCACCGAGACGCGCGTCGGCGGCGACGCGCGCGACCGTGGTCAGCGCGCCGATCCGGACTGCGCCGTCCGGCTGCCAGGCGAGGCCGGTCAGACCGGGCAGGCCGCGCAGGTCCACGTGCGGCCCGGCCGCGCGGCGGCCCATCAGGTCGGTGCCTCCGGCGCGGAACTCGCCCCCGCGCCGCACGGCGTCGCCGAGGTCGTCGAGGTCGGTGAGCGCGGTCATCGGACGCCTTCCGGTGCGCGGACCCGGAACCGCCGCTCCGGGGAAAGGGCCGATGGGACGGCTCCCTCGGGGAGCACGAGGTACGGCCCAGGGGCCGGCGGGAGCCTCGTCGCGGGGGCTTCAGGGTCCGGCTCCGGGGAGAGCGGACCCGCTCCGGGGAATCCGGGGGGCGGCTTCGGGGAGGAGGTCAACGGGAGATCCCTTCGAGGAGCCGGTCGGGGCGGATGGGCAGGTCGTGGGGGCGCCAGCCGGTGGCGTTGTGGACGGCGTTGCCCACCGAGGCGGCCACGCCGATCGTGGAGATCTCGCCGACTCCGACGCCGTTGCCGTTGACGTGGTCCCAGCCGTCGCGGTGGAAGTGCACGGTGATCTCGGGGGTGTCACCGATGCCGGGAATGCGGTAGTCGTCGAGGTTGGCGGTCAGCACGGTTCCCGTCACCGGGTCGACCAGGCGCTCCTCGTACAGCGCGTAGCCGATGCCCTGCACGACGCCGCCCTCGCACTGGCTGCGCGCCAGCCGTTCGGCGTAGATGTGGCCCACCGCGATCCCCGCCCACACCCGCAGCGGCCTGACGGCTCCCAGGCGGGTGTCGACCTCGACCTCGGTGACGTGGACGGCGCCGCTGAACCCCCGGCCGAGGGCTATACCGGCCACCGCGACCGGGGTCAGATAACCGCGCCGGTCGCGGCGGCGCCTGCCGACGACCCTGGCCCCGTCGCTCAGGCCCAGCTCCCGCAGCCGCCGCGCGGCGTCGCGTACGGCCGGGGCGACCGAGGCCGTGGTGCGGCTGCCGATGGAGGGCGGTCCGTGCACAGTGCCCGTCCTGCCGATCTCGACGCGGACGCGCTCGGCGGGCAGCGCGAGTTCCTCCCGCAGGATGTCGGCGATGACGCTGCGGATGCCGGTCCCGATGTCCTGGGTCGAGGTGGCGGCCACGACCGTGTCGCCCTCGACGCGCAGCTCCACCTCGGTGGCGGGGTCGAGCATGTAGAGCCAGTTGGCGGCGGCCACCCCGACGCCCCTGCGGAAGCGGCCCGTCTGGGAGCCGGTCCGCGGCCGGTCGGCCCACAGCGGCAGGGCCAGTGCCCTGTCGTAGAGGGCGTGCCGTTTGCGGTTGCCGTCCCAGCGGCGGCGCAGCGCGATCGGGTCCTCGCCGCGGCGGTGGGCGGCCTCGTCCACCGCCTGCTCCAGCGCCCAGAGCAGGGGCGGCGCCCCAGGTCCGCGGAACGGGGTGCCCGGCGGCTCGTTGGTGACCACGTCGTAGTCGCGGAGCCGCCGGGGCGCGGTGCCGTACATGAGGCGGGCCATCCCGGCGACCATCGATCCGATGGCCACGCCGCCGCGCCCGTGGACGTCCACGGTGAGGGCGGCGAGGTCGCCCCGGTCGTCGGTGAGCAGTTCGAGCGTGGTGCGGGTACCGGGGCGGTTGCCCGCGTCGGTGAGTTCCTCGGCGCGGCCGAACACCACGCGGACCGGTGCGCCGCAGGCCCGGGCGAGCTCGACGGCCGCGACCGTCTCGACGGTGACGCCGCTCTTGGCCCCGAAACCGCCGCCGACGTGATCGGCGACGACGTGGACCCGGTCGGCGGGCAGGTTCCAGCGTCTGGCCGCGTGTTCGGTGGCCAGGCCCACGGTCTGGGTGGACAGGTGCAGGTGGAGGTCGCCCTCGCCGTCCCAGCGGGCCACGCAGGCGTGCGGCTCCATCGGGGTGTGGACCTGCACGGCGGTGGTGAACGTGCCGGTCACCAGGCGGGGGTCGGCGTCGCGCCGCGCGGCCTCGATCCGTTTGACGGCGGTGCGTCCGCGCCAGCTCGCCCTGGTGAAGGGGCCGCGCACATTGCCGTGCCAGCCGCCGGGCAGGTCCAACCCCTCGCTGGAGCTGGGGGCGTGCTTCCTGGTGGACTCGTCGTAGACGGGCGGGGCCTGGGGCGTGTCGTCGAGCGCGGCGGGCATCGGGTCGTAGCCGATCTCCGCGGCCTCCGCGATCGCCAGGGCCTCGCGGCGGGTGGGGGCGGCCACGGCGGCGACGGGCTGGCCCGCGTAGCGGACGGTGCGATCGGGCGGCAGCAGGTCGACGACGTGCGCGGTGCCGGCGGTCACCGCGGTGACGCGGGCGTGTGCCCTGGTGGAGCGGATGACCACCCCCTCCAGCTGGCCGTCCAGGCGTACGTCGGTGGTGTAGCGGGCCCGGCCGGTGATCTTGTCCATCGCCTCCAGGCGGGCGGGGGTCCCGGCGGCGCCGTCGTGTTCGCCGCGGCAGGCGGCGGCGATCGCCGCGTGGATCCCCTCGTAGGCGCCGCACCTGCACAGGTGGCCCGCCATGGCGGCGGCGATCCGCTCGCGCGGCGGAGCGACGTCGCCGTGCTCGGCGCGCCAGGCGTCGACGAAGGCCGCGGCCTCCACCACGAACCCTGGCGTGCAGTAGCCGCACTGCAGGCCGTCGTGGACCGCGAACGCCCGCTGGACGGGGTGGTCGAGGCCCTCCGCGGTGACGACCTCGCGTTCCTCCAGGACGGCGGCGGGCAGCAGGCAGCTCGCCTGGGGCGTGCCGCCCACCATGACCGTGCAGGCGCCGCAGACTCCGGTGCGGCAGGCGGCCTTGGCGCCGGTGAGGCCGAGCCCGTCGCGCAGGACGTCCACTGCGGCGTCGTCGGAGCCTGCGTCCACCGTGGCGGGGACTCCGTTCACCGTGATCTTCATAGCTCTCCAGTTGACGTCGTCAACATCACGTTGACAGTGTCAACCAGCTACGTTGACATTGTCAACACAGGCTGCCGGGGAAGGTGCGGGCGCATGATGGACGACACCAGGACCCGCCTGGTCGAGAGCGCGCTGAGGCTGCTGCGCGAGGAGGGGCTCGACGCCGTGACACTGCGCGCCGTCGGCGACCTGACCGGCCTGTCCCGCACGGCCCCCTACCGGCACTTCACCGACAAGACCGCACTGCTGGCCGCGCTCGCCGTCCGGGTCATCGCCGACCTCAGCGCGCACGTCGCCGCGGCGATCTCGCAGGAAGCCGACCGGCGCGACCGGCTGCGGGCCTTCTACCTGAGCTACGTCGAGTACGCCACGGCGCACCGTGAGGAGTACCGGCTGGTGTTCGCCTCGGAGTTCCTCGCGGGCCACCATCCGGAACTGGAGGAGGCGATCGACCAGGTGACGACGGCGCTCGGCATGGCGGGCGCCGGGGAGGGGGCGGCGCCCAAGGCCCGGCTGATGGCCCTGCTTTCGACGGCCCACGGCCTCGCGGAACTCGCGGTGGCCGGGCAGTTGGCGCACAAGGGACTCGGCTACGAGGACATCGTCGACGTCCTGGTGGCCCCCTTCGTGGACTGACGGCCCGGAGCCCGGCCACCTCCGCGATCAGATCGGGGCGGCGCCCTCGCGACCACGGCGCGGGAGCGCGGACGCGGCGAGAGCCTCTCCCCAGGGGCGAGACCGCCGGGGGGGCGAGGCGGCGGCGGGTCGCCCCGCCTCCCGGCTAGCGCTTCCTGCTCAGCTCCTCACGGATTCCCAGCAGGATCTCGCGGGTGCGGGTGACCGGCTCGGCCTCGATGCACAGGCGCTCCATGACCTCCAGGTAGCTGTCGACGTCGTCGCGCTTCTCCAGGTAGACGGCGCTGGTGAGCTGTTCCAGGTAGACCACGTCGGGCAGGTCGGGCTGGGCGAACCGCAGGATGCTGAAGGGCCCGCCGGCCGCGGCGTGCCCACCCACGCTGAAGGGCACGATCTGGACCGTCACATTGGGCAGTTCGAGCGCCGTCAGGATGTGGTCGATCTGCTCGCACATCACCTGAACCCCGCCGAGCGGGCGGCGCAGCACGGCCTCGTCCAGCACGGCCCACAGGTGGGGCGGCGCGGAGCCTCGCAGCAGCCGCTGGCGCGCCATGCGCAGCCGCACCCGGCGGTCCAGCTCCTCCCGGGAGGCCGAGGGGAAGCCCAGTTGGACGACGGCTCGCGCGTACCCCTCGCTCTGCAGCAGTCCCGGCACGAACTGGACCTCGTAGTTGCGGATGCCGGTGGCCGACTCCTCCAGCCCCACGTACGTCTCGAACCAGCTGGGCAGCACGTCGTTGTAGTTGTGCCACCAGCCGGTGAGGTTGGCCTTCTCGACGAGGGACAGCAGCGGCTCCCGCTCGTCCTCGCTGGTCACGCCGTACAGGGTGAGCAGGTCTGCGACGTCCCTGATCCGGAAGCTGACCCTGCCGAGCTCCATGCGGCTGACCTTCGAGTGCGAGGCCCGGATGGCGTTCCCCGCCTCCTCCAGGGTGATGCCCCGGTGCTCGCGCAGACGGCGGAGCTGCGCTCCCAGGACGATCCGCAGCACCGTGGAACTGCCTCTCGGCACGGCCATGGGGGTTGGAACGACCGGCTGACCGTCGGCGTGAGGTGTGATCATCTACAGTCCTTTGGGCACGGAACGCGAGCCTGTTCCGACTTCCTTGCGGCGATCGCGACCTTTCACGGTACTCCGCCCGCCAAGCCCAGGCCATAGAGAATTTTATTCTTCAACCACCTCTCGCCGGCAGTCAGGTGATCAGGTCGTCGAACTCCCCGCTCTTCACCCCGCGGACGAAGGCGTCGGCCTCGCGGCGCGTGTAGATCAGCGCGGGCCCTTCGGGATCGCGGGAGTTGCGCATCGCGACCCTGCCGTCGGGGAGTTCCGCGAGCTCCACGCAGTTGCCGCTGGGGTTGCTGAAGTGGCTCTTGCGCCAGACGATTCCGCCCATCAGGGCTGCCGGCATGCCGTTGTACAGCTGGTTCATCCTCGCCTCTCACCGATTAGGGAGGGAAACAACACCACGAGCATAGAGCTTTTTGTGCAGATGCACGTGCATCTGTACTTGCCTATGCACATTACGGCGTGCAAGATGACTAGACGGATCGCCCTTGCCGCACGATCGCCCACCCCCAAGGTCGTCGATGACTGGTTACCAGAGACATGAAGCCACACCCATCCGAGCTGAGATCGGAGGGTGGGAACGGTGGTTGTCGATGCTCGATCACCTACTGCCCCCGAGCGGCCTGCCCCCCTGGGCCGGCGGCGAGAGCCACGTCAACCGGCTGCAGATGGCCGTACGCAGCTTTCGCCACGATCCGTGCGTCGCACGGACCGCCCGTGAGTTCACCGCCGGCGCCCTGAGGGCCTGGGAGCTCGAGCAGCTGATCGACGACACCGGTGTCGTGGTCTCCGAACTCGTGACCAACGCCGTACGTCACGGCACGCGGGGCGTCCAGCACTCCCGGGCCTGCCCCGAGGTCAAGGTGATCCTCTGCCACACCGAACGCTCGATGCTGTGCGCGGTCACCGACTCCAGTGACCAGGAGCCCTGCCTGCGCGAGCCCGACTACGAGGCGGAGAGCGGCCGGGGGCTACAGGTGGTCGACGGCATCAGCGAGATGTGGGGCTGGGCTCCCCTGGAGACCCGCGGCAAGGCGGTATGGGCGGCCTTCGCCCTCCCTGGGAGAGGGGGACGCCACCTGGAGGCCTGCCACTGAGCGCGGCGCGGCCCGTCACCGGCGAAACGGCGCCCAACCGGAGCGCAGGCAGCCGAGCATCAGGAAGATGCGCCGCCAGAAGGGGTTATTGACCCGAAATACATCACCTCGGGGCCTGAGGGCCGATAATGTCCGCTGAAAGCCGCACCGCCGGACGGAGGACATCATGGCGTCGCCGCAACCTGAGCGCCTCAGGTTCGACCCCACGATCCCGAACGCGGGCCGGATAGCCGACTACTTCCTGGGTGGCAAGGACAACTTCGCCGCCGACCGCGACGCCGCGCGGGTGGCGCTCGAACTGGCCCCCGAACTTCCCGCCATGTCGGTGGAGGGACGCAGGTTCCTCGGCCGCGTCGTGCGGTTTCTCGCCGAGACCGGCATACGCCAGTTCATCGACATCGGCTGCGGACTGCCGACCCAGGGCAGCGCGCACCAGATCCTGCACGACATCGCTCCCGACGCGCGGGTCGTCTACGTCGACAACGACCCGATGGTCGTCGTGCACGCCCGGGCCCTCCTGAAGGAGGACGGCCGGGCCACGGTCATCGAGGCCGACGCCCGCGACCCGGAAGGCCTGCTGGCCCATCCCGGCCTCACCGGCGTGATCGACCTCGATCGGCCCGTGGCGATCCTCCTCTTCTCGTTCCTGACCGACTTCCCGGACGACGCCGAGGCCCTGCGGGTCACCGCCACCCTGCGGAAGGCCATGGCCCCGGGCAGCTACATGGCCATCTCCCACGCTGTCTCGGACCTGTGTCCCGAGAGAACCGCGAAGCTCGCCGACCTCTTTCAGGATCGCGGGTCGATCACCGGTCCCCGCCGCGCGAACCTGCGCACCAGAGCCGAGGTCGAGCCTTTCCTCGATGGGTTGAAACCCGTCGAGCCGGGCCTCGTCTACATTCCCCGGTGGCGGCCGGAGGGCGCGGTGCCCCACCGGCCGGACTCCGTCTGGGTCGTCGGCGGAGTAGGCCGCAAGGAATAGACTGCCCCGGAAAACAGCTTGGCCCCTCGATCGTTACCCACGCCCTGACAGTTGAGTGTCACCGGAACCGACCGGGTGCCGAAATCCCCGGACCGCGAGCCCGGGAGGACGTCAGAGGCGACAGAGGAGATGACAGATGAGCGACGCCGACCGGCGACCGGCGGCCGGCCTGAACACGAGCGTGCCCAACATCGCCAGGATGAACGACTACTTCCTGGGGGGCAAGGACAACTTCGCCGCCGACCGTAAGGCCGCCGAGGAAGTGCTCGCCATCGCGCCGGAGATCAGGACCATGTCCCAGGAGGCTCAGGCCTTCCTACGCCGGGTGACGGGCTATCTCGTCGAGCAGGGCATGACCCAGTTCGTCGTCCTCGGTTCCGGGCTGCCCACCCGCAACAACGTCCACCAGGTGGCCCAGGCGATCGCGCCGGACACCCGCGTGGTCTACGTCGCCACCGATCCGGTCGTGCTCTCCCACGCCCGCGCCATGCTGGCCACCAACCTCCACACCACCATCGTCGAGGGTGACGTGCTGCACCCCCGCGAGTTGCTCAACGACCCCGAGCTGCGGCGCCTGATCGACCTGGACCTGCCGGTGGCCGTCCTGATCCTGTCGGCCCTGCAGTTCATCCCCGACGAGGACAACCCGCACAAGAACGTGGCGATCCTGCGCGACGCGGTGCCCGCGGGCAGCCACTTCGCCATCGGCCACGTCGTCTTCGACACGCGCCCGGAGGCGGCGGGTCCGCTGGTCGACATCTACCGGAAGGTCCTCGGCCGCCATGAGGACGCCTCCCGGCGCAGTGACCAGGTGCTGCGATTCTTCGACGGGCTGGAGCTGGTCGAGCCCGGCCTGGTCTACGTCCGCCACTGGCGCCCCGACAACCCGCTGGCGACGCAGGGCCGTGAGAAGACGTGGACGATGGGCGGGGTAGCCCGCAAGGTCGAATCCTGACCGGTTTCGCCCGTTCCCCTGGCGGGCGGGAGGGCGGTCTTCTCGCCGGGTAGCTCTCCGCGGAGCGGGCAGCGCGCGTCCTGCCTGGTGAGCAGGCGAGACGGGCTGTGATCTTCCTGCGCCGCTTGGCCCGGTCCGCCTGTCCTTATGCTCCGCCACGTCACCGAGGATTGCCGCAGCCGCTGTGATCGGGTTCGGTGTGCGGCGGCGGGTGTGTTGTCACATGTGTTCGGGGTGGCGGGATTTCGGGCGGCGTCCTGGTGGCTGCCGGGGCTCGGGACGGGGCGGCAGAGGTGGTGTGGGGCGTTGTTGCGGACGCCGGCCGTTGAGCGTGACCGGCCGCTGGTAGTGCCGGATCGTCAGATCGGCTCCCTTGAGCAGGCGGTAGGTGGTGGCGGAACCGGTGATCTCCACTTGCAGGCTTCGGCCCTGGATCTGCACGGTGAACAGCAGCCGAGTGAGGGTTTCCGGCAGGCGGGGCGCGAAGTGGAGCGTACCGTCCCGGTGGCGCATGCCGCCGAAGCCGGCGACCAGCACCAGCCAGGTGCCGGCCAGGGAGGCGATGTGCAGGCCGTCGCGGGTGTTGTGCTCCAGGTTCTCCAGGTCCATCAGCGCGGCTTCGCCGAGGTAGTCGTCGGCGAGGCGCAGGTATCCGGTCTCGGCGGCGATGATGGCCTGACTGCAGGCGGACAGGGAGGAGTCCCGCACGGTCAGCGGTTCGTAGTAGGCGAAGTTGCGTGACTTCTGCTCCGGGTCGAACGCGTCGCCGCGCAGGTACATCGCCAGGACCAGGTCGGCCTGTTTGACGACCTGTTTGCGGTACAGGTCGAAGTAGGGGAAGTGCAGCAGCAGCGGATACTGATCCTGCCGCGTGCTCGCGAAGTCCCACTTCTGGTGGCGGGTGAATCCGGCCGACTGCTCGTGGACCCCCAGCTCGTGGTTGTAGGGCACGGCCATGGTGTGGGCGGCGGCACGCCAGGCGGTCGCCTCGTCGTCGTCCACCCCATAGGAGGCGGCACGGCCGGGATGCCGTCCGGCGATGTCGGCGGCGGCCAGCAGGTTCGCCTGCGCCATGAGGTTGGTGTACAGGTTGTCGTCGGCGATCGCGCTGTACTCGTCGGGTCCGGTCACCCCGTCGATGTGAAAGCGGCCCTGGTGGTCGTGGTGACCGAGCGAGCACCACAATCGCGCCGTCTCCACCAGCAACTCCACCGCGACGTCGCGCTCGAACTCCTGATCCCCGGTGAAGGCGAGGTAGCGCAGGACGGCGTCGGCGATGTCGGCGTTCACATGGAAGGCGGCGGTACCCGCGGGCCAGTATCCGGAGCACTCCAGGCCCTCGATGGTGCGCCAGGGGAAGGCAGCGCCCTGGAGGCCGAGCTGGGCCGCCCGCTCCCGAGCCGGGGGCAGTGTGGACTGCCTCCAGCGCAGCGCTTCGGCCACGGCCTGCGGCACGGTACAGGTCAGCACCGGCAGAACGAAGGTCTCGGTGTCCCAGAAGCAGTGACCGTCGTAACCGGATCCGGTCAGGCCCTTGGCGGGGATGGCCCGGCACTCGGCGCGGGCACCGGCCTGCAGCACGTGGAAGAGTGCGAACCTCACTGCCTGCTGGATCTCCGCATCACCGTCGATCTCGATATCGGCGCCGGCCCAGAAATCGTCCAGGTAGCCGCGCTGTTGCGCCACCAGCCCCGGCCAGCCCGTGCTGCGCGCTCCGGCGAGCGCGGCCTCCACCTGGTCGCGCATCGCCGGCAGCGAACGCACCCCCGACCAGCCGTAGGCGACCAGCTTTTCCAGCCGCAGGACCTGCCCGGGGTTCAGCGACGCCGTGATGGTGAACCGGCCGACGTCCGCGCCGCTCTCGCCGTAGGTCTGTGTCGAGTCGGGTCCGGTGACAAGGTGGTCGGCCGCGGCGGCGACCCGCAGGCCGCTGTCGGCGGTGCGGTGGATCAGGCGCAGCCGGGTGCTCTCGGCGAGGTGTTCCTCCGGTCGCAGGGATGTCTCCAGGGCAGCCGAAACCCGCGGGTCGACGGAGGATGGCCGCGGCAGTTGCTCGTTGGCCAGCAGTTCGGACTGGATGACGACACGGATGGCCGCGTCCAGCGGCTCCACCTCGTAGGCGACGGCGGCGACGGCTCGTTGGGTGAAGGAGACCAGCCGGGTCGAGCGGACCCGGACGGTTCGCCCGGACGGTGAGGTCCACACGCAGGTGCGCCGCAGGACCCCCGCGCGCAGATCCAGCAGCCGTTCATGAGAGCGCAACCGGCCGTAGCGCAGGTCGAACAGCGCATCGTCGACGAGCAGCCGGATGATCTTGCCGTTGGTGACGTTGAGGATGGTCTCGCCGATCTCCGGATAACCGTAGCCGGCCTCCGCGTACGGCAGCGGGTGCCGTTCGTACACCCCGTTGAGGTAGGTGCCGGGCAGACCGTGCGGTTCCCCTTCGTCCAGGTTGCCACGCCAGCCGATGTGCCCGTTGGCGAGCGCGAACACCGACTCGCTCTGGGCCAGTACCTCCAGGTGCAGGGCGGTCTCCCGCAGACTCCACGGCTCGACCGCGTACGAGGGATGGCTGATCATCACTCCTCCCGAAGCAGTTCGGCCAGGTCCCTCACCACGACGTCCGCGCCGTGCGCGCGCAGCGCGTCCGCCTGGTCGGCCCGGTCGACCCCGACGACGTAGCCGAATCCGCCCGCCCGGCCGGCCTCCATTCCGGCCAGCGCGTCCTCGAAGACCGCCGCGCCGGCGGGTGGGACGCCCAGGTCGCGCGCCGCCGCGAGGAAGGTGTCCGGGTGCGGTTTGCCCGCGAGCCCCCGTTCGGCCGCGATCACGCCGTCGATCCGGGCGTCGAAGAGCCGCTCGATGCCGGCCGCGGCCAGGACGGCCTGGCAGTTGGCGCTGGAGGACACGACCGCGGTCGCGAGCCGCGCACCGCGGGCCGCCACCACCAGGCGTACCGACCCCGGATACGCCTGCACTCCGTCCTTGCGGATCTTCTCCAGTACCAGGAGGTTCTTGCGGTTGCCCAGGCCGTGCACGGTGTCACGCTCGGGCGGATCGCCCGGCTCCCCCTCGGGCAGCACGATGCCGCGCGCGGCGAGGAAGGTACGTACCCCGTCGAAACGCGGGCGCCCGTCGACGTAGGCGTCGTAGTCGTCCACCGCGTCGAACGGGCGGAACCTCTCGCCGTCTCGCCGTCTGAGGAAGTCGTCGAACATCTGCTTCCAGGCGGCCGCGTGCACCACCGCCGTCTTGGTCAGCACGCCGTCGAGATCGAACAGGCAGGCACGGATCTCGTCGGGGATCCCCAACCTCGTCATGGACCACACCTTCCCGGCACGATCCCCACGAATACCTGCGAGTGGGGTTCGACGTGCTCAGGACTCAGCGACTCACGCGGCAGCGGGTCGGTCATGAGGTGGAGCTGACCCGCGGCCAGGTAGTCGGCGGCACGCCGGCACACCTCCAAGTCCCCGGTTCCTCCTCCGAGAGGCACAGGTGATGTCCATCTGCGCCTCCAGATCAGCCGTCGGCCGCCGGCGCGGCCTCGCGGCACCACTCAAGGAGGTGGTGGACGACCAGCAGAAGACCGCCGAGACGGCCACGGGTGAGGGGCGCCTCCGCAGGCACCCCTCGCCCGGCCGGATCGCGACCACTGGGCCACCGCGATCACTTGGGCTTGAGTACCCCGTCGACGAGGTAGACGACGGCGTTGGAGGTCTGGATGTCGCCGCAGACGACCTTGGCGTCGTTGACCGTGTAGTCCTCACCGGAACCCTTGACCTTCAGCGTTCCCCCCTCCATCGTGGTCAGCTCGCCCTCCGCGAGGTCCTGCGGAGTCTTCTTCCCCTCGACGACGTGGTAGCCCAGGAGCTTGGTCAGCTTCTCCTTGTCGCCCAGGATCTTGTCGAGCTTCTCCTTCGGGATCTTGTCGAACGCGGCGTTGGTGGGCGCGAACACCGTGATGTCCTTGGCGGAGTTGAGCTTCTCGGCCAGACCGGCCTGATCGATCGCCTTGGACAGCGTGGACAGGTCGGGGCTGGAGGCGATGGCGGTGGCGACCGGCTGCGTCGCCATCTCGCTGGGACTTCCCGCCCCGCTGGTGGGCAGGGACGCGCAGCCGGGGCCGAACGGCTCCGTCATCACGCCCGAAGGCTCGGGCGATCCGCTCTCGCCGGGCATCATGGATTCCGTGGGCGCGGCGCTCTCCATCGGCGGGCTGGAGGCCATGTCCGTCGGAACCGGCGTGGGAGAGGTGATGCGCGCGGGGGCGGCGACCGCCTGCGCGGCGGGGACGGCGGACAGGGCGAGCACGGTCAGGGCCGATGCCAGAAGAGACTTCTGCTTCACGGTTATCTCCTTGATTGGGCGGATGAGCCACCGGGGTCCGTCGGCCGGTTCCCGAGCCACTCATGTGCTGTATTGGAGATCAATTCCCTGAGATTTGGCGCCAAATGCCCCATTAGAAGACTCTTGACCACATATCTCCCGAGAAAGAGGGCCATTTTCCACCCGGCAGAGCGTTAATTCAGGCGCGCCGTATCCCCGTACAGTAGGAGCATGAGCCCAAAGATCGCGACCAACGAGGTCGTCTCACACGACCGGCTGCTGGATTTCCTCCGTGATCGCCACCGCGCGCTGGTCATCACGACGCGGCGCGACGGCAGGCCACAGGCGTCCCCGGTGACCTGCGGCGTCGACGCCGAGGGCCGCATCGTGGTGTCCACCTATCCCGAGCGCGCCAAGGCCTCGAACGCCCGCCGCGACCCCCGGGTGAGCGTCGTGGTCCTGTCGGACGACTTCGACGGCCCCTGGGTGCAGGTGGACTGCGCGGCCGAGGTCCTCGACCTGCCCGACGCCCTCGAACCGCTGGTCGACTACTACCGGTCGATCTCCGGCGAGCACCCCGACTGGGAGGAGTATCGTGCGGCCATGACCCGGCAGGGCAAGTCGCTGCTACGTCTCACCCCCGAGCGCTGGGGCCCGATCGCCACGGGAGGCTTCCCCGCCCGGCTGGCGTGAATCACCCCAGGTCGGCCAGGACCGCGTCCCGGAGACCAGGGCGCCCTGCTGGGAACCGGTGTCACGGTGGGCGCCGCACACGTATCGGCCCGCCGCTCCGTTCCCCCTACGGGGCCTGCCCCAGGTTCACGGTGATCTCTCCGCCGAGCCGGAAACCGCCGGTCAGCTCGAGGTCGTCACCACTCCAGAACCGGCCCGGGTCGTACCAGTTCGGCCTGCGGCCGCCGGGCAGGAGCCCCATGGCCTCGTAGGTGACCGCGACGACCTCGGCGCAGTAGGCGCTCTCCAGGGCGCTCTCCCCGGTGCCCCGCTTGAAGATCCTGGGCACCCGCCCCTTCGCCCAGCGACCGGCGAGCCTGGCCGTCGACGGGAACGGCGTGCCGTCCAGCCGGGCGACGGTGCGCAGAACGGCGTCCTCCATCTCGCGGGTGACCTGCGGCTCCAGCTGCCTCAGCCAGCCGCGCTGGCCGTATCTGGTGGCCCAGACCGTGACCGCCTCCTGCAGGTCGTGCAGCTGCACACCGCGCTGGTTGGTCCCCGACCACAGGTCGGGCAGGGACCGGCCCAGCTCGGCGTGCCACATCATGGGGGGCATGTCCTCGATGACCACCGACATTCCGACGTGGTTCACCGGGCTGTTCGTCACGGTCTGGATGGCTCGATCGGGCACCGTTCGGCCGCGGAACAGCCACACGTCGCCGGTGCGGGTCAGGTTGACTGCCTCATCGAGGCTGATGTTCTTACCGGACATTCCGCTAGCGTAGGCACATGCGATGGTGGAAGGTACTCGGTCTGGCAGGTGTCGCAGGTGTCGCGGCCACGGGGGTGGTGATCGCGCGAGCCGAGCGCCGCCGGCAGGCCTACACCCCGGACGAGATCCGCACCCGCCTCCGCGCCCGCCTGGCGGAGTCCTCCGAGGGCGCCCCCGAGGCCGTCGCCCCCGCCGACCGGAACCCCTGACCATTCGGGCGCGGCCGTCCGGGGATCAGCCGAAACGGATCTCGGCCGGATCCCACCCTTCAGGCAGTGGTGCGGGCACCGGGCAGGTGCTGGCGATCTTCACGAACTCGGCCTGCTCCGAGGACTCCGCGACGGCGATCATCGTGTCGAGGACGTGCAGGCCCAGCTCGCCGGTGGCGCGATGCGGCCTTCCCTCGCGGATGGCCTGGGCCATGTCGAGCACGCCCAGACCACGACCGGCCTCGGTGCCCGTCGTGGGAACCGGCACCCATTCCTCGTCGGCGGCCCGGCGCAGTCGCACCTCACCCCCGAACGTGTTGGGATCGGGCACCTGCATGGTCGCCTCGGTGCCGGTGATCTCGATGAACCCGGCGCGGCGGAGCGGCGAGTCGAAGCTGAAGATCATCGTGGCCGCCTGTCCCGCGGCGAACTCCAGCAGCGCGGTCGTGTGGGTGGGGACCACCGCGGGAAAACGCGTGCCGACCCTGGGCCCTGAGCCGATGACCCGCTCGTCCCTGGCCCTGCGGCCGACGGCGGCCACCCGCTCCGCCGGGCCGAACAGGGTCACCAGGGCCGTCAGATAGTAGGGGCCCATGTCGAACAGCGGCCCGGCCCCCGGCTGGAAGAAGAACTCGGGGCTGGGATGCCACGACTCGGGGCCCGGACTCTGGAACAGGGTCAGGGCGGTGAGCGGCGTGCCGATGGCCCCCTCGGCCACGAGCCGGGCCGCGGTCTGCAGCCCCGCGCCCAGAAAGGTGTCGGGGGCACTGCCCAGGAGCACCCCCGCCGACGCGGCGGCCTCGACCAGTTCCGCTCCGGACTCCCTGTCCACCGTGAACGGCTTCTCGTTGTAGACGTGCCTCCCGGCCAGAACGGCGGCGAGCGCCACCTCGGCGTGCGCGGACGGGACCGTGAGGTTGATCACCAACTCCACGTCGGGGTGCGAGATCGCCTCCTCCGGCGCGGCCGCCACCGGCACACCGTAGCGCGCCGCGACCTCTTCGGCACGTGCCCGATCGAGGTCGGCGCACGCCACCACCCGCACGCCGGGGAAGGAGGCGAGGTTGTTCAGGTACTGGTGGCTGATGTTCCCGCAGCCGACGATCGCCACTCCGAACGGTCCGGTCACGAGCTCACCCGCCCGGCGGCGACGAGGCCGGTCAGGTAGGCGTGGCTGTCGGCCAGTGCCTGGAACATGTCGGTGGCACAGTGGTCGAGCTCCACGATCCGCACCGCGCCCGGAGCGGTGTTCAGCGCGTCCACGATGGGCACCTCGCCCGAGCCGACCGCGGTCATCGGGCCCTGGAGGGTGGCGGGTCCGTCCTTGACGTGCAGGTGACTCACCCGCTCGCCCAGCCGGGCCAGCAGCCCCGAGGGGTCGACCCCGCCGGTCGCCGCCCAGTAGAGATCGACCTCCAGCAGCACCGAGGGGTCCAGCAGGTCGGCCAGCACCTCCAGCGCGGGACGGCCCTCCACCCGCTGCTCCAGCTCCCACCAGTGGTTGTGGTAGCCGAGCCGCAGGCCGTGGTCCGCCGCCTCCCTGGCCACCTCGCCGATGCTCCTGGCCGCCTGCTCCAGCTCCTGTCTGCCGGCGAACCACTCGGCGGGGGCGGCGGGCACGATGACGGTCGTGGCGCCGATGGCCGCGGCGGCGGCCAGCGCCGTCGCGCGCCGCTCGTCGAGCAGCGGGGCGTGCACGCTGCACACCGCGAGCCCGGTCTCCTCCAGCTCCTCGCGGAGCCCATCCGGATCGAGGTGCGCGTCGTACGGCTCGACCGCGCCGTACCCCATCTCGGCGATGCGGCGCAGCACGGCGCGGCGGTCGACGGCCGCCTGTTCGCGCACGGAGTACAACTGGACGGCGAGTGGGCTCATCGGCTCTCCTTGAGGACCAGTGCCGCGGCGCCGTACAGGCCGGCGTCGCGTTCCAGACGGGTGCGCTCGACGTTCAGGCGGCGCAGGAAGCCAAGGCCCGCCTGCTTGGCGACCGCCTGGCGCAGCGGGGTGAGCAGGGTCTCGCCCGCCCCGGAGACGCCGCCCCCGATGACGACGTCGTCGATGTCGAAGAGCGCCGCCGTGGTGAGGATCGCCACGGCCAGCGCGTCGGCGGCCCGCTGGAAGGCCAGCTGGGCCATGGGGACTCCGCGCGCGGCGTCGGCCGAGAGCGTGCGGGCGTCCGTCGGGGTACCGGGGTCGCCCCAGCCGTTCGCCAGCGCCCAGCGGACCATGCTGGGGCCGCTGGCGATCGTCTCCAGGCAGCCGGTCGCCCCGCAGGGGCAGAGCTCACCGTTCCGGTCCACGGAGATGTGCCCGATGTGCCCGGCGTTTCCTGTCGGTCCCAGGTACGGCACCCCGCCGAGAACCAGCCCGCCGCCCACGCCGGTGGAGACCACGATGCCCAGCAGTGCCCGGGAGCGCGAGCCGTGCCCGCCCCGCCACCACTCCCCCAGCGCCATGCACTGCGCGTCTCCGGCGAGCGCGACGGGGAGGCCGGGAAGGAGCTCGCTCACCGTGCCGACCAGCGGGAAGTCACGCCAGGAGGGGATGTTCACCGGGCTGACCGTGCCGGCGACGGCGTCAAGGGGACCCGCGGAGCCGATGCCGACCCCGCTCAGGCCCCCCGTGCCGGTACCGCCGCCGGTGCCCGCGCCGACGTCGCGGACCAGCAAGGCCAGCGTCGCGGCGGGGTCGTGGCCGACCGGCAGTTCCACCCTGCGGACCATGGTGCCGTCCGGCCTGACCAGCGCGGCGGCGAACTTGGTGCCGCCGATGTCGATCGCGAGGGCGGTCACCGGCCGCCCCCGCGGGCACGCCGGTGCGCGGGGGGACGGCAGGTGGCCACCGGGAGCACCACGTGGCTGTGCAAGGGGATCCTCCGGTGATCAATGGAACAAAGAGTACGTTCCCCCGGCGACCGGGCAAACAGGCTGAAGGTATGACGACGCTGACAACGTTGTCAACGATGCGCGGGGAGTGTGGGGCACCGGTCCAGCACACTGGCCGGACAGCTTGCGAAAACTGTCCGATTCCAGGAGTAGATACGGTTAGCTCAGGAGTGACGTGAGGAGACTGTGATGACGCACGAACGCGCGGGACAGCCCGCCGAGCCGTCCGATCTGGTCGATGTGGCGCGCCTGGTGACGTCCTACTACGCGCTGCACCCCGATCCGGGCGAGGTCGGCCAGCGGGTGGCGTTCGGGACGTCGGGACACCGGGGCTCCTCGCTGAACGTCGCGTTCAACGAGGACCACATCCTCGCGACCAGCCAGGCCATCGTGGAGTACCGGGCCGCCCAGGGTGTCGACGGCCCGCTGTTCCTCGGTGCCGACAGCCACGCGCTGTCGGAGCCGGCCCGGGTTTCCGCGTTGGAGGTCTTCGCGGCCAACGGGGTGACGGTCATGATCGACAGCCGGGACGGCTACACCCCGACACCGGCGGTCTCCCACGCGATCCTGGCCCACAACCGGAAACGCGCCGCGGGCCGCGCCGACGGCGTGGTGGTGACCCCCTCGCACAACCCGCCAGGCGACGGCGGCTTCAAGTACAACCCGCCGCACGGCGGCCCGGCGGACACCGACGCCACCACGTGGATCCAGGACCGGGCCAACGCGCTGATCGCCGAAGGTATGAAAGAGGTCAGACGGCTCCCGTACACCAGGGCGCTGGCCGCCGACACGACCGGCCGCTACGACTTCCTCGGCCGCTACGTGGACGACCTGCCCTCGGTGCTCGACCTTGACGCCGTCCGGGAGGCGGGGGTGCGCATCGGCGCCGACCCGCTGGGCGGGGCGAGCGTCGCCTACTGGGGGGAGATCGCCGAACGGCACCGGCTGGACCTGACGGTGATCAACCCGCAGACCGATCCGACGTGGCGGTTCATGACACTGGACTGGGACGGCAAGATCCGGATGGACTGCTCGTCGCCGTACGCGATGGCCTCGCTCATCGCCAGTCGCGACGCCTTCGACGTCTCCACCGGCAACGACGCCGACGCCGACCGGCACGGCATCGTCACCCCCGACGCCGGTCTGATGAACCCCAACCACTACCTCGCCGTGGCCATCTCCTATCTCTACTCCCACCGGCCCGGCTGGCCCGCGGACGCGGGAGTCGGCAAGACGCTGGTGAGCAGCCGGATGATCGACCTGGTGGCCGCCGAGGAGGGCAGGCGACTGGTGGAGGTCCCCGTCGGGTTCAAGTGGTTCGTCCCGGGCCTGCTGGACGGCTCGCTGGGCTTCGGCGGCGAGGAGAGCGCCGGGGCGTCGTTCCTGCGGCGCGACGGCGAGGTGTGGACCACCGACAAGGACGGCCTGATCCTGGCGCTGCTCGCCTCGGAGATCATCGCGACCACCGGCCGTTCGCCGAGCGAGCACTACGCCGACCTGGTGGCCAGGTTCGGCGACCCCGCCTACGCCCGCGTCGACGCCCCCGCGACCCGGCAGGAGAAGGCGGTGCTCGCCAGGCTCTCGGCCGAGCAGGTCACCGCCGACACCCTCGCCGGGGAGGCGATCACGCAGGTGCTCACCTCCGCCCCCGGCAACGGCGCCGCCATCGGCGGGCTCAAGGTCTCCACCGAGAACGCCTGGTTCGCCGCCCGCCCCTCGGGCACCGAGGACGTGTACAAGATCTACGCCGAATCCTTCAGGGGAACCGAGCACCTGGCACAGGTCCAGCGGGAGGCACGCGACCTGGTCTCGGCGTCCCTGAGCAGATGATGACGAGGTGAACACGTACCGGGCGGCCGGGTCGCGGGTGTGCCCCGTGAACCCGTCGTAGACCGTCGGCTGCCCGGCCCGCTCCTTCGCGTGGTCCTCCCGATGGTCCCTCCTAAGGTCCCCGCCCGCGGGGACCTCTGTCGCGGGGACCTTTGTCGCGCGGCCCCGCGCCCAGCCGCCAGCAGCGCAGCGCCACCCAGCACCCGGACCCGACGCCGATCAGCGCGGCCAGCACGTACACCACTTTGATGGCCGCGTCCGAGATGTAGCCGTTGCCTGCGACGAGGACGGCCATGAGCAGCGCGGCCAGCAGCCCCACACCCGCGCCTCCCACGATGCCGAGCAGCCCCGCTCCCAGCGCGCGCGACAGGCGGCCCCTGCGACGGGGCACCGGCACCATGACGGTCATGATCCGGCCCACGACGAGGGCGGGGTCGTCGTCGATCCCGCCGGCGACGAGTTGGACGGTCACCCCGCCCCGCTCGGGTTCGCTCAGGCAGATCCACTGGCGGTCGTCAATGAAGACGGTGGCCCCGCCCGCGCCGGGAACGATCAGCCACAGGAACGGCGTGCCCTCGGGAAACGCCCTGACGCCGTGGCGGGCCGTCGGGGCGTGCAGGTCGAGCGCGGCGCCAAGGGCTCGCAGCGCCACCTCCTGGCCGGATTTACCCACGGTGGCCTCCCTCCCCCATCCCTTCGTAGCGCACGCCGGCCGCCTGCTCCAAGGGCCCCGGCGGGCAGCGTTCAGGCGGAGCTCACACGGGGGACCTACCAAGGGAACGGGCCCCGGCGGGGGAACCGTCCACGACGGAGAGACCGGCGAAGCCGCGCCTGCCACGAACCCCGGCAGCGCGGCGGCGGCGAACCTCACGCTCCATCACACTCGGGGGCCTGCCCTCAGGCAGGAGCAACGAACACGATGAGGCATGTCGTTCACGAAAGAACAGGCCATTTCTCCGCAAAGGGCGGCGAGGGCGCGGGGAGAGAGACCCCGTTCCGCGCTAGGGGGTCTCCGGGAAGGTGCGGGGATCCGCCCGGTCCGTGACCCGTTTGAGCTCGAAGAACGCCTCCTCGGTGGCGAGCACCTTGAACGCGTCCCAGAGCCGCCCGGCCCGCTCACCGACCGGGATCTCACTGATGACGGGGCCGAACTGCCCGGCGTGCCCGTTCACCGAGATGGTCGGGACGCCGATCAGCGACTGGTTCCGCTTCCCGGCCGGCACCAGGGCGTGCGAGGCGTGGATCGCGTCGTCCCAGCTGGGATCGGTTCTCGCGGCGAGAAGCCCGGCGGGCAACCCGGCGTCGGCCAGCGCGGCGGCGATCACCGGTGCCAGCCCCTCCATCGCGGCCCGCCAGTCGGTGAGGCCGCCGGCGGCGACGGCCTCGCGGGACCGCCGGAACAGGCCGTCCGCGCCGTGGTAGCGGGTGCCGAGCGCGGTGTAGAGGTCACCGACGGCGACGTTCCCCGCCGCCTCGCGTGCCGCGGCGAACACCCGGATGGTGCCCCGGCCGAGTTCGACGATCTCGCGGTACTCCTCGGACATCTCCTGTTTCTCGTTGAGCACCGCCAGGCTCATCTCCCGCCAGTTGACCGTGATGGGACGCACCTTGCCCACCTCCACGATCCAGCGGGAGGTGATCCAGGCCCAAGGGCAGCCGGGATCGAACCAGAAGTCGACCAGATCCTCGCTCACGGCGATCCTCTTTCCTCGGAAGTCCTCATTCCAGGATGGGACCTCAACCGCGATGGAGGTCAAGGGCGGGCCGGGGATCAGGAGCACGTGGAGAACATGGCCGCGTCAGGAGACCCGGCCATTCGAGCCCGCCCCGGTCGTGTGCCACCCTTCTCTCACGGGACCTTCGAACACGGCGTCGTCACGAACGGCTGATCGAATCTGACAGCTCCCGCACACCGGCGAGGCATGTCCGGCGGCCGCGGGGCCGGCAGCGCGGATCTCGATCAAGAGAATGACAAAAAGCTACTTTCAGGGCAGCCGTTATGAAGAAAAGTGTCATTAATGTGTAACCTGCTCTGGGACGCCCCCCGCCGCCGACCTGTCCGAAGACGCCTCCCTCGACCGAGAAGGTGACCGCATGCCCCACCGCAGCCCCGACCTGGCCCGGCTGGCCATGACCGTCCTCCAGCCGGGTTTCGACGGCACCGAGCCTCCCGGCTGGCTGCGCCGCGCGCTCGGCGAGGAAGGTCTCGGCGGGACGGTGCTGTTCGCCAGGAACCTCACCGGCCCCGCCCACACGGCCGATCTCGTCGCCCGGCTGCGCGCGGAGAATCCCGCCGTGGTGGTCGCGGTGGACGAGGAGGGCGGGTCGGTCACCCGCCTGCAGGCCGCGAGGGGCAGTTCGTGGCCGGGTAACCGGGCGCTGGGGGTAGGCGACGACGTCGAACAGACCCGGCTGGTCGCCCAGGAGATCGGCCGTCTCCTCATCGCGGCGGACATCACCCTCGACTACGCCCCGGTGGCCGACGTCAACGCCAACCCCGCCAACCCGGTGATCGGCGTCCGTTCCTTCGGCCCGGACCCGGAGCTGGTCTCCAGGCACACCGCGGCCTGGATCCTGGGCCTTCAGGGCGCCGGGGTCGCCGCCTGCGCCAAGCACTTCCCCGGTCACGGCGACACCCACACCGACTCCCACCATGCCCTGCCGACCGTGCACGCCTCCACAGAGCTTCTCGCCGAACGCGACCTGCCGCCCTTCCGCGCCGCGGTGGCCGCCGGAGTACGGGCCATCATGTGCGGCCACCTGCTGGTCCCCGCCCTCGATCCGGACAACCCCGCGACGCTGAGCCGGCGGATCATGACCGGGCTGCTCCGCGAGGAGATGGGATTCGACGGCATGATCGTCACCGACGCCGTCGAGATGCGCGCCGTCGCGGCCCTCCACCCGCCGGGGGAGATCGCGGTCCGCGCCCTGCTGGCAGGGGCCGACGCGATCTGCGCGGGCATCTCCTCCCCCGGCGGCGAGAACGTCCACGAGCTGC
Source organism: Streptosporangium sp. NPDC002607 (assembly GCF_053592655.1). NCBI lineage: Bacteria > Bacillati > Actinomycetota > Actinomycetes > Streptosporangiales > Streptosporangiaceae > Streptosporangium > Streptosporangium sp. NPDC002607. The sequence continues at coordinate 114,399 of NZ_JBSFWD010000025.1, forward strand.
GCGACGCCATCGTGGACGCCGTACGGGAGGGCAGGCTCCCCGAGGAGCGGCTGGCCGAAGCGGCCTCGCGCGTGCTGGCCCTGTCCCGCTGGTACGCCGCGAGCGGCGCCGTGGAGGCCCGAGCGGCCCAGAGCGCCGCGCGGGCGCGGGACGGGGGTGGCCCGGGAGACGAGGAGCTCGGCCTGAGGACGGCCCTCGCGGCCATGCGCGTGGTCGGCACCCCACCGGCGCTCTCCGGACCACCGCTGGTCGTCGACATCGCTCCTCGGCTGAGCCAGGCGGTCGAGCCGGGTACGCCCACCGGCCTCATCGGCGCCTTCGCCGAGCTGGTGCCGGACACCACCGGGCACGTCGTCACCGCGGACAGGCCCGAGCTACCCGAACTGTCCGGCCCCGGCGACGAGGGGCGCCCGCTGGTCCTGGTGGTACACGACGCCTGGCGCCACCCCTGGGTCAGGGACCTGCTGGCACGGGCCGTCACGCTGCGCCCCGACGCCATCGTGGTCGAGACCGGAGTACCCGGCGAGCCCACCGGAGCCGTGTACGTGACCACCAACGGCATCTCCTGGGCCTCGGCCCGCGCCGTCGCCCACTGGCTGACCACTGACCCGGAAGGCGCTCATTGACCTCCTCCCCACAGCCGAGAGCGGGAGATCCCACCTCTCACCGGCAGCCGGCCGGGTCCCACCTCTCCCCCACCGGCGTCCCACCTCTCCGCCGGCCCGACGGCGAGAGCACCACGCGGCGTGCTTCGGTAGCTTGGTTATCGCCACCCCCGAACACCCCACAGAACCATGCGGCACCGCGCCACCTTCCCTCCCCAGAACCAGAACTCGGGGTCTCCACGCTCAAGGAGATTTGATGAACGTCCTCGACGGCCCCACCCCCGTGAACCTGGTGGCCACGGTGAGGGCCGTCCTGCCCTCGCTCACCCCCGCGGCCCAGGCCATCGCCCGCCTCATACTCGACGATCCCGGCATGGTGGCCCGCAGCACCATCACCGAGTTCAGCGCGGTCTCCGGGACGAGCGAGGCCACGATCGTGCGCACCGCCAGGGCCCTGGGCTTCGCCGGATACTCCCAGCTGCGCTTCGCGCTGGCCGCCGCGGTGGCCAGGGACCAGCCCGAGCGGCTGGTGCCCGGCGACCTCGGCCCCGACGACCCGCTGACCGACGTGATCGCGAAGGTGGCCAGGGCCGAGGCGGAGGCGCTGGCCGACACCGCGGCGCAGCTCAACCCCGACCGGCTGGGCGCGGTGGTCGAGGCACTGATCGCCGCACGCAAGATCGACGTCTACGGAGTGGGCGCCTCCGGGCTCGTGGCGGCCGACATGGCGCAGAAACTGATGCGGATCGGCCTGCCCGCCCACGCCTTCACCGACGCGCACCTGGCGCTGACCAGCGCGGCACTGGTACGGGCGGACGACGTCGCGGTGGTGGTCAGCTGCACCGGCGAGACCCCCGACGTGCTCGCGCCGCTGCGCGTCGCGCAGCGGGCGGGTGCGACCACGGTGGCCATCACCAACAACCCGCGCTCCTCCCTGGCCGAGCTCACCGACCACGTCCTGGTCTCGGCCGGCAGGGAGACGGTCTTCCGCCCGGGGGCGCTGGCCAGCCGGATCAGCCAGCTCCTGATCGTCGACTGCATCTTCGTCGGCATCGCGCAGCGCACCTTCGAGACCTCGGACGCCGCACTGCGGGCCACCAGGGACGCCATCGACGGGTTCAGAGCCGACCACCGCCGCCGAAGCAGGTAGCACGCCGGGCCGGAGAGCCCGAACACGGTCGTGCCGATCGACGCGCTCACCGGCGAGATCACGCGACGCCCCGCATCGGCCCGCCTCGGAAGCCGCCGTCACCTGCACCGCGAACCCTCGTGGCCGCGATCGCGGCCACGGCGCGGGTTCAGGACAGGCGCAGGGCCTCGGCGGCGACGGCGTGGCGCAGGTCGCGGATGCCCGCGCGACCGCGCACCGGATGGACGTTGTTGGTCAGCAGGACGACGGCGAGGGCGCGTCCGGGGTCGACGACGAGTGAGGTCCCGGTGAAGCCGGAGTGGCCGTAGGCGTCGGTGAGCGGGCCGACGATCGCGGGGTCGCCGATGCGCACGCCCAGGCCGTGACGGAAGTCCGCGCCCTCGACGCCGTGGTCGCGGGTGATCTCGGCGACCGTGGCGGGGCGCAGGACCGGCACGCCCCCGGTGCGCAGCGTCTCGGCGAAACGCAGGAGATCACCGGCGGTGGAGAAGATCCCGGCGTGCCCGGCGACCCCGCCCAGGCCGTGCGCGGTCTCGTCGTGGACCTCGCCGCGCACGCACCCCGGCCCCGGGCGTTCCGGCTTGTGCTCGGTGGCGACGGCCCTGGGCAGCAGGACCGCGGCCGGACGGTAGCCGGTGTCGGACAGGCCCAGCGGGCCGGTGACCCGGGCGCGGGTGAGCTCGTCCAGGGGCGCCCGCCCGGCGATCTCCGCCACCCGGCCCGCCGTGATCAGCCCGACGTCGGAGTAGAGGTAACGCCCGCCCGCGGGGCCGATCGGCGGTGTCGAGAGGATCCGCTCCATACGCCTGGCGTGGACCTCGGGGCCGTCTCCGGGAATCTCCTCGTGAGCCCTGCGGCTCGGCGGCAGGCCCGCCGTGTGGGTGAGCAGATGCCGCAGGGTGGTCTCGGGGGTGCCGCCGTAACAGGCGGGCAGCCAGGCGGCGACGGGTTCGTCCAGGCCGAGGCGGCCCTCCTCGACCAGCGACAGGATGACGGCGGTCGTGAAGAGCTTGGTGACCGAGGCGAGATCGAAGATCGAGTCGTGCCCGGCGGGCGGCCGGTCGGCGGCGAGTTCCTCCGAGGCCGACGAGTAGCGTACGGTCTCCCCCACGGCCGCGGCGGCCACTGTGACGCCGCCGACGGCGATCGCGGCCACCGCCGCCGAGCAGACGCGCGGCACCGCCGCCCCCAGGATCTCGGCCAGCCTGCCCCCTTCATCGGGAGGGTCCGCCGGAGGCTCAGGCACCCCGGCTCCGCCCCACCGCCTCCAACCGGTCGCCGTGCCGTGGATCTCGGCCAGCCTGCCCCCTTCATCGGGAGGGTCCGCCGGAGGCTCAGGCACCCCGGCTCCGCCCCACCGCCTCCAACCGGTCGCCATGCCGTGGATCTCGGCCAGCCTGCCCCCTTCATCGGGAGGGTCCGCCGGAGGCTCAGGCACCCCGGCTCCGCCCCACCGCCTCCAACCGGTCGCCATGCCGTGGATCTCGGCCAGCCTGCCCCCTTCATCGGGAGGGTCCGCCGGAGGCTCAGGCACCCCGGCTCCGCCCCGCTGCCTCCAGCGCCGCCTCCAACTGGTCGCCGTGCCGCTCCAGCAGGACCCGCGCGCCGTCGGCGTCGAGGCCGTGCTCGATCATCAGCACCGCGACCTTCACGTGCCACTCGGCCGCCTCCAGCGCGGAGCGGGAGACCGGCAGGGCGGCCCCGGTGATGTCGCTGACCATCCGGGCCGCGCGGTCGGCCAGCTTGGAGTTCATCGCCGACACTTCGATCATGGTGTTGCCGTAGGTACGGCCCAGCCTGACCATCGCGATCGTGGAGATCATGTTGAGGACCAGTTTCTGCGCGGTCCCCGCCTTGAGCCTGGTGGAGCCGGTCACCACCTCCGCGCCGACGACCACCTCGATGGGGTGCAGCGCGGCCGCCGACAGCGGGGTCGCCACGTTGCACGACAGCCCCACGGTCAGCGCGCCGCGGCGGCTCGCCTCGGCGAGCGCGCCGAGCACGAAGGGCGCGCGGCCGCTGGCGGAGATGCCCACCACCGAGTCGAGCGCGCCCACCCCCCTCTCGGCGATGGCGGCCGCTCCCCCCTGCTGGTCGTCCTCGGCGCCCTCGACGGAACGGGTCAGCGCGGGGGAACCGCCCGCGATGACCCCCTGCACGAGTTCGGGATCGGTGCCGAAGGTCGGCGGGCACTCGGAGGCGTCCAGCACGGCCAGCCGGCCCGACGTCCCCGCGCCCACGTAGAACAGGCGGCCACCGGCCTTCATCCGGGCGACGACCGCGTCGATCGCGGCCGAGATCTCCGGGACCGACGCGGCCACCGCCGCGGGCACCGTGCTGTCCGCGGCGTTCATCAACCGGGCCACCTGCTCGGTCGAGAGCAGGTCGATCCGGTTGTAGCGAGGATCGCTCTGTTCGGTGGAAAGCGCGGAAAGCGGATCACTCATGGCGTCCAATGTCATTGAAGTTCCTGTCTCGCTACCGTCAAGTAAATGATCTTCTGACAATGCGGGCGTTGTAGGCGTATGTCGGGCTGGGGCGGGACCCATCGGGCCGCACCGGCGGGCTGGGGCCGTCACCGCAGACCACGGCGGTAAAGCCAGAAGACCCGCTCGGCGTGCGCACCGACCGCCCGGGCGTAGAAGTGCAGCGGCCCCACCCAGCCGATCTGGGCACTCGACATGCCCGCGGCCCGCTGCTCGGCGAGGCAGCGGCGCAGGAGCACGCGGCCGACGCCCAGACCCCGCGCGGCCGGCGTGGTGCCCATCGGACCGAACCAGGTGGGCCTGGCCCCCCACGCCGCGAAGCCGAGGAGCTTCCCCTCCCCGACGGCGTAGTGGCAGCCGACGGCCTGCTCCGCCTCCCACGCCCAGTTGCCGTTCCACTGCTCCCCGACGAAGGCCGACACCGCGGCGCGGTCCCCGGGGGCGGCGGCGTGCACGGTGACCCCCAGGTCCGCCAGCCGCGCGAGGTCGGCCTCGACGGACAGGTCGCCGGTGAGGTCGACGGTCATGTTCCAGGCGACGTTGTAGCGCTCGTAGCCGAGGCTCTCGGCCAGGCAGGCCGCCTCGGTGTAGCGCACGTCGATGCCGGGCCAGGCGTAGGCGGGCGGGTTGCCCGCGAGGCGGACCTCGGTCGCCCCCTGGCCGCGCAGCCAGTCCTCGGCCGCGGCGACCAGCGCCCGGCCGAGCCCCGCCCCCCGGGCCTCGGGACGCACGGCGAGCAGGTCGACGTGGCCCGCGTACGGATCGCGCGCCGACATGGAGACGAACACCACGCCGTCGAGGCCGCGCGTCACCAGCGCCGTCCAGCGCCGGCACTCGGGCGGCTCGGCGAGCCGGGCGACCAGGCTCGCCGCCTCCCCGGTGTCCAGGGTGAGCGCGGACTCGGCGATCCCGGCGAGCGCCGCCGCGTCGGCCGCGGCGGCCTCACGGATCCCGGGCACCCCGTGCGTCCCGCGACCGTTCCCCGGCGGGTTCACGACCGGCCGATCGGCATGGCGACGACGTTGCGGGGGGTGGGGTGGAAGCAGGCGTGCTCCTGGGGCGTGTCCCCACCGTGACCGAGCACCGGCTGCTCGGACTCGCAACGACCGGTGCTGAACGGGCAGCGCCGGGCGAACAGGCAGCCCGCGTCGTGGCGGCTCTCGTCGAGCGTCCCTGCCGGCGTCACCCGCTGCTCACCCGGCCGCTCCAGGCCGTGCAGCACCGGGATGGCCGACAGCAGCGACTGGGTGTACGGGTGCACCGGGTCGGAGATGATCGTCTCGACATGGCCGCGCTCGACGACCTGCCCCCGGTAGATGACGTACAGCTCGCCGTCGTCGCCGATGTAGCGGGCGGTCGCCACGTCGTGGGTGATGAAGAGCACGCTCACCCCGAGGTTCTCGCGCAGGTCCTTGAGCAGGGCGAGGATGCCGAGCCGCAGCGACACGTCGATCATGGAGACGGCCTCGTCGGCGACGAGCATCTCGGGGTCGACGGTGAGTGCCCGGGCGATGACGACCCGCTGGCGCATGCCGCCGGAGAGCTGGTGGGGGTAGCGGGGCAGCACGTAGCCGGGGTCGAGACCGACCAGCTCCAGCAGTTCCCTGGCGCGCCCGTCCGCCCATGACCGCGAACGGCCGGTCTGCCCCGCCCGCAGCGACAGCGGCGCGTCCAGCGTCTGGTGCACGGTACGGGTCGGGTTGAGCGCCGAGTACGGGTCCTGGTGGATGAGCTGGATGCGGCGGAAGTACGGCTCACGCTGCCGCGGGCGCAGCGACGACATGGGCGTGCCGTCGATGGTGATCTCTCCGGAGTCGTGACTCTCCAGCCCGGCGATGATCCGTCCGAGCGTCGTCTTGCCGCAGCCGGACTCTCCGATGAACGACGCCGCCCCGCCCTTCGGGATGGCGAAGTCGACGCCGCGCAGCGCCTTCACCTCCCGTCCGGCGAGCGCGCTTCCTCGTTGCCTGAAGGTCTTCGTGATGTGCTGCCCCGTGATCACGCCTTCTCCTCCCTGGTCTCCGCGTCGCGGGCGGCGACGGCGTGGCAGGCCACGATCCACTCGCCGTACGGGACGGCGGGCGGCTCCTCGGTCTCACAGACGTCCATGCGCAGGTCGCAGCGTTCCCTGAAGACGCATCCCCGTGCGGGAACGGTCCCAAGCGTCGGCGGGCGGCCGGGCAGCGCCCTGGCCTCCCCGAGGTCGCCGACCAGGCGGGGGATGGCCCGGACCAGGCCCTGGGTGTAGGGGTGGCGAGGCGCGCCGAGCACCTCGGTGGTCGGCCCCTGCTCCACCACCCGCCCGCCGTACATGATGACCAGCCGGTCCGCGACCTCGGCCACCACGCCGAGGTCGTGGGTGATGACGAGCGTGGTGAGCCCGCGCTCCTGGTGGACCTCCCTGACGATCCGCAGGATCGTGGCCTGAGTGATCATGTCGAGTGCGGTGGTGGGCTCGTCCAGCACGACGAGGTGGGCGTTGAGGACCAGCGCGAACATGATGCCTACCCGCTGGCGCATCCCTCCCGACAGCTCGTGCTGGTGGGAGTCGAGCACGCGCGCGCCGTCCATGCCCATCCGGCCGAGCAGGTCCTTGGCGTCCCTGACCAGCCCGCGCAGGTCCCGGATCTCGTGCGAGCGCCCCAGGTCGAGCAGTTGCTTGCCGACGGTCTTGAGCGGGTTGAGGGAGTTCTGGGCGGCCTGGAAGACGTATCCGATGTGCCGGCCTCTCGCCCTGCGCAGGTCCTCGCCCCGCAACCGGGTGACGTCGCCGAGACCGTCGATCTCCACGCTGCCCGACCTGATCCTGCCGGGCGGCTGGACCGCGTTGAGCAGCGACAGCGCCAGGGTGGACTTGCCGGACCCGGACTCGCCGACCACCCCGGTGATCGTCCCGGGCGGTAGATCCAGGTCGATCCCGGACACGGCGGGCAACTCTCCCGCCGCCGTCCGGTAGACGACGGACAGGTCCCTGACCCGCACTCCCGGCGGCCCGCTCCTCTCCGCGTCGCGGGTGCCCGCGGCACCGCGGGTGTTCCGGGCGGCCTCGGCGCTTCGGACGCCCACGGCCGCGGACAGCCGCTCGCCCAGTGTCATGGACACCTTCTCAGCAGGTACGAACATCGGTCACTCCTCCCGCAGCCGGGGGTTGAAGATCTCGTCCATGGCGTCGACGACGAGGACGATGCCCAGGGTGAGCAGCAGGATCGCCAGCAGCGGCGCCAGCATGTACGGCAGCGCGGCGGTCGTCGTCAGCGCGCCGCCGCCGAACACGGCGAGGTTGAGCATGACGCCCCAGTTGTTGGCGTCGAACGGCAGGACGCCCAGGAAGAACAGGCCCACCTGCGCGTACACCGCGCCGGTCACCGCGATGAGCGTGTTCATCGCGATGAAGGGGGCCATGCTGGGCAGCAGTTCCCTGCCGACGATGTGCCTGGTGGACAGGCCGAGTCCCCTGGCCGCCTCGACGAAGCCGCGCTCGCGCAGCGAGAGGGTCTGCGCCCGTACGGCGCGCGCCACCCCGCCCCAGCCGAGGAGTCCGAGCACCAGGCCCATCTCGATCGCGCCGGTGAACTTCCAGATCGTCGACAGCACCAGCAGCAGCGGGAGACCGGGGATGGTCAGCTTCATGTCGGTGATCCGCATGAGCACGCTGTCCCAGCGCCCCCGCCTGAACCCGGCGAACAGCCCGACCGCGGTGCCCAGGGCGACCGTGATGACGGCGGTGACCAGGGCGGTCAGCAGGACGTACCGGGCCCCGGTGATCACCAGGGCGAGCACGTCCGTACCCTCGAAGTCGGTGCCGAAGGGGTGCGCCCAGCTGGGCGCGGCGTAGAGCGCGTTGTCGTCGCGCGGCAGCCGCTCGGGGTAGAGCAGTGGCCCGAAGACACCCATGAACGCGAACACGCCCAGGATGACCACGCCCACCAGCCGGCTGGGCTTGCGCCGCAGGACCCGCCAGACGCCGCGCCGGAAGTTGCGCCGCAGCGTCGCGCGGGTGCCGCCCCTGGTGATGACCGGCGCGGTCATGCGATCTCTCCCGCCGGCCGGCCGCCCTGGACGCGGTGTCCGTCGGCTGTCGTGATTCGCCGGTTCATGAAGCCTCCTGTCCGGAACGGACCCGTGGGTCGATCGCGGTGTAGAGCATGTCGGCCACGATGTTGGCGATGACGATCGCCACGGTGATCAGCAGGAAGGCCCCGCCCATCAGCGTGTAGTCGCGGTCGGTGATGCTGTTGAGCAGCAGCAGACCCAGCCCCGGGTAGGTGAAGATCCGCTCGATGAAGATCGCGCCGCCGAACAGCAGGCCCAGCGAGAGCGCCAGGGTGGTGAAGAGCGGCAGGATGGCGTTGCGCGCCACGTAGCGGAAGATGAAGCCTCGCTTCAGGCCGCGCAGCTCGGCGGCCAGGATGAAGTCGTCGCCGAGCACGGTGACCACGCTCGACTTCATCGCCAGGATCCAGCCTCCGTAGCCGGCCAGCGCGTAGGTCAGGACCGGCATCGTGGCGTACTGGATCAGCGAGCCGATGTAGGCGGCGTTGAGGCCCGGCTCAAGCGTGACGTCCGCCGTGCCGCCCGCGGGGAAGATCGGCAGGAGGGTCGTGAAGACCGCGCTCAGCAGCAGCGCGAGGACGTACTGCGGCAGGCCGTGCATGAGCGAGCCGGAGACGGCCAGGACGTCGCCCAGCTTGCTGGACCGCTTGATCGCCGCGTAGACGCCCATGATGATGCCGACCGCGAAGCTGAGCAGGGTGCCGACGAGGACCGGCAGGATCGTCCAGGCGGCCGCCGAGGCGAGCAGGCTGGTGACCTCCGCGCCGGGGACGCTCGCCGACTGGCCGAGGTCGAGGTGGAGCAGTCCCTTCATGTAGTCGACGTACTGCTCCCACATCGTGCCCTTCGGCATGAAGCCGTACAGCACCGCAGTGGCACGCTCGGCCTGGTCGGGCGACATGCCCTGCTCGACCAGCTTCTCGTAGCGGGCCTGCATGGGGTCGCCGGGGATGTTCCTGATGATCACGAAGCTGATCGTGGTGACCACCAGGATCATGACGAGCCCTCGGGCGAGATGGCCCGCGAGGCGGCGTGCGATGACCGTCATATGTGGCTACTTCCTCTCGAGCATGCCGAGTTGGAGCCAGACGCCTGCGGTGAGGCGCAGCGTGTCGCTGTCCTGACCGGGGAATCCGCTGAAACGCGTGGTGTTGACGACCTGCGTGTTGACGTAGTCCCACAGCTGGATCACCGGAAGGTCCTGGTTGGCGGCCCTGGCCAGGGTTGAGATGATCTTCTTTTGCTCCGCCTCGGGCGCGGAGTTCAGCCTGACCGCGAGCTCGCCGGGGTTGATCATGCCCTCGCCGTTGACGTCGAGGGTCTCGGCACCGCCCATCCAGTTGCCCTTCGTGCCGGGGGCGACGTGCGTGAGCCTGCCGCCGAAAAGCTGCCAGCCGTTCTGGGCCCCGTACAGGCGCTGGTAGATGTTGTACGGGGCGGGCCCGAGCGCCACCAGCCAGAAGCCGAGGTCGTACTTGCCGGCCGCCATCTCCTCCAGGTAGAGCGGGTAGTCGGCGGTGGTGATGACCTCGGCGTCGATCCCGGCGTCGTTGAGCTGGCTGGTGACCGCCTTGGCCCCGGCCAGCCAGTCGGAGAAGGACGCGGGCACGTTGATGGTCATCTTCCAGGGGCTGCCGTCCGGCATCGTCCACCTGCCGCCGACCTTCTTCATGCCCGCGGCCCGCAGCTCCCGCTCGGCCCTGGCGGGATCGTGCCGGTACGGCTCCAGGGCGGCGACACCGTCGCCCAGCCATGCCTTCGCGGCCTCCTGGTGCATGCCCGAGGTGGTGACAGAGGCGATGCCGCCCTCCGGGGAGGCGACCTTGGTGACCTGCTCGCGGTCGATCAGGTAGGCCAGCGCCCGGCGGACGTGCACGTTGTCGTAGGGCTTCCTGGACTGGTTGAACGCCAGCGCCTCGCTGACCGGCGAGTACCCCCTGACCACGGCGTTGCCCGGGGTCTGGGTGATGCGCTTCATCACAGCGGCCGGGACCGCGGTGAACGGCGCGCTGTCCAGCCTGCCGGAGACCAGGTAGTTCCAGACCTGCTCGTTGCCGGTGTAGTTGAGGATGCGCACCTGGTCGGCGGCGACGTTGGCCGCGTTGTGGAAGTACTTGTTCTTGACCAGCAGCGCCTCACCCGGATTGACGCGTTTCAGGACGAACGGCCCGGCGGAGACGTCCTTGGGCGGGGAGAAGGTCATGACCTTCTCCGCGAGGCTGGTGATCCCGGCCCGTGCCACCTCGGCCCCGGGGGCGTCGCTCTGCGCGACCTTCAGGTTCTGCCAGAAGTCGGCGGGCAGCACGCCGCCCCAGACGTGCTTGGGAACGATGACGGTCTCCATGACGCTGCGGACGAAGGTGGAGCTCGGGTTCTTCGTCTTCTGGGCGATCCTGATCGTCCTGTCGTCCAGAATCTTGATGTCGGAGGCCGCCCCGGCCGCGGAGGGGTCGAGGGCGTAGGCGGTTCCGCCCTGGGTGTAGGCCAGGCCGATGGAGAACTTCACGTCCTCGGCGGTGATCGGCCTGCCGTCGGACCACCTGCCGTCCGGCTGGAGTTCGATGGTGATCGAGGACTGGTCCGGGGCGATCTGCCAGCTCTTCGCGACGCCCGGGTAGAACTGGTTCGGGTCGGTCAGGTGGTTCTTGGTCCACCCGAGCCACTCGGCGTTGTACCCGCGGAAGGCGTTGCCCTTGGGGTTGTACGGGTTGATCGGCGCGTTCGCGTCGATGCCCGGCTTGAGCGCGTCGATCGTGGTGAAGACGGCGCTCCCCACGGAGGCGGAGCTGTCGGCGCCGCCCGCGCCGCCGCAGGCCGCGGTGACGGCCGCGAGGCAGAGGGAGGCCGCTACCGCTACTAGTCGCTTCATGAACGCTCCGTGGGGTGTTCTCCGAGGTCAGGGCATCTATGTGGGGGTACCAGGTGTTGTCCGGACCTTACGTTCACCTTGACGGTTGCGTCAATAAACTCCACTTCTGTGGAACATTTTGTAGCTTTCCTTCATTCCCCGTTTACCCTTCCGCGGCGCCGCCCTCGCGAGCCGGACGATCACTCCTCCGCCGGGGATGCCTGATCCCCCGGCGGAGGAACGAGAACCACGCAGGCCCGAAAGCACCGAAGGGCCGGACGCCGGGGCGGCTGGCGGCTGGCGGCTGGCGGCTGGCGGCTGGCGGCTGGCGGCTGGCGGCTGGCGGCTGGCGGCTGAAAGTTACACCCCCGCCGCAGGCGTCGCAGCAGGTCAGGGCGCTCTCGACGAGCGGCCGGCTTCCCGCTCCCGCCCGGGGCCACCTAGCATCGGGCCCCATCGAGGCAGGAGCGGAAAATGCGACGAAAGACGCGCGGAAGCGACGCGATCCTGGCGGTTCTGACGGCCGCGGTGACCGCGGTCGCGACCCTGGGCCTCCTCCTGGCGGCCACGGCGATGCCCGCGCAGGCGGCGGCCACCAGGATCATGGCACTCGGAGACTCCATCACCGGTTCCCCCGGATGCTGGCGGGCCCTCCTGTGGAACCGGCTCGTGAACGCCGGTCACACCAACATCGACTTCGTCGGCACCCTGCCACCGCAGGGCTGCGGCGTCGCGCACGACGGGGACAACGAGGGGCACGGCGGGGCGCTGGTCACCAACGTCGCCGACCAGAACCAGCTCCCCGGCTGGCTCTCGGCGACCACACCCGACATCGTGATGATGCACTTCGGCACCAACGACGCCTGGAGCAACCGCGCGACCGCCACCATCCTGGCCGCGTACGGCAAGCTGGTGGACCAGATGCGGGCGAGCAACCCCAACATGAAGATCCTCGTCGCCCAGATCATCCCGATGAACCCGAGCACGTGCGGTGAGTGCGCGCAGCGGGTCTCCGCGCTCAACGCGGCGATTCCCGGCTGGGCTGCGGGCAAGACCACCGCTCAGTCACCGATAGTCGTGGTCGACCAGTGGACGGGCTTCAGCACCGCGACCGACACCTACGACGGCGTGCACCCCAACGCCTCGGGCGACCAGAAGATGTCGGACCGGTGGTTCCCCGCTCTGGCCGCCCTGCTCGGCTCGGGACCGCCCCCGACGATCACCCCCACCCCGACGCCGACCATCACGCCTCCGCCGAGCGGCGGCTGCACGGCCACCTACCAGACCACCAACCAGTGGCCGGGCGGCTTCCAGGGCGAGGTGACCGTCAAGAACACCGGTGCGGCGGCCATCACCGGCTGGACGGCGAACTGGACGTTCACCGGCCGGCAGATCAGCCAGGCCTGGAACGCGACGGTCACCCAGTCGGGAGCCTCGGTCTCGGCACGGAACGCCGCCTGGAACGGCTCCCTGGCCGCGGGCGCGACCGCGACCTTCGGCTTCATCGCCTCGGGGACGGGCTTCCCGGCTCCCGCGGTGTCCTGCACGACCGGCTGACCGGTCCGATCACCGTACGGCCGGGTTCCGACGCACACATCCGGCCGTACGGCGTCCCGCGCACGCGGGCGGCGCCGCCGCGATCGAGGAGACCGCCTACGAGCTGGGGGCCGGTCTCGGGGTCGCGGTGCTCGGCACGATCACCACGGTCGTGTACGCCCCCTCGCTGGGCCCGGTCCCCGGCGTCGCTCCCGAGACGATGCACCAGGCCCGCCAGTCGCTCGCCTCCGCCGCGCACATGGCGCAGGAGATCGGCGGCGGCGTGGGAGACGCACTGCTCTCCGCGGCCCGCGTCGCGTTCGTCGCGGGCCTGCACACGACGATCGTGGTGAGCGTGCTGCTGCTCGGCTGCACCGCACTGGCCGTGATGCTCCTGGTACCCCACCGCCCCGAGGGAGACGGAGAGGGGAGTGACTCCTCGTGAGGGGTTTGACAGGCTCTCGCTCGGTCATCTATCGGTCAAGCCTGGGCAGGAACGGTGAATCTAACCAGAATGAGGAACCGTGCGACGAACCCTCCATGATCTTGCCTCCCTGGCCGCCAGGCTGGGGGTGGGCGGGATCTTCTTCGCCAACGGCTGGCACAAGCTCGAAGCGGGCCTGACCGCCACCGCCGGGCAGTTCACCACCCTGGGCGCCCCCGCGCCAGGCGTGTGGGCCGCCACCACCATGCTGACGGAGCTCATCGGCGGCGCGCTGCTGGTGGCCGGGCTCGCCGTACCCGCGTGCGGGCTGCTGCTGTTCGCCGAGGCCCTCGCCGTGTTCGTACTGGCCAGTGGCGAGACGGGCCTGCCGCTCACCGGGGGCGACGCCAAGCTGATCGTGGCGCTCGGGGCCGCCTCCATCCTGCTGGCGGTGGGCGGCGCGGGTCGCCTGTCGGTCGACCACATGGTGGTGATCAAGCGCCGTGAGGCCGAGGCCGCCGAGGACTTCGCCGCCGAGACCGAGGCCGACGACGTCATCGCCGCGCTGCGCGAGCCGGAGACCCCTCCGGCGCCCGCCCTGCCCGCCGCCGGGAAGAGGCCCGCCGGCACCGACAAGCCCGCTCCGGCCGCCGCCGAGAGCACCACCGACACCGCGGAGTTCTCCGCCGCCCCCCGTCCGCGCACGCGTACCCGCAAACCCTCCTCCGGTACCGCACCCGCCGCGCCCCCCGCGCCGCCCACCCCCGGCAAGGCCGGCGACACCCTCGTGGCGGGCAAGAAGGACGAGCCTTCCGGAACCTGAGCGGACGAATCCCGGACGCCCGGTCTCGCTCGGCCACTGCCGGCCCTCGCACGACTCACCGCGGTCGCGCGGGTGGTGCCTCGGCACCATCACGGCCGACGCCGGGAGGCGACCGCGGAACCGTCGGCCTGACACCGGCCGGCCGTCAGTCCCTTCCCTGCCAGGTCGTCACGCACGCCTCGTTGCCCTCCACGTCCGCCAGCACCCAGAAGGAGGGCGCCGCGGCGTCGGACAGCAGAACCCCGCCCGAGGCGAGGGCTGCCTCGACCCGGTGGGACGCCTCGTCGTGGGGGACCGAGACGTCGAGATGGATCCGGTTGCGCTGCGCCCGGGGCGCGGTCATCCGCTGGAACCAGATCGCCGGACCCTGCCCGACGGGATCCACGAGCGCGCCCTCGCCGCCGGACGCTCCGGGCTCGTCGTCATAACCCATCACCGCCTTCCAGAACGGGCGGACGGCGGCGATGTCGATCGCGTCGATCGCGATCTCAAGGACCTGGACCGACCGCACCTCCCGGCCGCCCACGTCGGGGCCGGTGCTCAGCCCGAGCTCGCTCACGACCGCGGAGATCCGACCGGCGAGCTCGACCTCGACCGGCGTCACCGCACCGGTGACCGGTGAGCGCAGGGTCAAGACCACCCGGCCGGGGCGGACGTCCATCTCCAGGCTTCGCTCTCCGTCCGCGCCGGCCACGGCCACCGCGCGCGCGACGACCTCGACCGCCCGCGCGGGCGATGCCACGGCCACCGACGTGCGCACCACGTCCAGGACATAGCGCCACCCAAGATCGCCGACGGCGTCGGAGATCTCCCGTCGGCTCAGCCTCTCGTCACCATCCGGAACCTGCTGCGTCATACCGCCATGATCGCAGCGTCCCTCCCCCGCACGGGACCCATCGGCGACGCGGATGCGCCGTCGAGGTCCCCGCAATCCGCCTTCGGTGCGTTACGCACCGAACGGTGCCTGAGGAGCTCGCCGGATTCGTCCCACCGGTCGCGGGCCAAGGAGGACGGATGCGCGTGTATCGACCTCTGGGTCGGCGGCGCGGATGCCCAGGCGGTGCTGCCGCCCCTGGAGTACGCCTTCGGCGGCCCCACGACGGCCGGATGACCGCGCCCGGGTGAGCCACCACGCAGAGCCGCTCCACCGGTGCGCGCTGACCCGCTGCCACTTTCGCCCGGTGGTCCTCGAAAGGGGACTCAGAGCTCGAAGCGGGCCACCCGGCGGAGTTTGTTCATCGCGTCCAGGGCGGCGACCTTGTAGGACTCGGCCAGGGTGGGGTAGTTGAAGACGGCGTCGACCAGGTAGTCGATGGTGCCGCCGCAGCCCATGACCGCCTGGCCGATGTGGAGCAGTTCGGTGGCGCCGGTGCCGAAGACGTGCACGCCGAGCAGGACGCGGGTCTCCGGGGAGACCAGGAGCTTGAGCATGCCGTAGGTGTCACCGATGATCTGGCCTCTGGCCAGCTCGCGGTAGCGGGAGATGCCGACCTCGAAGGGGACGTGGGAGGCGGTCAGCTCGTCCTCGGTGTGGCCGATGAAGCTGATCTCGGGGATGGTGTAGATGCCGATCGGCTGCAGGTGGTGGATACCGCGCAGCGGCTCCCCGCAGGCGTGGTGGGCGGCGATGCGGCCCTGCTCCATGGAGGTGGCGGCCAGGGACGGGAAGCCGATGACGTCGCCGACGGCGTAGATGTGCGGCACGGTGGTGCGGTAGTGCTCGTCGACCTGGATGCGGCCTCGGGCGTCGGCGGCCAGCTCCGCGTTCCCCAGGGCGAGCTCGTCGGTCATGCCATGGCGGCCGGCCGAGTACATCACCGTCTCGGCGGGGATCCTCTTGCCGCTCTCCAGCACGGTCAGCGCCCCCCGGGAGCGGCGCTCCACGGCGGCGACGGTCTCACCGAAACGGAAGGTCACCGCCAGGTCGCGCAGGTGGTACTTGAGCGCCTCGACGATCTCCAGGTCACAGAAGTCGAGCATCCGGTCACGGCGCTCCACCACCGTCACCTTGGTGCCCAGCGCGGCGAACATCGAGGCGTACTCGATGCCGATCACCCCGGCCCCGACGACCACCATGGAGTCGGGGATGTCCTGCAGCTTCAGGATGCCGTCCGAGTCGATGATGGCGTGGTCGTCGAACTCCACGGTGTCGGGGCGGGCCGGCCGGGTACCCGTGGCGATAATGATCTTGTCAGCGGTCGCCTTGGTCTCGTGGCCGTGCTCGTCGACGACTCCGACCGTGTGCGGGTCGACGAAATGGCCCATCCCGCTGAGCATCGCCACGTGGTTGCGCGACAACTGGCTGCGGATCACGTCGATCTCCCGGCCGATCACGTGCTGGGTGCGGATGCCCAGATCGGCCGCGGTGATCTCATCCTTCACCCGGTAGCTCTGGCCGTACATGCCGCGCTGGTTGAGGCCGGTCAGGTGCAGGACGGCCTCACGCAGCGTCTTGGAGGGGATGGTGCCGGTGTTGATGCATACTCCACCGAGCATGTTGCGCCGCTCGACGAGCGCGACGCGCCGTTCGAGTTTCGCGGCGGCGATCGCGGCCTTCTGCCCACCCGGCCCGGAACCAAGAACGATGACATCAAAATCCCACATAGGGCTCAGTGTGAACGCACGGGACGATCTCAACCAGACCTGTGACCCCCGCGCTCACCGGGGGAAGCTGCTTCTCGCCTCCCTCGGCCGGTAAAGGCACCCCTGACCGTTTCGAACCCCGGCACCGCGGCAAGGAGGCGATTCCCCCTCCTCCGGCGCTGAACATGATGAGCGGTCCGGACCGTGACGGCCCTGCCGGCACCTCCGCCGGCCGCCGTCTCCTCCGGCCTCGGCGCACCGGCACCTCGCCCGGTGACCGCGTCTCAGGCGAGCGTCTCCCCGCGTGGCGGCCTCATGCCGCCACGCCGTGTCGCTGCCGCCTTACACCGTCGCCCCCACATGGTCCACGATCGCGGTCGCCCCCTCCTGGCGTGCGCAGTTGGCGCAGCAGAACCAGCGCCGACCGGCCTCGACGCCGTGCCCGACGATGCGGACCCCGCAGTGCTCGCAGATCGGTGCCAGCCGCTGGATCGCGCACTCGAAGCTGTCGAAGATGTGCACCCCAGCCTGGGTGTGCACCTCGAAGCTCATGTCGTAGTCGTTACCGCACGTTTCACAAGTCGCCATGTTTCCCCCCGAAAACTCGGCATTTCCGGTTAAGTCCTACCCAGGTAGCCGCCAGTCAGACAATCCTTCCCACCACGATCACCACCGCGACCAGCGCGAACACCGCCGAGGCGGCCAGCAGCGGGGGGAGCAGCCGGGCGCACCTCTCGCGTGCCACGAGGCGGGCGCGGTTGGCGTCGATCCACTCCCCCAGGCGGGGCCAGGCGTAAGGCAGCGCCTGGTGGACCAGGCACGCCCGGTCTCCCCGGTGCCCGACCAGCCCCGCGAAGCCGTGCAGGACGCCCTCGGACCCGGCGGGGGCCCTGGCCTCTCGGGCGACCGCCTGCCCGTCGGCGTCGATGACGACGAGCCTCAGGAACACCTCCGGCACGCGCTCCCGGTCCGCCGGGTCCAGCGCGGCGAACGCCGACTCGGCCAGCGCGCCCAGCCCCGGATCGTCGCAGGCCGTGCGGACCCTGGCCGCGACCTCGGCACCCGCCCGCAGCAGCGGGGCCGTCTCGGGCTCCGGCGCATCCGTCCGGGGAACGGCCGGGTCGGCGGCGATCAGGGCGATCAGCAGATCGCGGGCGGCGGGTCTGGCCCGGGGATCCTTGGCGAGCGCGGCAGCGGCCAGAGGCAGCAGCGAGCGGGGCAGCGGGCTCAGATCGGGGTCGAGCGAGAGGATCCGGTGCATCACCGCGCCCAGGCTGCCCGCCGCGAACGGATCCTCGCCGCTCGCGGCGTACAGCACGATCCCGCCCCAGGCGAACACGTCGGCGGCGGGACCCGCCTCACCGCCGGTGAACACCTCGGGCGCCGTGTACGACGGCGCGCGTGGCCTGAGCCCGGTGGCGGTCAGCGCGGTTCTCAGGCCGGGACTCACCCCGAATCCGACGATCCTGGGTCCGCTCCGGCCGAGGAACACCTTGTCGGGTGCGAGGTCGCGGTGGACGACCCCGACGTCGTGGAGGGCGGTCAGCGCGACGGCGATCGCCGTCGCGAGGGCGTGCAGGTCGTCACCGCCGAAGATCCGGCCGGCCCCGCGCAGGCTGGGGCCCTCGACGTACTCGCTGACGATGTACGGCCTGGGCCCGTCCAGATCGGCGTCCAGCACCCCCGCCGTGCAGAACGAGGCCACCCGACGGGCCGCGGCGGCCTCACGACCGAACCGCTCACGCAACTCCGGATCGCTCCCGGCGTCACCGTGCAGCACCTTCACCGCCACACGCCTGCCCGCGGCATCGTACGCCTCGTAGACCACACCCTGACCACCCGCACCCAACCGCCCGGCCAGCCAGTAACCGCCCAACCGCTGCGGATCACCCACGATCAGTTCCCGCGCCACTCTCATGGGGTGTTTGATGCGATCTCCGGAGAAAAAGTTTCTCCTAACCGGGGCAGACGTTGCGATAGGGCAGGTCACCGAGGTAGGTGCGCCACTCCTCGCGCGAGAGGGTGCGGCCCGCGTGCTCACAGACCGCCCGCGCCACCGCCTCCGGCTCGACCGGATACTCGTCCAGGGTGCCGGCCGAGTCGACGACGACCAGCCGGGCCCCGTCCGGGCTGAACGCCAGGGACCGGAACTCACCGCTCTGCGAGGCGATCGGCGGGCCGAGGCGGCGTCCGGTCTCGACGTCCCACAGCCCCACCGACCGGTCGTTCACCGCCCCGGCGACGACGTCTCCGCGAGGTGAGAACGCCAGGGCCGTCTTCGTGGCCGGTTCGGCCCTGATCAGGTTTCCCACCCGATCCCTGCTTCTGGTCTCGAACACCGAGACCCGCCCGACCTGGTCGGCGGTGGCGAAGCGGGTGCCCTCCTTGTCGAAGGCCAGGGCGGTGGTCGGGATGGTGACGGTGGGCGCGCCGTACGTCTCGCCGAACGGCTTGCCCGTCGAGGCGTCCAGCAACCGGTGCTCTCCCCCCGCGACCGCCAGCATCCTGCCATCGGGGGTGAAGACCAGCCCCTCGACCGACTGCTGGGGCCTTGACCAGCGGAGTTTGCCGCTGGGCACGTCCCACACGGAGATCTCCCCGTCCGAGGCGCCCACCGATTCGAAGTAGAGGGTGTAGGAGGCCACCGCGGTGCCGTCCGCGCTGATCGCCAGGGCGAACACCTGCCCATCGCGGACCGTCTCGACGGCGGCGATCCGCTTGGCGGCGGCGACGTCCCATACGGTCAGCCGGGAGCTGTCACCACCGGTGTTGGCCACCAGTCGTCCGCCGTCCGCGCTGAAGGCCATCGCGAAGGCGCCGTCGGCGCCGTCGGGCCCGACGTTCAGCGTGCCGGTCCGGGTGCGCCGGCGCACGTCGCGAATGACGATCTCACTCGCTCCCTCGTCCCTGGACGCGAGCAGCCGGCCGTCGGGGCTGAGCGCGGCCCAGTTGGTCCCGGGGCCCTTCAGCGGGGCGGGCCTGGTCAGCGTGCCGACGTCGAGGGTCGTCACCGAGTCCTCGGTGAGGTAGCGCAGCGTCCGCCCGTCCGGATCGAAGGCCACGGTGGGCATGAACCCGTCGATCCTCTGGGTGAGCAGGAGCCTGCCGTCCCCCACCCGCCAGACCCGCAGGGCCGTGTCGGTCACCACGGCCAGGAAGCGCCCGTCGGGGCTGAAGACCGGATCTCCGCTGACACTCCCCTCGAAGAAACGGTCGAGATCGACTCCGGTGGACGCGTCGCGCAGTTCGAGCTTCCTGCCCCGGGAGACCGCGACGGTCCTGCCGTCCGGGCTGTAGGCCACCCGCGGTCCGCACCCGTTACAGCGGGTGCCCAGCGAGATCCTGCGCAGGCCGTCCAGGGTGAAGGCCGCCAGCTCACCGTCCAGCCCGCCGACGGCGATCCCGCTCCCGTCCGCGGAGATGTCGAAGTCGATGCCCGCGACAGGCGGGTACAGCTTCCTGCCGTCCAGATGGTTCCAGACCGTGAGCCCCTCCCCCTGGGTCACCATGATCCAGTCATCGGACCGGCCGAAGAACGCCCCGACGTCGCCACCCGCGTTGCGTGGCTGGACGGCGAGGACCGCGCCGGTCGGCTTGCCGGTCGCCACATTCCAGACCTTCAGTTTCACACCGCTGATCACGACGAGCAGCCTGCCGCTCGGGCTCAGCGCGATCACGCGCAGGTCGTCGCCGATCCCGGTGAGACCACCGATACGCCGGCCGGTCCGCACGTCCCAGAATCGTGCCTCGCCGTCGCTCGCGCTGACGAGCGTGCGCCCGTCGGCGCTCAGCGCCCTGAGGGTGTGTATTCCCGCGGCCGGGTCATGGAAGGCGGCGGTCTCCCGCTGGGTCAGCGAACCGGCCAGGCTCGCCCTGGCCTCGGTCACCGGCGCCAGCCGCCAGGCGGCCACGCTGAGCAGCATGGCCCTGACCGGCTCGGCGATCCGCAGCGCGTCGGCCGTCGCGGCGAGCCGGGCGGCCGTCGCCTGGTCGCGCTGGGAGGCGATGACGGCGCTGCGCGCGTCGGCCACCCTGCTCTGCTGCACGGCGAGCACCCCGGCGACCAGCGCGACGACCAGCAGCACGGCCAGCGTGCCGGACAGCACCCGGCCCCGGCGGGCGCGGCGCCGGGTGAGGGCGGCACCCGCCTCCAGGAAGTCCCGCTCGACCGGGCTGAGCGTGATGTTGCGGCGCCCGGTGGCCGCCCAGCGCATGGCGTTCTCCAGGCTGCTGCCCTGGAACAGGTCGCCGTCCCGGTGCCCCTGGGCCTCCCAGCGCCGCGCCGCGGTCAGGATGCCGCGGTGCACGGCCAGGCCGTCCCGGTTGGCCTGGACCCACATCCGCAGCCTCGGCCAGGCCTGCGGCAGCGCGGGCCGCGACAGCCAGACCTCCTCTTCGTCGTGGGCGACCAGGTACGAGAACACCTCCACCAGGCGCCGGACCGCTGTCACCTCGCCCTCCTCGCGCCCGTCGAGGAGCTCGGCCCACCGCGCCTGCCGTACGACCAGCTGGTCGTCGTCGGTCACGGTGACCAGCCGCAGGAAGATCTCGGGGGCGAGTTCGCGCTCGGCCGGGCCGAGCGCGACGTAGGCGTCCTCGGCGAGGGTGCCGAGCGCGGGGTCGGCGGAGGCCGCGCGGATCTGGGCCCCGGCGTCGCTGCCCGCCGCCAGCAGTCTCGGGGTGTCGATGGCGCCGTCCCCGCTGACCAGGGCGAGCAGCAGGTCCCTCGCGGTGGGCCGCGCGGCGGGGTCCTTGGCGAGTGAGGCGGCGACGAACGGCCGCAGGTGCTCGGGGAGCATGTCCAGCTGGGGCTGTACCGACAGCACGCGGTGCATGATCCCGCCCAGGCTCTCCGCCCGGAACGGGTCGGCACCCGTCGCGGCGAAGACCATGATCCCGCCCCAGGCGAAGATGTCGACGGCGGTGCTCGCGCGCTGGCCCATGAAGATCTCGGGGGCCATGTAGGTCGGGGTGCCCGCCACCATGCCGGTCGCGGTCAGTGACATGTCCTCCGTGCGGGCGACGCCGAAGTCGATCACACGGGGGCCGTCGGGACCCAGCAGCACGTTGTCGGGTTTGAGGTCGCGGTGGATGACCCCGGCCTCGTGGACGGCGGTCAGCGCGGTGGCGATCGCCGTCGCGAGACGGTGCAGGTCGCCTCCGGTGAAGCGGCGCCCCTCGGCGACGGCCCTGCGCAGGCTGGGGCCCTCGACGTACTCGCTGACGATGTACGGCCTGGGCCCGTCCAGATCGGCGTCCAGCACCCCCGCCGTGCAGAACGAGGCCACCCGACGGGCCGCGGCGGCCTCACGACCGAACCGCTCACGCAACTCCGGATCACTCCCGGCGTCACCGTGCAGCACCTTCACCGCCACACGCCTGCCCGCGGCATCGTACGCCTCGTAGACCACACCCTGACCACCCGCACCCAACCGCCCGGCCAGCCAGTAACCGCCCAACCGCTGCGGATCACCGTCGATAAGTGTCGTGCTCAACTCACACTCCGTTCAACGGCAGGTTGGACGCCCCCGAGGACGACGAAGTTCGCGGAGTGCCGAACATTCCGAACACGTCTCGCCCTCCTTGAGTGAACGGTGACGAAACTCTCGCGGCCGGCATGGCCCGTGGCCCGCTGGGCGGCCTCGACGAGGCCGGGAACACCGACCAGGATGCCTGCTTCCGGCCGGTCGGGGAGGACCGTTCGGAGATCGGAGACGCCACGGGCCGACTGGTCGTCAGAGTAGCCGGGCCCGCACCGGACGTGCCGCGTTCGGCGCGCGTACGCCGCGAAAAACACGTCGTGCCGTGGCGGCCGGGAGTGAGCCGCCGCGGTCGGCCGGAGGTGCCGGCGGCACGGGTCGTGACGATCCCGGCGATCAGCGTCCAACCCCGAGCCGCCATCACCGTACGCATGCCTTCGGAGCCTCTCCGTAGCCAAACCGGTTGATCCAGAGGGCGGGGGCGGGCTAGGTTGGCTCGCACGGACTTTCGCGCGTGCCGGGCCCACCAGCCCCGGGCACGCCGGTGTCAGGCGACGCATAGCACGGCGAGCCCGAGGAGGGGAGGAAGATCATTCGACGCGCCAGGATCATCCGGCAGTGGGGCGCACGCCGCCCCGCCCGCATCTCCGGCCTGGATCTGAGGTCTCCCTCGGGTCGCCCACTCCCCTATTGACCTGGTCTTTACGGCAGTCTTATGCGGCGATCTGTAGATATTTCATATAACGGAACCATCACGCCGGGGGGCTCAATGAAGAGACTTGTGGTCGTGCCACCATATGTCGCACGGCTCAAGATCAGGGATATTCGTTCCGCGACACGCCGTGGAGTGACCGGCGACGCCAAGGTGGTCGATCTCAGCGCCTACACGGGCCGCAACGTTCTGCGCTTTCCACAGACGAGCGGCCCTACCTCCGCCGCCTGACCTCCATCGCGAAAGACCCGCCCGGGCGGGTCTTTCTCCGTTTCCGGCCCCTTCCTGTGCCCGGGCACCGACCGTCCGCACATGCACGGCCCGGCCGTCGGCGGCCTCGGGCCTACTCGCCGCCCGGTGCCTTCCGCGTGAGGAACAGCAGGATCGCGGGGGTCAGCACGCAGAAGGCGAGCACGACGACCTGCCCCACCGCGTCCACCATGTCGAAGTGCCCCAGGTGACCGAGATGGAAGGTCAGGTGCGGCACCGAGTAGAGCAGGTATCCGGCGAGCACCGTACGGATCAGCAGGCGGTCGAGCGTCACCGCCGCCACCGCGAGCATCAGGCCGAAGCCCAGGTTGAGCCCACCGAGGTCCCGCAGGAGGTGCTCGTTGTAGGGCGGCAGCAGCGCCACCCAGGGATGACCCGGCAGCGGGAAGCCGTCGTAGAACCCGCGCGGCACGAGCAGTGCCCAGCCACCGACGACCGCCTCGGTCACGGCCAGGACGGCGAGCAGGACGCGCGACCAGGTCGCGGTCCAGAACGGCACACGCGCGGTGGAGACCGTCTCGTTCATCGCCCCTCCGTTCCCGCCTCGTACCCGCTCCGGCCGGCGGCCACGGAGACGAAGTCCGCGAAGGTCCCGCACCCGGCTGGGCGGTCGGGCGCGAGGTGCACGCCGTGCCGGAAGGCGGCGGCGATCCTGCCGGGTACGGGCAGCGGTATGACGAGCCCGCGCCCGCCGGTGACCCGCAGATAGGTCCGCGCCGGCTCGGCCGCGCTCACGATCTCCGGGCCGCCCATGTCGGGCACCCGCCCGGCGGGCGTGCTCAGCACCAGTTCCAGCAGCCGCTCGGCGACCTCCGTGACCTCCACCGGCTGGAAGTTCGTCCCCGCGGGGACCGGCAGGACCCTGAACCTCGCCGGCTTCCCCAGCATCAGCACCAGCAGGTTGTGGAACTGCGTCGTGCGCAGGATGGTGTACGGCAGCCCCGACGGTCCCACGCCGCCGGCTGTCAGGTTCCCCTCGGAAGGCAGTGCCGACATCCACGCCTGGATCGCCGACGGGGCGTGTCACGGTGGTGACCGGGGCGGGCAGGAAGGCCGAGAGCCGCTGGGTGATGTGACCCGACGTCCCGGAGGCGGGCACGGGACCACGCCTCTGAGCACGGCCAGCCGATGAGGACATCCATCGGACTCCGCCGGACACCCCGATCTACGATCATCTTCGTACCCGGGCACAGCCTCCGCGGCATGGCCGGGAACACAGGCCGCGGCCCCGGTGTGTCACCGGGGCCGCGGCGGTCAACGTGTCGGGCCGAAGCCGAACTCGTCAGATCCAGTTGGAGATCAGGCGTACCTCCATGCCGACCGGGCGGGCGGCGCAGGGCATGGACTTGACCTGTCCGGCGCGGCCGGCCTGGACGCTGTAGCAGGAGTCGACCCAGTCGTCGCTGTCGGTGACCCAGTCGCTGGGCAGCGCGCCGATGACCTTGTCGGCGATCGCGACGTACTGGCCGTTTCCGGTGACGACGAGCACGCCTTCGACGATGGCCTTGGCCAGGCCGGACAGGTCGGCGTTGTCGTCGCGCTCCATGAAGACGACGTCGACGGCGGTCCAGCTGAAGTTGGACCACTCGATCAGGACCTGGTTCACGTTGCTGTAGGTCGTGCCCTCGTTGGTGATGTAGGGCATCTCGATGCTGTCGACCCGAGCCTTACCGTCGGTCCCGGCGCCCATGGTCCAGGCGTAGATCTCCGGTCCGCCCTTGTACCAGGGCTCGTGGTCGTTGTAGTTGGTGATGCGATTGATCTGGGCTGCCCAGCGGGGCGTTCCCGCGGCCTGCGCCGTAGGCTGCTGGGCCTCATCGGCCTTACGGTCGATTCCGGTGATGCCGGCCTCGGTGAGAGCCTTGCGGATGACCTGCTGGCCCAGCTCGGCGGTCTTGCGCTCGTTCAGGCCCACGACGAGCACCGCCTGCCTGGGAGCCCGGCGGGCATCGAGCTCGTAAGTGCGACCGGCCGAGTCGTAGGCGGTGACGGTGCGGACGAACTTCTCGTCCTTGGACGGGGTGAACATGACCAGTGGCTTCTCGCCCGCGGCGACCCGCTTGACCGTGGCGGGGTCGGCCGAGACCTCCAGCAGCGACTCGCCCTCGCCTTCGGCCTGGAGACCCTTCAACTGCAGGATCTTGCTGTCAGCCTGGCGGGTGTAGTCGGTCAGGTCCTGCGCGCCTGGCACGGAGGCGAACAACGCGGCCAGGTCGGCCTGGCCGTCACCCGCCAGCTCGCGGTTGAGCACCGCCTTGAACTCACCGTTGTCGAGCCTGCGGGCGATCTGCTCGGCGAGCGTCCGCTTGAGCCCGTCCATGGTGGCGGCCGACTCTGCGGCCTTGAGCTTGGCCGACTGGCCGGGTGGCAGCGGATCGGCCACGGCCGTCGCCGGCGCTACAGCACCCATCAGGGTGGCGGCCAGGGCGAATGCCGCCAGCCCAACTACCTTCTTCACAAAACCTCCTGGTCAATGCAAGAAGAAGACCGATAGAGCACTACCGCCGGATTCTTGCGAGAACCGAGCGGTTGCATAAGGCAGAGGATGACCGGCGCGCCTTGTCAAATAATTACGTCTTCTTATGAACCCTTATGGTCAATCCCATAATGGGTTTAACGTTCATTTTCGGACTTGGATGTGTGGACGCCCTCGTGCAGCCGGTTATGGGATCGGATCGCGATGGCCAAGGTCGGCACGGCCCCGCGTCGCCTCCCCCAGCGGGTCTTCGGGGTCGGTCATCCCGAGGTCGACTCGCACGCCCGGATGCTCCTGGCGAAGCCGGGCGAGCGCGGGCGCCATCAGAGTGGCGCCCGCCGTGGCGAAGTAGCGTATCGCCGGCCGCTCGGTGTGCCCGGCTCATAGGCCGGTCACCTTCTACCTCAACTACCGGCTCATCTCGGACGAGGGCACGACCAGCGCCGCCATCGTCGGATACCTGCTGCCGGGAACGATGGTGCTCGACGAGGAACCCGGCCCACGCGTCATCTCGGGAATGATCGTCGCGCCCCTCGGCGCCGGGATGACGACGCCCGGGTCCGTCATGCCTGTCCGATCAGCCGCGGAGCCCTCACCGCACGGGAGGTCGGCTCCTCCGGTTGCGGGACACCCGAGTCGCGGCGCGAGCGGTGCGGGTCCGAGGCGGCAAAGCCCACAGACAGCCGGAGGCGGGGCACCGGACCTCCGCCGACGCCCCGCCTCTGACCGGGTGCCTCACATCCGAAGCTCGCCCAGAATCAGCTGCAGCCGCTGGTGGAGCCGCAGCCCTCGCAGACGTAGCAGCTGCCCGCGGGGCGCATCTTGGTGCCGCAGGTCATGCAGAGCGGCGCGTCGGCGGTGCGGCCCTGGTGGGACTCCAGGGAGCCGGCCCGCCGCGGGGTTTCCACCGGCACCGCTTCGGCTCGGGTCTGGGGCTCCTCGATGGGGGCCGAGGTGGCGAGCTCGGCGATGACCTCGTCGGCGTGGATCGGGGCCGGGTCCTCACCACGCTGCTGGGCGGCGCGCTCGGAGGCGGAGAAGATACCGAGGGCGGCACGGTCGTCGTAGGGCAGGTGGTCCAGGGCCAGGCGGCGGAAGATGTAGTCCATCACCGAGGCCGCTATCCGGATGTCCGGGTCGTCGGTCATGCCGGCCGGGTCGAAGCGCATGTTGACGAACTTGCCGACGTAGGTCTCCAGCGGCACCCCGTACTGCAGGCCGATGGAGATGGCCACCGAGAACGCGTCCATGACGCCCGCGAGGGTCGAGCCCTGCTTGGACATCTTCAGGAAGACCTCGCCGAGGCCGTCGTCGGGGTAGGAGGAGGCGGTCATGTAGCCCTTGGCGCCGCCCACGGTGAAGCGGGTGGTGGTGCTGGGACGCTGGTTCGGCATCCGGCGACGGGTCGGGCGGCTGATCTCCACGACCTGGATCTCCGGCTCGGCGACAGCCTCCTTCGCCTCGGTCTTCCTGCCGGCGGCCGAGAGGGGCTGGCCGACCTTGCAGTTGTCGCGATAGACCGCGAGGGCCTTCAGGCCGAGCTTCCAGCCCTCCATGTAGACCTGCTCGATGTCCTCGATGGTGGCGGACTCGGGGAGGTTGACGGTCTTGGAGATGGCGCCGGACAGGAACGGCTGGGCCGCGGCCATCATCCGGACGTGCCCCATGGGGGCGATCGCGCGCTCGCCCATGGCGCAGTCGAACACCTCGTAGTGCTCGTGGCGCAGGCCGGGGGCGTCGACGACGTGGCCGTGCTCGGCGATGAACTCGACGATCGCCTCGATCTGCTCCTCCTGGTAGCCCAGCTGCCGGAGCGCGCGCGGGATCGTCTGGTTGACGATCTGCATGGAACCGCCGCCGACGAGCTTCTTGAACTTGACCAGGGCGAGGTCGGGCTCGATGCCGGTGGTGTCGCAGTCCATCATCAGGCCGATGGTCCCGGTGGGCGCGAGCAGCGAGGCCTGGGCGTTGCGGTAGCCGTTCCTCTCACCGAGCCTGAGGCACTCGGCCCACTGCTTGGAGGCCTCGTGGTGGATGTCGCCGTCCATCTTCTCGAACGTGCGCAGAGTCTCGTTGGCGTCGTTGTGCTTGCGCATGACCCGCTTGTGCGCGTCGGCGTTGCGGGCGTAGCCGTCGTACGGGCCCACGACCGCGGCCAGTTCCGCGCTGCGGCGGTAGGAGGCGCCGGTCATCAGCGAGGTGATGGCTCCGGCCAGGGCGCGGCCGCCCTCGGAGTCGTAGGCGTGGCCGGTGGCCATGAGCAGCGCGCCGAGGTTGGCGTAGCCGATGCCGAGCTGGCGGTAGGCACGAGTGGTCTCGCCGATCTTCTCGGTCGGGAAGTCGGCGAAGGTGATGGAGACGTCCATCGCGGTGATGATCAGCTCAGTGATCTTCACGAAGTTCGCGATGTCGAAGGTGTCGTCGTCTCTCAGGAACTTCAGCAGGTTGATGCTCGCCAGGTTGCACGAGGAGTTGTCCAGGTGCAGGTACTCCGAGCAGGGGTTGCTGGCGGTGATGCGGCCCGTCTCGGGGCTGGTGTGCCAGTCGTTGATCGTGTCGTCGTACTGGACGCCGGGGTCGGCGCACTCCCACGCGGCCTTGCCCATCTTGCGGAACAGGCTCCTGGCGTCGACCTTCTCGATGACCTCGCCGGTGAGCCGGGCACGCAGGCCGAACTCCTCGCCCTGCTCCACCGCGCGCATGAACTCGTCGGAGACGCGCACGGAGTTGTTGGCGTTCTGGTACTGGACGGAGACGATGTCCTTGCCGCCCAGGTCCATGTCGAACCCGGCGTCACGGAGGGCGCGGATCTTGTCCTCCTCGCGCGCCTTGGTCTCGACGAACTCCTCGATGTCGGGGTGGTCGACGTCGAGGACCACCATCTTGGCGGCGCGGCGGGTGGCGCCGCCGGACTTGATGGTGCCCGCGGAGGCGTCCGCTCCGCGCATGAAGGAGACCGGGCCGCTGGCGGTGCCGCCGCTGGAGAGAAGCTCCTTGGAGGAGCGGATCCTGGAGAGGTTGACGCCGGAACCGGAACCGCCCTTGAAGATCACACCCTCTTCCTTGTACCAGTCGAGGATCGACTCCATCTGGTCGTCGACGGCCAGGATGAAGCAGGCGCTGACCTGCTGCGGCGACGCCGTGCCGACGTTGAACCAGACGGGGGAGTTGAAGCTGAAGACCTGGTTGACCAGAGCGTGCTTGAGCTCGTGGTCGAAGATCTCCACGTCCTCCTCGCCGGCGAAGTAGCCGTGCTCGACCGCCGTACGGGTGTAGACGCCCACCACGCGGTCGATCAGCTGCTTGAGGCTCCACTCCCGCTGCGGGGTGCCGACCGCGCCGCGGAAGTACTTGGTGGTCACGATGTTGGCGGCGTTGACCGACCACGACTGGGGGAACTCGACGTCGCGCTGCTCGAAGTTGACCGAGCCGTCGCGCCAGTTGGTCATGACGACGTCACGGCGCTCCCAGGACAGCTCGTCATAGGGGTGCACGCCTGGGGTGGTGAAGATGCGCTTCATCCTCAGGCCCTTGCGCGGCCGCTTGCTCCCACGTGCCACCGCGCCGGCGGTCTCCGTCATGATTTCCCCCTCCTGAGGCTCCGCGAGCCCTCATATCGGACCACACCAACACGCCGCTCACCCCCGGCGCCCAGGGTCTTTCTCAGTCTTGCCCGCTGGAGCGCCCCGCCCGGAGCTGCTCGATCTCCGCCTCGAAGTCGGCCAGGGTCTCGAACCCCCGGTAGACGGAGGCGAACCGCAGGTACGCCACCTCGTCCAGTTCGCGGAGCGGCCCCAGGATCGCCAGCCCGACCTCGTGGGCCGCGATCTCGGCGCATCCGGTGGCCCGGATGCTCTCCTCGACCCGCTGGCCCAGCTGCGCCAGGGAGTCCTCGCCGACGGGCCGCCCCTGGCAGGCCCGCCGGACCCCGGCGATCACCTTGTCCCTGAAGAACGGCTCCGTCACGCCACTGCGCTTGCTCACCATGAGCAGGACCGTCTCCTGTGTGGTGAACCTGCGCCCGCACTCCGGGCACGTGCGCCTGCGGCGGATGGCACCGCCGTCCTCGGTGGCCCTGCTGTCGATGACTCGCGTGTCCGGATGACGACAGAACGGACAGTGCACGCGCGTCGCCTCCTTGAGCTGCGAGAGCGGCTCACCCACCTCACCTGCCCCATGGCGCGCATGTCGAGACGCTCGCGCACGCCCCTCGAATAGTCGAGATGCGGTAATGGAAACACAATCTGTGGTGAAGTGTTGTAGTGCAGCCACTAGATGTTGTGGTCTAACGGTAGAAGTGCGCGACCATGAACGCAAGTTGAAAGGCCCTCGCCACACGAAGTCGCTGATCAGCCGTCACGTCTCGGCGTGTCGCCCCTCGGGCGATGCCCTCCCACCTCACACACCCCTTCCCTCACATGCGTCCCAGACGATATGTCAGGCAGGGCCCTCATCGAACCCTCCCGCGCGGCTCGCCCACACCTTCCTCGAACCCCGCCGGCCAATCCCACGCGCCCCACGGAATGCGCCGCTTCTCAGCGGATGAGGCCCTCGGGGAGATAGAGCCGGGTTCCGGGCCGGACCTCGGAGTCGGCCAGCCCGTTGAGGTCCATGATGCGACGGACCGCCCGGCCGGCGTCACCCTCCTGCGTCAACGCGTCCGCGATCTCCCACAGCGTGTCACCCGCGTGCACCGTGATCCGGGGCAGGCCCTCGTGACCCGTCCGCTCGCCCGCCAGGGCCGTGTCGATGCGCCCGCCGACCCAGAGCATCCCCAGGGTGAACAGTACGAGCATCGTCACCGCCACGATCCTCCCACGCCGGGTGAGCCGGAGTGGCCGCCTGGCGGTCCGGGGCCGGACGGCACCCGGGCGACGGACGCCCGCACGAACCGCTCCCGCCCCGGGCACCTGGCCCGGCGCCCCGTGCCCAAGCCCCCGCCGAGGCCCCTGCCCGTGCCCACGCCTCGCGCCGCGCCCGAGTCTCGGCTCACACCCGGCCTCCGGCTCCCGAGGCCGCCCGGCCGTCCGCTCGCGCCCGGGCCGCCCCGGCCCCCTTCCGTCTTCCGGACTCCGCCCCGCCCCGGCCCGGCTGCCTGATTCCGGCGCGGGAGCGGGCTCCGATCTCGGTGGCGGCACCAGGCGCAGCAGCGGTGCCCCCGGCGACCGCCGTGCGGTCCGGGATCTCGGCACGGCCATGGATCGTGGTGTCGTCGCGGTCGGTTTCACGGTGGCCCCCATCCCCTCGACCTGGCCGAACACATGTCGAAGAAAGATCGGTGAATCGAACACGATGTCGATCGAACTCCCGTACGATGTTGTACACCACGGCGTCGCCGATATCGAGGACATTCGAACAATTGTTTGAATATGATCTTCGGCCGTTGTATGGTCGCTGTGTGCGACACATCAGATACAGACCGGGAGGCGAGGAGTTCGTATGAGCCAGCACAACGAGAACGGTTCGGCCGCCAGCGACCTGGCGGTGCGAAGGCGTGACTCCCTTGGCCTCACCCCCAGGCAGCGGAAGATCCTTGAAGTGATCCGCGACTCCGTGCAGCAGCGCGGTTACCCGCCGTCCATGCGGGAGATCGGTGAGGCGGTGCAGCTCACCAGCACCTCCAGCGTGTCGCACCAGTTGACGGCTTTGCAGCGCAAGGGCTACCTGCGGCGTGACCCGCACCGCCCCCGTGCTCTGGAGGTACGCCTTCCCGGCGAGCCCGTGCTGTGGGTGGATCCCGACTCCGGCGAGGACGAGACCCCGGTCAGCCGCCCGACCGCCGCCTACGTGCCACTCGTCGGCCGGATCGCCGCCGGTGGCCCGATCCTCGCCGAGGAGAGCATCGAGGATGTCTTCGCCCTGCCCAAGCAACTCGTCGGCGAGGGCACGCTCTTCCTCCTCCAGGTGACCGGAGACTCGATGATCGAGGCCGCCATCGCCAACGGCGACTGGGTGGTCGTACGCCAGCAGCCGGTGGCCGACAACGGTGACGTGGTCGCGGCGATGATCGACGGCGAGGCCACGGTCAAGACCTTCAAGCGCAGGGACGGCCACGTCTGGCTGGTCCCGCACAACCCCAACTACGACCCGATCCCGGGTGATGAGGCCACCGTGCTCGGCAAGGTCGTGGCGGTCCTCCGCAAGCTCTGAAGCACGCGCGCCTTCAACCCTCCGGGCCACACGCTCGAGAACGCACGCCACGCCGGGGGGGCGGCCCCCCCCCCCCGGGGGGGGGGGGGGCCCCCGGGGGGTGGGGGGTAGGGGAGGAGAGCGGCG
>NZ_JBSFWD010000026.1:0-14018 GCF_053592655.1 Streptosporangium sp. NPDC002607
CGGAGGAGGGAGCCGCAGCGTGCTGCGGTGACCGACGACAACGCGGCGAGGCGCCGCCTGGGCGACCGCAGTAGGCAAAAGATCCGCAGGACAGGGCCTAGGTTCCCGCGCGGGAACGGAGGTCTCACCGGACGAATCCTGGCGGTGCCTGCTACCAGGCCCGGCACCGCCAGGGAGCGGGACTACAGGCGCTCGACCACGTAGTCGACGCAGGTGGTCAGGGCCTCGATGTCGTCGGGGTCGATGGCCGGGAACATCGCGACGCGCAACTGGTTGCGGCCGAGCTTGCGGTAGGGCTCGGTGTCGACGATGCCGTTGGCGCGCAGGACCTTGGCGATCGCGGAGGCGTCGACGTCATCGGAGAAGTCGATCGTGCCGACCACGTTGGAGCGGAACTCCGGACCCGCGAACGGGGTGGTGTAGGAGGTCTTCTCCGCCCAGGTGTAGAGGCGCCGGGCCGACTCGGCACTGCGAGCGGTCGTCCAGGCCAGGCCACCGTTGCCGTTCATCCACTCGATCTGCTCGGCGAGCAGGAAGAGCGTGGCGACCGCCGGGGTGTTGTACGTCTGGTCCTTGGCGGAGTTGTCGACGGCCACCGGCAGGCTGAAGAAGTCGGGGACGTAGCGCCCGCTTGAGGCGATCTCGTCGACCCTGGCCAGCGCGGCCGGGGACATCAGGGCGATCCAGAGGCCGCCGTCGGAGGCGAAGCTCTTCTGCGGGGCGAAGTAGTAGACGTCGAACTCGCTCGCCTCGACCGGCAGGCCGCCGGCGCCGGAGGTGGCGTCGACGAGCACGAGCGAGCCCTCCTCGCCCACCCGCCTGATCGGCATCGCGACGCCGGTCGAGGTCTCGTTGTGGGTGAGCGCGTAGACGTCGACGCCCTCCTCCAGCCTGGCCTCGGGGTGGCTGCCGACCTCCGACTTGATCACGGTCGGGTCGCCCAGCCACGGGGCCTTGGCCGCCACGGAGGCGAACTTGGAGGAGAACTCGCCGAAGTTCAGGTGCTGCGACCTGTCGCGGATCAGCCCGAAGGCGGCGATGTCCCAGAACGCGGTGGTGCCGCCGTTGCCCAGGACGACCTCGTACCCCTCGGGGAGGGAGAACAGCTCGGACAGCCCCGCGCGGACACGCCCGACGAGCGACTTCACCGGCTTCTGGCGGTGAGAGGTGCCCAGGAGGCTGGAGCCGGAGGCGGCGAGAGCCGAGAGCTGCTCGGGGCGCACCTTCGAGGGCCCGCAGCCGAAACGGCCGTCGGCGGGCTTGATGTCAGAGGGAATCACGATGTCAGCCACGTGACCAGCCTACTGAGCCCGCGGATCGATCCAGGACGAGGTCCGGATTTTGAGACGAGACGTGGGATGGTTTTGGGCCGGGAGAGGTGATCGCGGGGGCGGGAAACCGGATGACGGCCGGTGGGAGAGCGGGGTGCGAGGGCCTCGAAGAGCCGGGAACGGCAACGGCTGTCGCGCGAGACGTCCACGCGACAGCCGTACAAGACGGGAATTCAGAAGGAGCTGACGGCCTCGGCGGCGCCGGGGACGTCGTGGACCGAGCGCTGCGGGGGACCCACGTAGTCGGCGCTGGGGCGGACAAGCCTGCCCGTGCGCTTCTGCTCCAGGATGTGCGCGGCCCAGCCCGCGGTGCGGGCGCAGGTGAACATGGAGGTGAACATGGATGAGGGGACCTGGGCGAAGTCCAGGATGACCGCCGCCCAGTACTCGACGTTGGTGGCGAGCACCCGGTCGGGCTTGCGGGCGTGCAACTCCTCCAGCGCGGCCTTCTCCAGCGCTGCGGCGACCTCGTAACGCGGTGCGTCGAGCTCCTTGGCGGTGCGGCGGAGCACTCGTGCCCGGGGGTCCTCGGCACGGTAGACGCGATGACCGAAGCCCATGAGACGCTGGCCCTTGTCGAGCTCCGACTGCACGTACTTCTTGGCGTCGCCGACCTGCTCGACACCCTCGATCATGTGCAGCACGCGCGCGGGCGCACCGCCGTGGAGCGGGCCGGACATGGCGCCGACCGCACCGCTCAGCGCCGCGGCGACATCGGCTCCGGTGGAGGCGATGACCCGGGCGGTGAAGGTGGAGGCGTTCATGCCGTGCTCGGCGGCGGACGTCCAGTAGGCGTCGATGGCCTTGACGTGCCTGGGGTCGGGGTCGCCCTGCCAGCGGATCATGAACCGCTCGACGATGCTCCTGCCCTTGTCGACCTCGCTCTGGGGGACCATCGGCTTCCCGAGACCGCGCGAGGACTGGGCGACGAAGCTCAGGGCCGTGACGCTGGCCTGCGCCAGGTTGGCGCGGGCCTCCTTGTCGTCGATGTCGAGCAGCGGCTTGAAACCGTACGCGGGGGCCAGCATGGCCAGCGCGCTCTGCACGTCGACGCGGATGTCACCGGAGTGGACAGGAATGGGGTAGGGCTCGGCCGGGGACAGACCCGGCTGGAACTCGTTGTCGACAAGCAGGCCCCACACGTTCCCGAAGGAGACGCGACCGACCAGCTCTTCGATGTCAACGCCCCGATAGCGGAGGGCGCCCCCTTCTTTGTCCGGTTCCGCGATCTCAGTCTCGAAAGCTACTACGCCTTCGAGCCCGGGTTTGAAGTCGGACATTTTCGGCCGCCTCCCTTTCTTGAAGTCAAAGCCTTGATGTCGAGATACCGGCGGGTCATATTCAACCCCCTGAGCCGGGGCAGCCTGCCGCCGGACCCACCAAAGCGGGATCGCCGCAGGTGGGGGGCGCTGAGCGGGCTTCCGGCTCGGCACGGGAGAATACCTTCCCGTGGATGCCGCATCGCGACCGCCCTCGATGGCGGGACTTCGTCGCACGTACCAGGGACTGCCTCTCCTCGAGGAGGACCTCGCACCCGACCCCGTGTCGCAGTTCGCCGCCTGGTTCGGCGACGCCGTGGACGCCGGGCTTCCCGAGCCGAACGCGACAGTGCTGGCGACCGCCTCGGCGGGTGGCCGGCCGACGGCCAGGACCGTACTGCTCAAGGGTTACGACGAGAACGGGTTCGTCTTCTACACCAACTACGAGTCGCGCAAGGGGCGTGACATGGCGGAGAACCCGAGGGCCGCCCTGCTGTTCCCCTGGCACTCCATCCGCCGCCAGGTACGGGTGGAGGGGACGGTGGTACGGCTGCCGCGCGAGGAGTCGGCCGCCTACTTCAGGTCCAGGCCCTACGGGTCGCGGATCGGCGCCTGGGCCTCGCGGCAGTCCGCGGTCGTGCACTCCAGGGACGAGTTGGACGCCCGCTACGAGGAGTTGTCGGAGCGTTGGCCGGAGGATCCGCCGATCCCGGACTTCTGGGGTGGACTGCGCGTGGTGCCGGCCGAGATGGAGTTCTGGCAGGGCCGCACAGACCGTATGCATGACCGCCTCCGTTACCGGCGCTCCGGCGCCGGTTGGATCATCGAACGCCTGGCCCCATGACACCCTGCCCCCTCTTTGCTGATATATCCACATATGTCCGGTAGAGAGGGAGCGGTGTGGGGTTCGGAAATTTCGTCCGCAGGCACGCGGCCGACACACGCCCGCTCGGCATCCCCGCCTACCGGCGACTCTGGGCCGGTCAGGGTGTGTCGTTCATCGGCTTCCAGCTCACTTCGGTGGCCGTCAGCGCCCAGATCTACGACATCACGGAGTCGTCCTTCTGGGTCGGCATGCTCGGCCCCGCCAACCTGATCCCCCTGGTCGTCTTCGGGCTCTGGGGCGGCGCGATCGCCGATGCCGTCGACCGGCGCAGGCTCCTCATCATCGGTGCGCTGATCGCCTGGTCGGGGACGCTCGCGCTCCTGGTCCAGGCGGCCCTCGGGTCGACGAGCGTCGGCCTGTTGCTGGCCACCGTGGCCCTGCACGCCACAGGTTTCGCCATCACGGGCCCGACCAGGGGGGCCATCATCCCCAGGCTGGTCCCGGCCGACCTGATCCCGGCGGCCAACACCCTCAACTTCCTGGTGAGCGGCCTCGGCACCGTCGTCGGGCCGTTGATCGGCGGGGTCGTGCTCGCCCAGAGCGGTTTCGCCACCGCCTACCTGATCGACGCGCTGCTGTTCGGCGCGGGCTTCTACGCCGCGGTGAGACTGCCGAGACTCGAACCGGTCGGCGAGGTGACGCGCCCAGGCCTGCGGTCGGTCCTGGACGGCCTGCGTTACGTCTGCGGGCACCCGGTGGTGCTGATGTCGTTTGTCGTCGATCTCATCGCCATGGCGTTCGCACTGCCCAGGGCGCTGTTTCCGGAGGTCGTGGCCGAGAGGTTCGGTGGTTCGCTGGTCGCGTTCGGCTGGCTGTCGGCCAGCATCGCCATCGGCTCGGTGCTCGGCGGGGTGCTGTCGGGCTGGGTGGGGCGGGTCCGGCGTCAGGGAATGGCGCTCACGTACGTGATCGCCGCCTGGGGGCTCACCGTCGCCGCGGCCGGACTCGCGGACCAGTTGTGGCTGATGGTCGCGCTGCTCGCGTTCGGCGGGGCCGCCGACCTGGTCTCCGCGGTGTGGCGGCAGACGATCCTGCAGACCCACGCGCCCGACGACATGCGCGGGAGGATGCAGGGCGTCTTCATGGTGGTGGTCGCGGGAGGCCCCAGACTGGGGGATCTCCGGGCCGGGGCCACCGCCTCGTGGTTCGGGGCCACGGGGGCCTGGGTGGGCGGTGGGATCGCCTGTGCGGTGGCCGTGGTCGCGGTGGGGCTGGCCGTCCCGGCCTTCAGAAAATATCAACCGGTCGCGAGTAGTGTTTGAGCAGCTAGGGAAGGATTCGGCGGCCCCCGGTGTTGCTGTCCTTTGCCATCACGAGCCGTTCTCCCAATAGGGTCGTGTCTTCGAACTTCCAAGGTCCCGCGCCGCCCTCCCGGGAACACCGCGCGATGGACGTAGCATCGAGAGAGGACGGGAGGAACCTTGACCGCACACGGCTTGATCGACACAACGGAGATGTACCTTCGTACGATCTTCGAGCTGGAGGAGGAGGGCATCGTCCCCCTGCGCGCGCGTATCGCGGAGCGGCTCCAGCAGAGTGGTCCCACAGTCAGTCAGACGGTCGCCAGGATGGAGCGCGACGGTCTGGTTCGCGTCGAGGGCGACCGGCACCTGACCATGACCGATCTGGGGCGTACTCTCGCGACCCGCGTCATGCGCAAGCACCGTCTCGCCGAGTGTCTGCTCACCCAGGTCATCGGCCTGCCCTGGGAGGATGTGCACATCGAGGCGTGCCGCTGGGAGCATGTCATGTCCGAATCGGTGGAGGCGAGGCTGGTCAGCCTGCTCAACAACCCCACGGAGGACCCGCACGGCAATCCGATCCCCGGCCTGGAGGAACTCGGCGTCTCGGGCCTTCCCGACGGGCGGTCGGAGTCGCTGCCGTCGATGGCCGCGATGGCCGGACCCAGAGATATACCCGTTGTCGTGCGGCGAATTAGCGAACAAGTGCAAAGCGATCCGGCTGTGATGCTTAAACTCAAGCAAGTTGGGATACAACCCGGACGCGAGGTAACGCTCGCGGTGAGCGACGACGGTGTGCGGGTGACAGGTGACGACGAGGCGGACAATTTTCTTGCGGATCTCCCGCGAGAGATTGCCGCGCACGTTTTCGTCTCCACACGCTGACCGAGGCCCCTTAGCTCGGTTGGATCCCGTTCGGGAGTCCCTCCGCTCCCAGGCCGAGACTGCAGGAGCAACCGTGGTTCGCTTTGCACACACCCGCCCACGAAGGGCGGTCACCGGATGAAGCGGTGGGGGGATGTTTCCCAGGATGCCGCTGATCACCTTACGGCTGGTTCCGTCCTAGATCATGCTGAGATGGCGGTGGTGGTCACCGACAGGTTCAGCAACCTGCTCTACTGGAACCCTTTCGCGGAAAGGCTTTTCGGGCGCCCGGGCACATCGGGACCACGTGACCAGTCCCTCTCCCTGGGCATCATGGAGAAGGACCATCCGCTGGCCGTCGAGCTCTCCAAGCACGTCCTCAAGGGCGGTGTCTGGGAGGGCACGTTCGACGTCAGGCGCGGCGACGGGACGATCATCTACGTACGGGCCCAGGCCGTGCCGCTGCGTCACCCCTCGGGAGCGGTGACGGGCATCGTCATCACCGCTCGTGAGGCGATGCGCAGCAACGAGCGGGAGAAGGACCGGTTCGGCCTGCTGGAGCGGATCGGCGAGCGTCTCGCCGGATCGCTCTACGTCGAGGAGACGCTCAAGCGCGTCGCCGAGATGCTCGTCCCGCAGTTCGCCGACCACTGCTTCATCGAGCTGATGGAGGAGGGACGGCTGACCCGCAGGGTCTCCACACACGTCCAGGGTTGGAGCCCGCCGCCCAACACCTGGGCGCCGATCGGGGCGGAGATCCGCTATCCGGCGGGACACTACGCCGACATCGCGCTGCGCCGCCAGGAGACGATCCTGGTCGAGGACTTCTCCCAGACCAACTACCCCAGCCCCGGCGAGGCCAACACCCGCCTGGCCGCCGAGATCGGCATGACCTCGGCCATCGTGGCGCCGCTCTGCGTGCGAGGTGAGACCCTCGGGCTGATGTACCTGGGGCTGTCCAACCTGACCGACCGGCGTAGCCCGCACTACGACGCCTTCGACCGCGACTTCGTGGGGGCGATCGCCACCAGGGTCGCCCTCGCCGTCGACAACGCGCTGCTGTTCGAGGAGGAACGGCACACGGCGGAGTCCTTCCAGAAGCACCTTCTTCCCCGCGCGCTGCCGCAGCTCGACGGGCTGGAGATCGCGGTCCGCTACTTTCCCGCCGCACCCCTGGCCAGCCACGGGCAGGGCATCCAGACCCAGGTCGGCGGCGACTGGTACGACGTCATCCCGCTCTCGGCGGGCCGGGTCGGCATCGTCATCGGCGACGTCGAGGGCCGGGGCGCCAAGGCCGCGGCGGTCATGGGGCAGCTGCGGGCGGCGCTGCGGGCCTTCGCCCAGGACGACAAACCGCCCGCGGAGATCCTCGCCAGGCTCGACGAGTGGACGCGCATCATCGCCACCCCCGAGCAGGACGAGAGCGGCGCCGACATCAGCATCCCGCCCATCGTCACCTGCCAGTATCTGGTGTACGACGCCTGGTCGCGGCAGCTGTCGTTCGCCAACGCCGGTCACGCCCCCCCGCTGCTGCTCATCGGCGACACCTGCACCGAACTCGACATCCGCGAGGTCGGCCAGCCGCTGGGAGTCCGGGCCAAGGGCATGCACGCGGACCTGGTCTACAAGGAGGAGACGCGGACACTGCCCCCTGGGGCCGCGCTGCTCCTCTACACCGACGGGCTCGTCGACCGGCGCCCCATCCGCGACGCGGACGGCAGGCCGCCCAGCGTCGAGGAGACGCTGGGGCAGCTCTGCGAGAGGCTCATCGAGATCAGCGACACCTCCGTCGAGCGCATCGCCGACGCCGCCACCGTCGCGGTGCCCGGCGAGATCGACGATGACATGGCCATTCTCGTGCTCAGGTCCGCCCCCGAGGACCTGGCCGTCGAGGAGCGCACCTTCCCGGCCCAGCCGATCATGGTGGGTGAGGCGCGCCGGATGGCCTCGGAGGCGTTCATCGGCTGGAACGTCCCCGAGGAGCGCGCCGAGCTCGCCTGCCTGCTGGTCTCCGAGGTCGTCACCAACGTCGTGCTGCACGCCGCCAGCGCCAGCGTCCCGCGCAGGGAGCTGACGATGGACGGCCCTCCGCTGTCGTTCGACGAGTCCTGGGACATCCCCGGCTTCGAAGACGAGATCGTCAATGAGAAGGAGTTCACCCTCCGGCTGCGCCGGGGTGGAGAGTCCGTCTGGGTCGAGGTCTTCGACCAGGACCTCCGGTTGCCGCGCATCCGCAGCGCGGGGGAGAACGACGAGGGCGGCCGGGGCCTCTATCTCGTCGACCAGCTCGCCAAGCGCTGGGGCTCCCGCCCCACCAAGGAAGGCAAGGCCGTCTGGTTCGAGATCCCCACCAGGTCGCGCTGAACAACACGTGACAGAGCTGGAACAACTGTCCGATCGGTGGTTGACTCGGAACATGGAGCTGGCGTTCGAACGGCGTGGGACGGGCTCGCCCCTGGTCCTGCTGCACGGCATCGGGCATCACTGGCAGGCATGGCTGCCGGTGCTCGACCGGCTCGCCGCCGAGCGAGACGTGATCGCCGTCGACTTTCCCGGCTTCGGGGTCTCACCGCCGCTGCCGTCCGGCACGCCGTACACGGCCGAAAGCCTGGCGGACGCGATCGAGTCCTTCTTCGGGATGCTCGGCCTGCGCGACCCGCATGTGGCGGGAAACTCCCTGGGCGGTTACGTCGCCCTCGAACTGGCCGCGCGCGCCGCGGTCCGCTCGGCCACCGCGCTCTCTCCCGCCGGGTTCTGGAACCGTAGCGAGCTCGCGTACGCGCGAGCCGTCCTGCGGATCACCAGGGCCGCCGCCCGTGACCTTTCCCCCGAACGGGCGCTGGCCCACGCGGAAGACCCGCTGATCCGCGGCCTCTCCCTGAGTCTTCTGGTCGCCCACCCCGCCAGGCTCTCCCCTGAGGCGCAACTCGCCGCTCTCCAGGCGCTCAAGGACGCCTCGGGGTTCGACGAGACCCTCGCCTCGTTCGCGGGACTGATGCCTCCCGCGCCGCCGAAGGTGCCGGTCACGATCGCCTGGGGCGAGCACGACAGGCTGCTTTTGCGCCGGCAGGCGGTAAGGGCCGCCAAATGGTCGGGGCAGCGGGTGAAACTGCTCAAGGGGTGCGGGCATGTGCCGATGACCGACGATCCCGAGCTGGTCGCGAGGGTGCTGCTGGAGGCGTCCGCCTAGGGCGGGATGCCGGCCCGTGCCTAGCGGAACGACTGTCCCCAGATGGCCAGCATCGCGATGACGAACACCACCATGACACCGGCGTACGCGACAGGGCCGAGCCGGAAGGCGCGCCGTACCCGATTCAGGCCCCAGGCGAACAGGAACGCCAGGAAGATCAGCAGAATCAGCCCGCTGTCCATCGTCACCCCCTCGGGAAGTCTCCGTTGACCAGTATGCGTCGACGGAGCCGCTTCCGTGGCGGGTAACCGCGATCCGGAACCCGTGAGATCGTTACGTTTCGTGAACAGGACATCGAAGGTAACGCGTGCCCTGCTGATGGCAGCCCTGGCCATAGGTCTCTCCGCATGTTCGGACGCGGGCGGTACGTCCGGCGCTTCGGTGACCGCGACCGTCACCG
Source organism: Streptosporangium sp. NPDC002607 (assembly GCF_053592655.1). Lineage (NCBI taxonomy): Bacteria > Bacillati > Actinomycetota > Actinomycetes > Streptosporangiales > Streptosporangiaceae > Streptosporangium > Streptosporangium sp. NPDC002607. The sequence continues at coordinate 9,172 of NZ_JBSFWD010000026.1, forward strand.
TGACCGCCTCCGTCACCCCATCCCCCGAGGTCTCCGCGGTTCCGTCGCCTCCCGCCTCCGCCTCACCGACGGAGCTTTCCACGCCGCCTCCCGCACCGCCTCCCACGTCGTCGCCGTCGGTGAGCGTGCCGGGAGGCCGGGGTGTCGATGACACGGTACGGGGGCGGATAGCCCTGCGGGGAGCGGACTCGATCACGGTGACCCCCGCCAGTGACCAGGGGATGAAAGCCCTCCTGCTGCCCTACACGATCGTGCTCGACGCACAGGGGCTGATCTGCACGGAAGGGAAGGCCCCGCACAACTGCTCCGTGGAGCAACTGCGGAAGGCTCTCGGCAAGGGTGACGTCCTCCTCGCCGAAGTGACGATCAAGGACGGGGTGGCCGTCCAGATCCAGGAGATCACCCAGGGGTGACGGCGCCGGCCGGCCGATCACGGGAGTCCGCTGTCCCGTCGTCGCGAGGGCGGCGGTTCTCCCGTGTGGTGGCCGGGGCGGGTCAGAAGCCGAAGGAGCGGCCGATGATCTCTTTCATGATCTCGGTGGTGCCGCCGTAGATGGTCTGGACACGGCTGTCGATCCAGGCCTTGGCCACGGGGTACTCCATCATGTAGCCGTAGCCGCCGTGCAGCTGCAGGCAGCGGTCGATGACCTTGGTCTGCAGCTCCGTGGTCCACCACTTCGCCTTGGCCGCGTCCACCGCGGTGAGTTCCCCGGCGTTGAGTGCCCGGATGCATTTGTCCACGTAGTGGCGGGCGATCTCCACCTCGGTGTCCAGCTCCGCCAGGACGAATCTGGTGTTCTGGAAGCTGCCGATGTTGCGGCCGAAGGCCGTGCGGCTCTTGCAGTACTCGATGGTCGCCCGCAGGACCGTCTCCGCCGCCGCCACCGCCATCACCGCGATCGACAGGCGCTCCTGCGGCAGGTTGGCCATGAGCTGGAAGAAGCCCTGTCCCTCCTGCGGACCCAGCAGGTTGGCCGCGGGGACCCGGACGTTGTCGAAGAACAGCTCCGCTGTGTCCTGGGCGTGCATGCCGATCTTCTCCAGGTTGCGGCCCCGGGTGAAGCCCTCCATACCCCGTTCGACGACCAGCAGCGAGATCCCCCGGGCGCCCGCCTCCGGGTCGGTCTTCGCGACCGCGACGACCAGGTCGGAGTTGATGCCGTTGGTGATGAAGGTCTTCTGGCCGTTGACCACGTAGTGGTCGCCCTCGCGCACGGCGGTCGTCCTGATGCCCTGCAGGTCGCTACCCGCGCCGGGCTCGCTCATCGCGACCGCCGTGATGAGCTCGCCACTGGTGAACCCGGGCAGCCAGCGCGCCTTCTGCTCGTCGTCGGTGAGGTCCACGAAGTACGGCGCCATGACGTCGTTGTGCAGCGAGAACCCCAGGCCGGACGCGCCTGTCGAGATGACCTCCTCGGAGATCACGGCGTTGTAGCGGAAGTCGGTGATCCCCGCCCCGCCGAACTCCTCGGGTACCCCGAAGCCGAACACGCCGATCTCTCCGGCCTTCTTCCACACCTCGCGGGGGACGATGCCGTCCTTCTCCCACTGGGCATGATGGGGCGCCACCTCGCGGGCCAGGAACTCGCGTACTGTCTCTCGGAAGAGCTGGTGCTCCTCTTCGAAGAGGTCTCGCTGCATTGTGTGCCTCCTAGGGGTCCGTGACACAGAATACGATTCTGTTACTCCGGGGTACACCCGGCCGGGGGGCGCTAGTGTGGCTTGCGGTGGTTTGTGGACTTACATCCAGATCACAAGTGCGCCACGGTCTCCGTACGTACCCGATTTCCCGCTGCGCCGAAGATGGTTCAAACCGTACGATCTACCCTCGGTGTGCTATGGCTATGCCCGTTGACGGCAGCCTTTGTGATCGGAGTATGTAGTGGTTCGGTGGCGATCTGGGCTCCGTAGATCTCTCGCGGTTTCGGCCCTGTGCCTTGTCGGTGGTGCACTGGTGGCGCTGCCCTCCAAAGCGGCCAGCGCCGGCAACGCCGAACTCGTGGTCGACTACGCGTGCACCGGAGGGATCGCGCTGAACAACAGCACGGTCAACCTCCGGACGAAGGTGTCGATCCCCACGACGCTCAAGGTCGGCGAGCCGCTCAACATCGGCTGGAAGCTCGGCTACAAGCAGGATCCGACCCGGTTCGGTTCACCCGACTACTTCGCCCCCGGCGCCAAGGTCAAGGTCACCGGGAACGTGAAGCTCTCTGGTATCTGGACCGGCATCCTCCAGCCGATCGGAAGCGTGGACCAGCCCAACCAGCTCCAGCCGGGCACCATCCTGAGGCTTCCCGAGGGGATCTCCGACTCCGCCCACACCAACGTGGCCGGCACGCTCAAGGTCACGCCTCAGAAGCTGTTCGTGGACTTCACACCGCCGGCCGGCGAGATCATGGTCAACGACGACGACCCGCGGGTGCAGTACGAGACGGGTTACTGGGAGGACCTGAACGATCAGCCGCTGAACAACAACGACTACCATAATGACATCCGCCGCACGGTGGACGGGGGCGCCACGGCCTCCCTCCAGTTCACCGGCACCGGGATCGAGTACGTCGCCCAGCGCGACTACCGTGCGGGCAAGGTCAAGTTCTACATCGACGGCCAACTCGCCACGCCGGCCTCCGTCGATGCCTCGAAGCTGCCCAACGGGACGCCGTCGAACGATGCCAACAAGGGCGGGCTGACGCTGTGGAGGTTCCTCGGCCTCGACTACGGCAAGCACCTTATCCAGGTCGTGAACGACGAGCACGGCAAGTGGGCGCAACTCGACGCCTTCCGGGTGATCACCAGGGAGCTGCAGAACCCGCCGAACGAGTACCGGGCCACATGCTCGCTCGTCAGCGAGCCGGTCTCGGTGGACGTCACGATCTCCGAGGCGGGCGGGTCACAGTCGCCTGACCCGACAGGCACGGGGACCGGATCGCCGAGCCCCACGGTCACGCCGACGACTCCGACCCCCACTCCCACCAACACCCACACCGGCACATCGACCCCCACCCACACCGGCACGACGACTCCTCCGGCGAACGGGGTCAACAGCACGAGTACCAGCACGACCACCTCGACGCCCAAGCCGACCCTGACCGTGACCGCCACCGTCACCCCCACCCGGCCCACGCCGACCGCGCCGCAGGTGATCATCACGCCCAGCGGTGGGGCCCAGACCGGTGAGGCGCCACAGGGGAGCTCCGGCCTGGGGCTTCTCGGCGCGGGAACGGTGATGGTGACCGGTAGCGCGCTGGGCGGCGTGGCCTTGATGAGGCGGCGGGCGGCACACGCGCGCGGCCAGAGGGACAGCTGAAGGAGGCGCCGGATGTACCAAGGACCTGTGCAGGGCGGTCCCGGCCCCTATCCCGGCGGCGGCCCGGCGGCCAAGCCCAAGGGGAACATGCTGATGGCCGGGCTCCTGGTGGCCGGGTCGCTCGGCGGGGTGGCCGCGATCATGGCGGGGCTGCTCGCGTACCTCTCACCGGCGCCGGAGGATCCGGGCTATGGGCTGTCCGAGCCGCAGGCGGCGGTCAGCACCCTTCAGGAACAGCCGGGCGCGCAGCCGGGCACCGGGGAGCAGGTCGCCGAGCAGCAGCCCGCGGGGGTGTTGCCGTCAGCGGTGGGACCGGGCGGGCTGGACGTCCCGCTGACGGCCGCCGCGCCCACGGCGCCGCCGCCGCTGCCGGTGGTCCAGCCTCCGGCGCCGTTGAAGAGTGACGGGGTGAAGCCCCGGCGGCTGGCCATCCCGAAGATCGGCGTGCTGGCCCCGCTGATGGCGCTCGGCGTCGACTCCAAGCGGGAGATCCAGACTCCTCCGCTGAGCAAGCCCAACCAGGCGGGTTGGTACAAGTACGGTCCCATCCCCGGGCAGCAGGGACCTTCGGTGGTTCTCGGGCACGTGAACACCCGGAGCGGGGCCGCCGTCTTCAGCCGGCTGAAGGAGATCAAGCGCGGGGACAAGATCAAGGTCTCCCGGACGGACGGGACCGTCGTGGAGTTCACGGTCGACGGTGTGGAGCAGGTCAGCAAGGCGGCCTTCCCGTCGAAGCGGGTCTACGGCAACACCGGTGAGGCGACCCTGCGCCTGATCACCTGTGGCGGTGTCTACAACAGGAAGACCGGTCACTACACCGACAACATCATCGTCTACGCGACCCTGTCGAAGACCCGTCGTACCTGAGCGCCGGGTCCGGCCGCCGTACTCGCTGAATCGGCGGGTCGTGGCCGCTCCGACGACCGCCTCCGATCGTTAGCCTCCCCGGCAATCCGGGTAGGGAGTTGTTTGTACGAAGTGGCCCCCCCGAATGATCAGAAGGCGGGGGTGTGCCCAGGTGAGCATCGTGCGGGCCGGTGTCGTGGCCGTACTCATAGGGGTGGCCGCTCTCGGCGCCGCCCAGCATTCGAAGCCGTCGCACGAGCGCTCCACGAGTTGGGGCGCGCACAAGTCCGCGAGCTCGGGGGGCAAGCACGCCGGAGGATGGACGATCAAACGGCTGCGTTCGGGGAACGGGCACACGGCCACGCGCTCCGAGTCGAGCATCGAACGCGGAGGGAACTGGGGGTTCGGGCGACCGAGGCGTTCGGATACCGGACGGCACAGGGCGCGGGAGTTCGGGCGGCGGGGTCATGAGGCGAGGCGTCACGGGGGTCGCTGGTTCGGGTGGCGGGGCAGGGGCGGCGAGCGCGGCGGGGGGCGGGGGTTCGGGCGGTCAGACGATTCGGACCCTGGGCGATATGGGGTTGGCCGGCCGGATTCAGATGCCGAGCGCGGTGAGGGTTGGGGATTCGGGCGCTCGGGGGATTCGAGGCCTGGGCGGTACGAGGACCGGGGGTTCGGGCGGCGGGGTCCGGAG
>NZ_JBSFWD010000026.1:14116-145769 GCF_053592655.1 Streptosporangium sp. NPDC002607
AGGCCGGTGAGTATGGCGATCGCGGGTTCGGGCGGCCGGGGGAGCTGGGGTCCGGGCGGTATGAGGACCGGGGGTTCGGGCGGCGGGGTCCGGAGGCCGGTGAGTATGGCGATCGCGGGTTCGGGCGGCCGGGGGAGCTGGGGTCCGGGCGGTATGAGGACCGGGGGTTCGGGCGGCGGGGTCCGGAGACCCGGGGGTATGGCGACCGCGGGTTCGGGCGGCGGGGTTTCGAGGCGGGACGGTACGGCGACCGCGGGTTCGGGCGGCGCGGTTCGGATGCGCGGCGACACAGGGATCGCTGGTACGGACGGCATGGGCGGGCGAGGCACGGCGGGCACCACCGGCACGGGCACCACCGGCACGGGCAGCGGCCGGGCCGGGCGGGTTGGTAGCGGCCTGGCCTGCAGTTTGAAACCGGGGCGGCAACGGTCTGTGGTGCGCGGCCGGTGCGACGCCGGTCCGCCGCCTGGGATCGGCGAGGGGACCGGAGGCCGGCGAGGGGCCTGAGGCCGGTATGGGGTCCGGGGCCGACGCGGTGGGCGGTCGCGCGCTGAATCGACAGGCCGGCGGTGACGTCCCAGGAGACGTCGAGACGCGAACCGGGCAGTCAGTCACTTCTTCTTTCCCCGTCGGACAACAGACCTGCGGGGTCACGTCACAGCGGGCACCGCACTCGCGCACGTCCTATGGAGGCCGTCGTCAGCCCGGTCGTGGCGATGATGTCGGCTGCTCCGAGGGAACGCGATGTCGGCGTGGCCGCCGGGGGACATTTCAGATTATTTCCGGAGACAGTCGCGCAACGTGCTCCCGAGGGGATCGCTTCTGATCGTTAATCACCTGTCCGGTCCGGGTATAGGCGTTTATGCGAATGTGTCCCCCCTCTGACCCAGAGTGAGGGGTGTACGCAGGTGAGCAAGGCGCGGGCCGGTCTGCTGGCCGTATTCATAGGAATGGCCGCGATCGGCGCCCTCCATCACGGGGGTTCGACGGGTGCGCGATCCGCGAGCCCCGCGGCCGGGCAGTCCGGCGACTCGGTGTCCAAAGGGCTCACGGGTTCCACCGCCGAACGGTCCGTGCACTCCACGGCCGAGCGTCAGGTGAGTCCGGCGGCCAAGCGGCTCGGACGCCGCGGGGCCGAGCCGATCATCATCGCGCACCGCGGGGCCAGCGCCTTCCGGCCCGAACACACGCTGCTCGCCTACACGGTCGCCATCTCGATGGGCGCCGACTACATCGAGCCCGATCTCGTCTCGACCAAGGACCACGTGCTGGTCGCCCGGCACGAGAACGAGCTCTCGGCGACCACCGACGTCGCGAGGCATCCGGAGTTCGCCGACCGCAGGACCTCCAAGACCATAAACGGCATCCGGCACACGGGCTGGTTCACCGAGGACTTCACCCTCGCGGAGCTGCGCACCCTCCGTGCCAGGGAACGCTTCCCCACGCAGCGTCGAGGCAACACCGCCTACGACGGGATGGAGAGAATCCCGACGCTCGACGAGATAGTCCAGCTCGCGCAGAAGCACGGCGTGGGCGTCTACGCCGAGACCAAGTTCCCCACCTATTTCGCCTCGATCGGGTTGCCGCTGGAGGAACCGCTGCTGGAGACCTTCCGGAAGTACGGCTGGGACGACGAGCGGGACCCGGTCTTCATCCAGTCCTTCGAGACCGGGAACCTCAAACGGTTGCATCCCCTCACCCGGCTCCGGCTCATCCAGTTCATCGGAGCGAACGGCGCCCCGTACGACCATGTGCGGGCCGGCGATCCGGCTACCTACGACGACATGGTCACCCCGGAGGGCCTGCGGGAGATCGCCGGGTACGCCGACGGCATCGGCGTGGTCACGAAGCGGATCGGCCCCCGTGATCCCGGCGGTTTCGAGAGCAGGCCGGTGTCACCCGCCGCGCTCGTCAGGAACGCCCAGCGAGAAGGGCTCCTGGTACACGCCACGACGGTTCGCAAACTCGCCGTGCGGCTCCGGGCGGACCTCAGGGGCGACAGCTCGGGCGGGCGCGCCAACGAGGAGGTGCGGAAGTGGCTGAGGCGTCTGTACCGGCTCAACCTGGACGGGGTGATCGCCGATGACCCCGGCATGGCGCGCGACGTACGGGACCGGCTCCAGGCCGAGGGCTGACCGTGTCCGCCGGCGCCGCGTCGGCCGCGGCCGAGGGGCACGTCACTCCGTCTCGGCCCTGGCCGGATAGCGCAGGATCCGGTCGTCGCCCTCGCGCACCTCACCGCGCCCGTCGGTGTTGGACGTGGTCAGCCAGAGCGCCCCGTCCGGTGCCACGGCGACCGTGCGCAGGCGGCCGTACCGGCCGACCAGTTCGGCCCGGGGTTCGCCGGTTTTCCCGTCGCGCAGGGGCACCGTCCACAACCGCTCCCCGCGTAGCGCCGCCACATACAGCGTGTTCCCGGCGATGGCGGCACCGGAGGGGGAGGCCTCACTCGTGGGCCACGTCACCAGCGGGTTGGTGAACTTACCGCCGCGCGTGTCGCCCTTGCCCTCCACCTCCGGCCAGCCGTAGTTGTGGCCGGGCTCGATCAGGTTGACCTCGTCCAGCGCGTTCTGCCCGAACTCGGTGGCGAAAAGGCGTCCCCGCTCGTCCCAGGCCAGCCCCTGGACGTTGCGATGGCCGAGGCTGTAGACCGGCGAGCCCGGCGTCGGGTTGCCGGGGGCGGGCCTGCCCTCCGGTGTCAGCCGGAGGATCTTCCCGTTCGGCAGGCGCGGATCCTGCGACGACTCCCGCTGCCCCGCGTCTCCGGTGCCGGCGTACAGCATGCCGTCCGGTCCGAACGCGATGCGGCCGCCGTTGTGGAAGGAGGCCTTGGCGATGCCGTCGAACAGCACCTCGGGTGTGGCGTCGCCAAGGCGGAAGCGCACGATCCGGTTGTCGGATTCGGCGGTGAGGTAGGCGTACACGTAACGGTCCCTGGCATAGCCGGGTGACACGGCCAGCCCGAGCAGGCCGCCCTCGCCGCTCGCGACCACGCCGGGCACCCGGTAGACCTCGCGTGGCCGCCCGCCGCGCCCCGGGACCTGGAGCACCCGGCCGCTGTCGCGCTCGGAGACGAGCGCGTCGCCATCAGGCAGGAACGCCAGCCCCCAGGGCACCTCGATGTCGCGGGCCATCTCCTTTCCCGCCTGGAGGTCCGGCACCCCGTCCGGCACCCTGCTCGGAGCCGGGCTGGAAGTCCCGCTCTCCCCGGGAGTGCCGCTCGCGCTCCCCGAGGTCGCCGGCGCCGCATTCGGGGGAGCCACCCCCTCGGCGGCCGGGTCGCCGGCGCAGGCGGCCAGCGTCGCCACCAGCATCGCCACCAGGCCGGCGGTCGGCACGATCCGGCTCGCGGTCTTCCTCATGGTCACCCCTTCTGCGGCCGAGCGCGCCGGCGACGGGCAGTCCTGGGCCGGTCAGTCCCGGCCTACTCGACCACTCTGCCCCATGCTCACGGTAGATCCCGCCCGACCGCACCTGTCGCGGCGATCTCCCCGAGATCGGCGGGGAAGGTCCCGTCAGCCGGTGTGCATGGCGGCCCGCAACCGATCGAGGGTGATCGGCAGGTCGCGCTGCCGGGAGCCGGTCGCGTGGAAGACGGCATTGGCGATCGCGGCGGCGGTGCCGACGATCCCCACCTCGCCGATGCCCTTGACACCGACGGGGTTGAGCTCGTCGTCGTGCTCGTCGATCCAGTGGGCCTCGATCCCGCGGACGTCGGCGTTCGACGCGATGTGGTAAGTGGCCAGGTCGTGGTTGGTGAAGTCACCGAAGCGGGGGTCCATCTGCAGGGCCTCGTGCAGGGCCATGGAGATCCCCATCGTCATACCGCCGAGGAACTGCGAGCGCGCCGTCCTGACGTTGACGATCCGGCCGGCCGCGAAGACCCCGAGCAGCCGCTCGATACGGACCTGCCCGCTGTCGACGTCGACCCTGACCTCGGCGAACTGCGCTCCGAACGAGTGGCGGGAGAACCGCCCCTGGGCGGCGAGGTCCTCGGTGGTGTCCGCCCGCGCCTGCAGCCCTTCGGCGGGGACCACCCCGGACCGCTCGTCGAGCTCCCTGACCAGGGTCCGGCACACCTTGCTCACCGCCCAGCTCCACGAGGCGGTGCCCATGGACCCGCCGGCGAACGGCGCGGGTCCGAAGACGCTGCGGCCCACCAGCATGGTGATCCGGTCCATCGGCACGCCGAGCTCGTCGGCCGCCACCTGGGCCAGCGCGGTGCGAGCCCCGGTACCGATGTCGGCCGCGGCGATCTCGACCACGAACCTGCCCGTGGGCTCGGCGCGGGCGGTCGCGGTGGACGCCATGGTGAAAACCGGGTAGGTCGAGGACGCGACGCCGGTGCCGACGAGCCACCGGCCCTGTCTGCGGACGCCCGGCGCCGGGTCGCGTCCGGCCCAGCCGAAGCGCGCCGCCCCCTCCCGCAGGCAGGCGATCAGGTTGCGGCTGCTGAACGGGAGGCCCGATTCGGGGTCCAGCGCGGGCTCGTTGACGATTCGCAGCTCGACGGGATCCATCCCAAGGGCGTACGCCAGCTCGTCCATCGCCGATTCGAGGGCGAACATCCCCGGAGCCTCGCCGGGCGCGCGCATCCACGATGGGGTCGGCACGTCCAGCTGTAGCAACCGGTGGGTGGTGTGGCTGTTGGGCGTCGCGTACATCATGCGGCTGGCCGCGACCGTCGGCTCGGTGTATTCGACGCGCTTCGAACTCTGCTGGAGCGCGTCGTGCCACACCGCGGTCAGCCGGCCGTCCAGCTCGGCCCCCAGACGCACGCGTTGCACGGTGGGCGTCCGGTAGCTGACGAGCGGGAACATCTGCTGCCTGGTCATCGCCACCTTGACCGGCCGCCCGACGGCGCGGGCGGCCAGCGCCGCCAGCACGGTCGGCGGGCGCGGTAGCGCCTTCGACCCGAAACCGCCGCCGATGTGGTCGGCGACGATGCTCACCGCGCCGTCGGCGAGGCCGAACAGCGCGGCGATCGCGGTCGCCGACATCCAGGGCGCCTGGTCGGCGTTGTAGAGGGTCAGGGTCTCGCCCTCCCAGAACGCGATCGTGGCGTGCGGTTCTATCGGGCTGGCATGCTCGGCCGGGGTCGTGTAGGTGGCGTCGATGCCGGCCGGTGCCGCGGCCAGGGCGCTCTCGGCGTCGCCCCAGTGGACGGTCCCGGGGAAACCCGCGTTGGCCTTCCGGGGCGAGAAGATCCGCGGGTTGCCCGGGCTCAGCACGACGTCGTGTTCCTGCTCGTCGTAGTCCACTCGCACCGCCGACGCCGCCTCGCGGGCGCCTTCCAGGGTGCTCGCGACCACGGCCGCGACGATCTGCCCGCGGTAGGCGACGTCGGCCGACTGCAGGACGGCCAGCTCGGCGTCGTCGGCGGGGTGCAGCCGGGAGACGTTGCCGCTGTCCAGTACGGCGATCACCCCCGGCAGGGCCAGTGCGGCGCCGCCGTGGACGGCGCGCACCCGGCCGCGGGCGATGGTGGCCTGTACGGGCCAGACATAGACGGCGTTCGGCACCGGGTACTCGTAGGCGTAGCGGGCCGCGCCGGTGACCTTCTCGCGTCCGTCGATCCTGGCCGGTGCCCCGCCCACCACCTTGTCGAGCGTGGTCATCGCCGTTCCCCTCCCACGGGATTCCCCGTGAGATCGCGTACGCTCGCCGCGATCAGGTCGGCGGCGAGCCCGATCTTGAACTCGTTTCCCGGCAGGGGGCGCGCCGACGCGAACTCCGCCTCCGCCGCCGCCAGCAGCAGTTCCCTGTTCGGCCGGTGACCGGCCAGCATCCGCTCGGCCTGGTGCGCCCGCCACGGCCGCGGGGCCACCCCGCCCAGCGCCAGCCGGATCTCCCGCAGCGACCCGCCGCCCTCCGTCGTGACCAGGGCCGCGACCGAGACCACCGCGAACGCGTAGGACCAGCGGTCGCGGACCTTGCGGTATCGCATGGCCGCGCCGTCCGGGGGCGGCGGCAGCTCGACACCGGTGATCAGGTCGCCGGGCTCCAGGACCGTCTCGCGATCGGGGGTGTCGCCGGGCAGCAGATAGAGGTCGTGGAGCGGCACCGCCCGCTCCTTTCCGCCCGCGAGCCTGATGTGCACCACGGCGTCGAGAGCGGCCATCGCCACCGCCATGTCGGACGGGTGGGTGGCCACGCAGCTGTCGGAGGTGCCGATCACACCCAGGTCGCGGTGACTGCCGCCGATCGCGGAACAGCCCGTACCCGGGTCGCGCTTGTTGCACGGCTTGGTGACGTCCTGGAAGTACGGGCAGCGCGTGCGCTGCAGCAGGTTGCCGCCGGTGGTGGCCATCGACCTGAGCTGTCCGGAGGCTCCGGACAGCACGGCCCTGGCGAGCATCGGGAAGCGCTCCCTGATGCCCCGGTCGCCGGCCAGGTCGCTGTTGCGCACCGTCGCGCCGATGAGCACGCTTCCGTCGGCCCGGTGCTCGATCCGGTCGTACGGCAGCCGGGTGACGTCCACCAGCGTCGCCGGCCGGGCCACGCCGAGTTTCATCAGGTCCACCAGATTGGTTCCGCCGGCCAGGAACATCGCGTCGGTGCCGTCCACGACGGCGGTGGCGGCGGCGCCGGGGTCGGTGGCGCGCTCGTAGGCGAAGGGTCTCATCGGTTGCCTCCGGGACTCGACCCGGCGACGTCGAGGACCGCCTCGACAACCCCGGCGTACGCCCCGCAGCGGCAGAGGTTGCCGCTCATCCGTTCGCGGACCTCTTCGGCGTCCAGGGCGGCGCAGGATGCGACACCGGCCGCGACGTCCTCGGTGACATGACTGGGCCAGCCCGCATCCGCCTCGGCGAGCGCGCCGATCGCCGAGCAGATCTGGCCCGGCGTGCAGTAGCCGCACTGGAAGCCCTCGTGGTCGAGGAACGCCCGCTGAACGGGGTGCAGGTCGTTCGCGTGAGCCAGGCCGGCGACCCCCTCGATGGTGACGATCTCCTGTCCGGTGGCGGTGACCGCGAGCGTCAGGCAGCTGTTCACCCGCCGGCCGTCCAGCAGGACCGTGCACGTCCCGCACTGCCCGTGGTCACACCCTTTCTTCGCCCCGGTCAGGCCGAGATGCTCGCGCAGCGCGTCCAGCAGGGTCACCCGGTTGTCCAGGGAGACGGAGTGGTCGGCACCGTTGATGCGCAGCGTGATATCGCTGCTGAACGCTTCGACTGCCATGCCGTTTATCCTGCCAATTACCCAATGAGAGTTGGATCACCTATTGATCTGAAAATCCAAAAGAAGCAGCAACCGTACTGCCGTGAAAATCACCGGCGGCTCGGGGAGATACCGGGATCGGCAGCTGTGCCGCGGACGGGTGTCAAGAGGCGGCCGCCGGAGCCCGTCAGTCCGGTCGCCCGTCGGTGACCAGCGCAGAGACGGAGGCTCGGTGCCGCCGGAGCCGCTGCTGCCCCTGGTCCAGCATCACCACGAAGATGATCAAGGATCCCTTGATGAGGATCTGCCAGAACAGCGACACGTCCAGGATCATCAGGCCGTTGACGAGGAGACCGATGACGACGGCTCCGACGAGGGTGCCCCGTACGGTGCCGCGTCCTCCGTTCAGCGTGGCGCCGCCGAGGACGACCGCGGCGATCGCGTTGAGCTCGAACGTCTCACCGACCTGAGGTGCCGCCACGGTCAGCTCCGAGGCGATGAGGAGACCCGCGAGCGCGGCGCAGCCGCCGGAGATCACGTAGACGACCGTCTTGACGCGGTTGATCGGGACCCCCGAGAGCTCCGCGGCCCGCTCGTTGCCGCCCGCGGCGTACAACCATCGGCCGAACGGTGTCCTGGTGAGCACCAGCATGACGGCGACGGACAGGACGATCATGATCCAGATCGGGGCCGGGATGCCGAGCGGGCGTGCGTTGCCGAGGAGGCCGAAGCCGGTGTTGCCGAGTTGGGGGCTGCCGTCCAGGTTGGTGTAGGTCAAGCCGCCGGAGATCAGCAGTGCGAGTCCCCGCGCCACGTACAGCATGCCGAGTGTCGCGATGAACGGCGCCACCTCGAACCGGGTGATGAGGACACCGTTCACCAGGCCGACGAGCATGCCGACCGCGACGCAGAGCACGATCACGCCCCACACGGGCGGGAAGGCGATCACGTCGACGAACCTGAGATCGAGACCTTCGAGCAACTCGCCGGCGACGACCCCGGAGAGCCCGATGACCGAGCCGACGGACAGGTCGATGCCGCCCTTGAGGATGACCAGCAGCATGCCGAGCGCGACCACCCCGTTGACCGCGATCTGCTCGGCCATCGTGATGAGGTTCGGCACGGTGAGGAACGAATCCGTCAGCATGCCGAAGAGCACGATCAGGGCCGCCAGCGCGATGAGCGCCCGGAACTCGGACAGGCTGTTCAGCAGGGACAGGCGGCGCGCCCGGGTCGCGATCCGCTCCGGCGGGGGGCGGCCCGGAGGCGCCGGTGCGGAGGGTGTTCCCTGAGGTGTCAATTCGCACCGCCCTCGGCCCTGTCGACGGTGACGCCGTCCAGCGCGCTCATCAGCTCCTCCCGGGTTATCGCGCCACGCCGGAAGTCGCCGGTGACGACCCCGCGGGCGAGCACCAGCAGCCGGTCGGGGATGTGCAGGGCCTCCTCGGCGTCGGACGTGGTGAAGAGGACGGCCAGGCCGTGTCGTGCTCGTGCCGCCAGAAGCTCGAAGATGTCGGCTTTGGCGCCGACGTCGACGCCGCGCGAGGGCTCGTCCAGCAGCAGTACCAGGGGATCGGTCAGCAGCGCCCTGCCGATGACCACCTTCTGCTGGTCGCCGCCGCTCAACGATTCGACGGGCGCTCCGGCGTCGTCCGTCCTGAGGGTGACGTCGGAGATCATCCGATCGACGGCGTCCAGTTCGCGCTCCCGGGAGACGAACAGCCGTCGGACGAACCTGTCCAGTCCGGCCAGGGAGAGGTTCTCCCCGACCGACATCGTCTGGATGAGGCCGTCGCGCCGCCGGTCCCGAGGGACAAGGACCAGGCCCCGGTCGATGCGGTCGCGGATGCTCGCGCTCTCCAACGGGACGCCCGAGAGCAGGACGTCACCCGACTGCGAGGGGATCCGGCCGGCGAGCGCCTCCAGCAGTTCGGTCAGGCCCGAGTCCACCAGGCCGTAGATCCCCACGATCTCGCCCTCCCCGACGGTCAGGGAGAGGTCGTCGATCACGAGATGACCGGGATTGGCCGGAGCGGCCACCGAGAGCCCGCGCAGGGTCAGCAGTTCCTCCTCTCGTGACTCCGCTCGTGACGGCGGTGGCTCCGCCTCGATGACCTGGGTGAGGCGTGCGAACAGGGCCTCCCGGTCGGGGCCGACCATCTGCTCCACGACCCACCGGATATCGACGGTCTTGGCGTTCGCGGTGGCGGCCAGCCGCCCGTCGCGCAGTATGACGACGTCATCGGCGATCTTCAGCACCCGGTCCGGTTGATGGGAGACGTAGACGACCGCGCCTCCGCTCGCGGTCAGCTCCCCGATGGCCCGGAACAGCGCCTCGACCTCCGGAGGAGTGAGCGCCGAGGTGGGCTCGTCCATGATCAGCACCCGGGCCTCCTGGAGGAGCGCCCGCGCGATCTCGATGATCTGCTGCCGGGCCGGGCTCAGGTCACCGACCAGCCGATCGGGATCCAGGTCCTCTCCCAGACTGTGCAGGATCGCCGCGCTGGTGGCCCGCTGGGAGGAGCGGTCGATCACCCAGGGGCCCCCGCAGATCTCGCGGGCCAGGAACAGATTGTCCTGGATGCTCAGATTGGGGAAGAGATTGAGTTCCTGAGGGATGATCGAGATGCCCCGGTAGGCGGCGTCGCGGGGAGACCGGAGCCTGACGGGCTCCCCGTCGAGTTCGACGTGGCCGGTGGTGGGCTGCTCGATCCCGGAGAGGATCTTCAGCAGGGTCGACGTGCCGGCTCCGTTCTTGCCGAACAGCGCGGTCACCCGACCGGCGGCGATGTCGAAGTCGACACCCCTGAGCACGTGTGTGTTCCCGTACACCTTGGTGACGTCGCGGGCGCTCAGGATTTTGGTCGCCGCGGTCTTCACGGCATCTCCTTGATCGAGACCGGGGTGATGGTCACGACGGAGGGGGTGAGGAAGTTGAAGGCACCGACGAAGGAGATCTCCTTGCCGTTCAGGTGCTCCGGGTCCAGGTTCTTGAGCAGATTCCTCCACAACTGGTTGTTCAGCGCGGTGGCGGCGGCGGCGTACTCCGCCTGGTTGCGGAACCGCCTGAATCCGATGCCGGCCGCGTCCCGCAGCGCCGTGCCGTTGACGGCAGGACCCACCTGCAACGAGACCCGGGTGCCGGGTGGCAGGCCCGGCACGGTCACGGGCATCAGCCCGGACTCCGCCACTCCGGCTCTGCCGGTGCCCTTGACCGCGAAGTTGTAGGGGCCGTTGCCCTGCCGGACGCCGTAGCGCCTGTCGGCCGCTCTCTTGTCGGTGGTCACGGCCTTCACCAGCACGGGCAGCTCGACCGCCCTCCTCCTGATCGCGGGCACGACCTCGCTCTCGTACGTCCGCGCTCCGAAGGCGGCCGGGTCGAACCGGGCGCCCGACGCCGCGACCGACTCCGCGGAGCGGTAATGGGTGCTGAGCCCGATGGCGGCCAAGAGGGCCGCCGTCAGGGCGGCGGCCACCCATCTCGCCGGGATCCGCCGGCGGGGCACCTGCCCGCCGCGCGCGTGTGCCGCAACCGGGGTGCTCATCACAAACCTCCAGCTCGGGAGGATGTCAAGACCCGTATACCCGTTCGCGCGGCTTCCACTGAATCCTCCCTGAACGGGAGCCGATCGAGCCGCCGGAAACCCTCACGTGTTCTGTCCTGCGGCGGCCACGACACCGTGCGGATCCCGGCAGCGGTCGGCTACTCACCGTGACTCCCATGCGCCATACCCTGTCTGTTGTTTGAAACTTCACCGATGTACGGTGTCGTTTGCTGTGGGATAGATGGGAATTTGTGTCCGTTTTGCCGACTCGCTCGCGCACCATGGTCTCTGTTCGTAGGATCTATGCCGAACCTTGACCAAAGCGTGTAAGCCTTAAGGGCCGGTGCGAGCCGGTCGATGGATCTGGAATGGGGAGAGACTGTGCTGAAGTCCAAGACGCGGCGGCGCGTCGCGGTCAAGACAGCCGCGATCGCCGCGGCGGGCGCGGGCGTTCTTTTCGGCGCGGTCCCTGCGGTCGCCTCCATGTACGCCGACCCCAACCCGGTCAGCTACGCCTGCACGCTCGGCGGCGTGTCGTCACCGTCGGCGACGTACACCTTCCAGATGGACCTCAGTGGCCCGACGGCGGCGGCGACCAACTCGCCCCTGGTGGCGACTTGGAAGATCGCTCAGCCCGCCACGGGGCTCACCGTCACCCCGACCGCGCCGGCCCCGGCGGGCGCGCGTGTCGTCATCGACGCGGAGGTGCAGATCGACGCCTCTCCCTCGCCGGTCCTGGCGCTTCCCTCCGAACTTCGCTCGCTCGCGGCCACCGCCGCTCCCCCGGCCGCCGGGCAGCCGATCACCGCACCTCCCCTGCTCGTCACGGTGACCCCCAGCGCGACCGGCGTGGTGGCCTTCCAGCCGGGTCCGTTCACCCTGTACCTGGACCCCGGTACGGGGACCAACGAGGCCGAGCTGCTCGACTGCGGTGTTCCGCTCAACTCGGCCGAGGCCAGCGCCGCCGCGCTGCGGGTGACCGTGGTAACGGGTTCCCCGAGTACGAGTACGAGCCCGAGCCCGAGTGCGAGTACGACTCCCAGCCCGAGTACGACCGCGAGTCCGAGCGCCACTCCCAAGCCGACGGTCACCGTCACCCAGACCAAGACCTCCGAGCCGGAAAAGCCCTCCTCCGATGGGCAGATCGACGAGACCCCCAACGGAGGGGCTGCTACGGGCGGTGGCGGGGACGCCGGCCCCGACGCCCGAATGATCATGCTCAGCGGTGTGCTGATGGTGGCGTTCGCCGGGATCGGCGGCATGGTGCTGCGGCGTCGCACCGCGGGCCGAGGCTGATCGGGGTGGCCGGATGAGCACCCCCCCGCCGGGCGGTCAACACCCCGGGCACGTGCCCCACTACCGGCCGGTCCCGGTCCAGCCGCAGTACCCGCACCCGTTCCAGCAGCAGCACGGCCCGCCCTACGGGGAGCCGTACGAGGAGTGGCCGCGAGGGGGACACCCCGACGGGCATCTCGACGGTGGGCGGGTGATGCGGTCGGTGCTCATCCTGGCCGGGATCGCCGGGGTGATCACGGTGCTGGTGGGCATGCTCTACGTGCTGGCCGCGCCGGAGGAGTACGGCATGGGCGAGCGCACCACGCTGCCCCCCAGAAATCAGGCCGCGGCGGCGCCGGTGAACCCGTACTTCCAGGCGCCCCCGACCGCGCCGCCGCCCCAGCCGAGCCTGCCGGCGGCCCCGGCCATGCAGCCCTCCAGCCCGGTCCGCCTGGTCATCCCGCGGCTCGGCGTCAACGCGCCGGTCAGATCCGTCGGACTCGACGGCAAGGGTGCGATCGAGGTGCCGCCGGTCAGCAACCCGAACCTGGTCGGCTGGTACCGCTCGGGACCCACGCCCGGCGAGGCCGGTCCCGCGATCATGCTCGGGCACAAGGACACGCGCATGGGAAGCGCGGTCTTCAGCCGCCTCGACGAGATCCGCAACGGCGACGTCATCGAGGTGCACAGAAAGGACGGCGTCATCGCCGTCTACACCGTCGGCGGGCTGGAGCAGGCGGACAAGTCGGTGTTCCCGACACAGCGGGTGTACGGCGAGTCGCCGAACCCGCAGCTGCACCTGATCACCTGTGGCGGCACCTATGACCGCACGACCGGTCATTACACGGACAACGTCATCGCCTACGCGACCATGACGAGCACCAGGATGGCCTGAGCGATACCGCCCAGGTCAGCGCAGAGCTCCTGATATTTCGCAAAAGGGTGGGGGTGTCCTCTCGGTGGAGAGGACACCCCCGGGTAGGGCGTGGATAAAAGTTCTGTTGTAACCTCCTACTGACCGAATGATGCTCGGTTTCGCAGGCAGCTCGGTTCACACGCAGGAGGCACTGTGGCAGAGGCGTACATCGTCGGGGCGGTCCGCACCCCGGTCGGCAAGAAGAAGGGCGGTCTGTCCACCGTCCACCCCACCGATCTGGCCGCGCACACCCTCGGAGCGCTCATCGAGCGTACGGGTGTCGACCCGTCGGCGGTCGAAGACGTGATCATGGGCTGTGTCATGCAGTTCGGCCCGCAGAGCATGGACATCGCGCGCAACGCGTGGCTGTCCGCAGGTCTCCCGGAGAGCGTCGCCGGTGTGACCATCGACCGCCAGTGCGGCTCCTCCCAGCAGTCGATCCACTTCGCGGCCCAGGGCGTGCTCTCCGGCACCCAGGACCTCGTCGTGGCCGCCGGGGTGGAGTCCATGAGCATCGTGCCCATGGGGTCGAGCATCAGCGCGGCGCTGGAGAAGGGCATGCCCTTCCCCTTCGGCGAAAAATGGGTCGAGCGGTACGGCAAGCAGGAGATCTCCCAGTTCCGCGGCGCGGAGCTGATGTGCGAGAAGTGGAACCTCAAGCGCGAGCAGCTGGAGCAGTTCGCGTACGAGAGCCACCAGCGGGCGGCCAAGGCCGTCGCGAACGGCTACTTCAAGGACCAGATCGCCCCGCTCAACGGTGTCGAGGACGACGAGGGCCCGCGCCCGGACACCACGCTGGAGAAGATGGCGTCGCTGAAGACGCTGCGGGACGGCGGGCAGATCACGGCCGCCACCTCCTCGCAGATCTCCGACGGCTCCGGAGCGATCCTGATCGCCTCCGAGCAGGCGGTCCGCGACCACAACCTGACCCCCAGGGCGCGCGTCGTCACCCTGGCGCTCACCGGCGACGACCCGGTCTACATGCTGACCGCGCCGATCCCGGCGACGCAGAAGGCGCTGAAGAAGGCGGGCCTGTCCATCGAGGACATCGACGTCACCGAGATCAACGAGGCGTTCGCCCCGGTCCCGCTGGCCTGGATCAACGACCTCGGCGCCGACCCGGCCAAGGTCAACCCGAACGGCGGCGCGATCGCCCTGGGCCACCCGCTGGGCGGCACCGGCGCGATCCTGATGACCAAGCTCCTGCACGAGCTTGAGCGGACCGGTGGCCGGTACGGGCTGCAGACGATGTGCGAGGGCGGTGGCCAGGCCAACGTCACGATCATCGAGCGTCTGTGACGCCGGTGCCCGCGGCCTCGAACCGCGAGGCACCGTGCGAGACGGGAAAGCCCCGGTCGGTGGACCGGGGCTTTTCGGTAGGTCAGCGACCACCCTTGCCGGGGATCCGGCGCGGCTGCCGGGTGGGCCTCATCGGCATGGGCGGCATCGGCATCCGCTGGGGCGCCGCGGGCACGACGTGCTCGGGCAGCGGGGTGTGGGTCTTGGTGGTCTTGGCGGACTTGGACTTGCCACTGCGCTTGCGGGCGGCATGAATTCGCATATGGACTCCTTGAGGAAAGTGACGACGCGGCGAGATCCCGGGTCGGACAACTCAGCTGCCGCGTCAGACGAACGGGGCTGAAACGCTGAGTGCGGGCGGATCAGCGAAGGCTGATCGACGCCGGCTCTTAGGAGTTGATCCACATGTGAATGACCTTACGGCGCCCCTGCCGAGGCGTGCAACCGATTTGTTTGCGCCCCCGGCCGCCCCCGGCCGCCCCCGGCCGTCACGCCGGGCACCGCGATGGCCGCGGGGGAGGGGACGGCGCGGGCGGAGATCACTTCGGCACGCGGGCGACGCAGAAGACGGTCTGCCCGAACGGCGGGCGGACGAAGCGCTCGATGAGGCGGGTGAGGGGTACCACGGTGCGGTCGTAGATCTTGACCAGGCGGGGGTCGGGGTAGCCGACACCGCCGCGGCGGACCGCGGCCCACCAGGCGATGCCGCCCAGGAAGTTGATCGGCTTGAGCACGTCGATGTCCAGGCCCGCACGAGAGACCGTGCTGCGCAGGGTGGCCGGGGTGTAGCGGGTGACGTGGCCGACCTTGCGGTCGAAGTCCCCATAAAGCTGCATGTAGCCCGGAACCCAGATGATGATCCGGCCGCCGGGGAGGGTGACCTTGGCGAGCGACCGCAGGGCCTCGACGTCCTCCTCGATGTGCTCCAGGACGTTCATCATCACGACGGTGTCGACCTTCTCGCCGATGGGGATCTCGGTCGGCAGGCCGAACTGGAGCACGTCGATGTCGTCGCGGCCCTCGAAGCGCTTCTGGAGCTGCTCCACGCAGTAGGGGTCGAAGTCGCTGACCACCAGCCGGTCGAGGCGGGGCAGGAACTGCTCGGCGAAGTGGCCAAGCCCGGAACCGATCTCCAGCATGGACCGGCCCACGTGTGGGGCGACCATGTCGAGCTCGTACTGCCGGTAATTCCTGGCCTCGTCCCCACCAAGGTGGTTCTCCAGGGCCTCGTCACCGGCCGCGGGTTGCACTACGCGGTCATACCCAGACATGCGGTTCCGTCCAGCTCGGTTAAGGAAAGGCCGCGGCGACAGGCCGCGGCCAGGGACAGCCAGAGTCTAATGGCGCTTCCCTCAAGGCGGCCCCTCAAACGATCCACAGGCAGTGCCGCCGGGAGCCGCGCCCGGGGGATCGGCCTCCGGGTGGGCTCGCCCCCCGATTACCGGCTCCGCCGAATCAGTTATAAAGCACCTGCATTTCCGCGTTTCACGCCGTACGGGGGAAGTTCGACCTCGATACGGCGGTGAGATTTGCACCGGGGGACAAGGAAATCCCCCTGGGGAATCACCGGCCGACCGGTCCGTGATTTGGGAGGAGTGCTATTCCCGGTAAGTGGAGAAGGAGCGCGAACCGATGGAACAGGTCCAATGGTGGCGGGGGAACCTGCCCGCGGAGACGGATGGCTTCATCGGCCGGGAAGGCGAGGTGCGGCGGCTGCTGAAGCTGCTGGCCGACACACCGCTGACCACGGTCACCGGTGTCGGCGGCATCGGCAAGTCACGGATCGCGATCAGGGCCGCACGCCGGTGGCACGAACACCACCCGGACGGCACGTGGCTGGTGGAACTGTCCGGCGAGCGCGACGGTGACCTGCTCGCCCACACGGTCGCGGCGGTCCTCGGCATCCCCGAGCGGTCCGCGCGGACGCAGGACGAGACGATCGTCGAGTTTCTCGCGGGCAGGAGGCTCCTGCTGCTCCTCGACAACTGCGAGCACCTTCTGCCCGCCTGCCGCGACCTCGTCGCCCAGATCCTGGCGGCGGCGCCGGGGGTGCGGATCATCGCGACCTCCCGCCGGCCGCTCGGACTGCCGCAGGAGGCGCTGCTGCCCGTCGGACCCTTCGACGCGCCGTGGCCGCAGGAGGAGGGGATGGCGGGGAACGACGCGCTCCGCCTCCTTCTCGACCGGGCCGCCGCCGCGGCGCCCGGCCTGGAGACGACCGAGACCGGCCTGGCGGCCGCGGCCAGGATCTGCCGGCGGCTGGACGGTGTCCCGCTCGCCGTCGAGCTGGCCGCCGGATGGCTGGGGGACATGCCGGTGGAGCGGCTCGCCGACCACCTGGAGAGCCGGTTCGAGACCCCGCCCGACAGCCGGGCGCCGGTGCCCCGCCACCAGACCGTACGCGCCGCGATCAGGTGGAGCCACGAGCTCTGCGGCCCCGGGGAACGCCTGCTCTGGGCCAGGCTCTCGGTCTTCGCGGGAAACTTCGGCACGGCCGACGCCGAGTGGGTGTGCGGCGACGAGCGCCTGAGGGACGTACCGGACCTGCTGGAAAGCCTGGTGCGGAGGTTCCTCCTGGTCCGGGTTCCCGGCGGCTACCGTCAGCCGGTCACGGTCAGGGAGTACGGCAGGGAGCGGCTCGCCCTGCTCGGGGACGAGGCCAGGCTGGCGCGGCGGCACCGCCACCACTACCTCGACCTGGCGCGCAGGGCCGAGACCGGCTGGTACGGCCCCGGACAGGAGGAGTGGGCCGCCCGCCTCGCCTTCGCCATGACCGACCTGCGCCTCGCCCTCGACCCCGCCTCCCCGGTGTCCGTCGAGCTCGCCGGCACGCTCTGGATCCTCTGGTTCTGCCTGGGCCGGTTGAACGAGGGCCGCCACCACATGGCACGCGCGCTCGAATCGGCTTCCGTCACCGACCCCCACCTGCCCAGACTCCTGTGGGCCGACGGCTGCGTGGCCATCGCCAGGGGTGAGCTGGAGCGGGGTCGCCGCCGGGCAGAGGCGGCGTTGTCCGCGGCCCTCGACTGGGGCGACTACGCGGCGGCCGGGCACGCCCAGCTCCGGCTGGCCAGCCGTGCCCTGTGCGCCGGCGCCCTCGACGAGGTCGAGCCGTGCGTCGAGCGCGTGCGCGAGTACTTCCGCAGGGCGGAGGCCGACACGGTCGGCGACCCCCTCGCCCTGGTGACCATGGCCATGGCGGTCACCTGGCGCGGCGAGTTCGACAGGGCCGTCTCGGTGCTCAAGGAGGTGCAGCGGCTCTGCGACGCGCACGGCGAGCGCTGGGCCCGCGCCTGCGGCGACTACGTCCTGTCCATCGCCCAGCTGGGGCTCGGCAGGGTGAGCGAGGCGGCGGAGGCCGCCCGGCAGTCGCTCGACGTCAAGTGGCGCCTGCGCGACGCGGCCGGCGTGGCGCTGGCCGTCGACCAGCTCGCGGTGATCGCCGCGGTCGAGGGCGACGGCCGCCGCACGGCCAGGCTCCAGGGGGCGGTGGTACGGCTGCGGGCCACCTTCGGGCTGCGGGGCCTCGGCTCGGCGGGCATGTCCGAGCCGAGAACCGTCGCCGAGCGGACGGCCAGGCAACTGCTCGGCGACGAGACCTACGACGCGATCTTCGCCGAGGGCTACGAGACCGACCCGGACGCGGCGGTCGCCTACGCCCTCCACTGAGCGCACTCGCCCGAGGGCTTTCGCGGGAGGGCCCGCATGCGGTGAAATCTCTCAGACATCCGCAAAGGAGCCCCCCGACGGACGACGACGAGGCGATCGCCCGATCGCTGGCAGGTGACCTGGACGCCTACGAGGTCCTGGTCGCCCGCTACAGCGTGCTCGCGCACCGCACCGCGGCCATGCTCGGAGCCGCCGACGAGGCCGAGGACGTGGTCCAGGAGGCGTTCGTCAAGGCGTACCGCAACCTGACGTCCTTCCGCCGCGGCGCGCCGTTCCGGCCCTGGTTGCTGCGGATCGTGGCGAACGAGACGCACAACCTGACCCGCTCCCGAGGTCGCAGGGACAAGCTGGCCGCGCGGCTCACCGAGGCCGTTCCGCCGGTGGGTGAGGGCCCCGAGGAGGCGGCCGTCACCACCGACCGGCGGGCGCGGCTCCTCGACGCGGTGCGTACGCTGCCCGAGCGGGAACGCGAGACCGTCGTCTGTCGGTATCTCCTTCAGCTGTCGGAGGCCGAGACCGCCCAGGTGCTCGATCTTCCCGTCGGCACCGTCAAGTCGCGGACCTCCCGTGGCCTGGCCCGTCTGCGCGAGGAGGTGGCACGTGACCTCATCTGACGACCTCGAAGCCAGGCTCCTCGACCTCGGCGAGTCCCTCGACGTCCCCTCCCCGCACCCCGCCGAGGTCGCGCGGGCCGTACGGGCCCGCCTGGAAGTGCCCGCCCCCGAGGCACCCGCGGTCACGGGTGGCCGGGGAGTGCTCCGGCGGGGGTGGGGGGCGCTGCGGGCCGGCGGGCGGGCGCGGAGGCGGGCGGCGGTCGCCGCCGTCGCGATCCTCGTCGCGCTGCTGCTGGGGGCGACGCCCGCGGGAAGGGCGGCGGTCGCGGAGATCCTGCGCTTCGCGGGCGTCGAGCTCAGGATCGGCGACCCCGGGCCCCTGCCCTCCTGGGCGCCCCAGCCACTGCCGGGCGAGCGGCGGGTCACCCTGGAGCAGGCCAGGGAGCAGGTGGCGTTCCCGATCGCCGTCCCCGCCGCGCTCGGCGAGCCCGCCGAGGTCAGGGTGGGCGACGGCGGCCGGGTGGTCTCGCTGCTCTGGCCCGGCCTCAGGCTGGACGAGTACGACGGTAGCCTCCTGCTCGTCTTCCGCAAGGAGCTGGGACCCCCCTGGCCGCTGGAGACCCGGGTGGGCGACGCGGAGGCGCAGTGGATCCCGGCCCCACACGGCCTGACCTACCTGCCCCGGCGCGGCGGCGAGGCCGAGGCCCGCCCCCGCGCGGCCGGGCCCACCCTCATCTGGCAGCGCGGGCAGGTCGGCCTGCGCCTGGAGGGGGCCGGGGACATCGGCCGCGCCGAGGAGATCGCCCGCTCAGTCCGCTGAGGCCAGCCAGTCGTCGACCCCCTGGAGGAGCTTCTTGCGCACCGCCTCCGGTGCCGCCGACGCCCGTATCGACTGGCGGGCCAGCTCGGCCAGCTCCGGGTCGGAGAAGCCGTACACCTGCCTGGCGAGCTCGTACTGGGGCAGCAGTCTGGCGCCGAACAGCAGCGGGTCGTCGGCGCCCAGTGCGATCGGCACCCCCGCCTCGAACAGGCGCCGCAGCGGCACGTCCTCGGCCCGCTCGGCCACCCCGAGACCGACGTTGGAGGTCGGGCAGACCTCGCACGTGATCCCCCGGGCGGCGAGGCGCTCCATGAGCTGTGGCGACTCGGCCGCCCGCACCCCGTGCCCGACCCGGTCGGCGTCCAGCACGTCGACGCACTCGGCCACGCTGGCGGCGCCCAGCAGCTCCCCGCCGTGCGGCACGGCCAGCAGCCCCGCCCGCTTGGCCAGCCGGAAGGCCCCGTCGAAGTCACGGGCCCGGCCGCGCCGCTCGTCGTTGGAGAGCCCGAACCCGATCACGCCCTGGTCCATGTAGTGCGTGGCGAGGCGGGCGAGGGTCTTGGCGTCGAGGGGGTGGCGGGTGCGGTTGGCGGCCACCACGACCGCGATCCCTATTCCCGCGTGGTCGGCGGCCCTGCGCGTCGCGTCGAGCATCAGCTCCATGGCCGAGGTGAGCCCGCCGAACCTCGACGCGTACCCGGACGGGTCGATCTGGATCTCCAGCCAGGCCGACCCCTCGGCCGCCTCGTCCTCGGCCGCCTCGCGCAGCAGCCGGTAGACGTCGCTCTCCCGCTGCAGGACGGAGCGCGCGATGTCGTACAGCCGCTGGAAACGGAACCAGCCCCGCTCGTCGGTGGCGCGCAGCCGAGGCGGCCAGTCCTCCTCAAGCGCGTCGGGAAGGTGTAAGCCGTGTTCGCGGGCCAGCTCGACGAGGGTCGAGTGCCGCATGGAGCCGGTGAAGTGCAGGTGCAGGTGTGCCTTGGGCAGTTCGCTGAGGGGACGTGGCATTTCAATAGAGTGCCGTACCTTCGGTGACCCCCGGTGTTCTTTGGTCCCGGCCTGACGGTCCGCTCGCGCGCCGCGGAGGGCGAAAGGGGACCTGTATGGCGGAAGGCGACGAGGAGGTTATTTCGGGGCGTGTGTGGCCGCCTTCCTGAAGTGCCCGCCCTTGTCGCATCCCCCGCTATATCGAGGAAATCTAGGAAACGGGCTTTCAGTGGACCATGTCTCCGTGCGACGGTAGATGCACACGTTGTCAGGACGCTGGGGCTGCCATGAAAGCGGACGTCTTCGTCGGCAGGGAGACCGAACTCGCCGACGTCTCCGCACTGCTCGAAAGGGTGCGGCACGTCACGCTGACCGGTCCGGCCGGATCCGGGAAGACCTGCGTCGCCCTGCGGCTGGCCCGCACCCTCGAACCCCGGTTCCCGGACGGCGTCCACATCGTGGAGCTGTCGGAGGCACCCGGCGACCTCGACTCCCTGGCCGAGGCGTTCGCCGACGCGATCGGCGTCCGCCGCAGGCCGGGCGTTCCCGCGCTGCGGGCGCTGGTCGACGAGCTCGTCACGCGCCGGACCCTGCTCGTCCTCGACACCTGCGACCGCGTCGTCGGCGTCACGGGCATCCTGGTCGGCCTGCTGTTGCGCTCAGTCGAGGGACTACGTGTCCTGGCCACCAGCAGGCAGCGGCTGGGCCTGCCCGGCGAGCACCTCTACCCGGTCGGCGGTCTGCCCGACGCCGACGCCGTCAGCCTGATCGACACCCTCACCGCCGGTCTGATCGGCGGCCCCGACGCGGCCGAGCTCTGCGGGCGCCTCGACAACCTGCCGCTGGCGATCAGGCTCGCCGTGGCCGGAGGCGGCCCCGGGATCCTCGACGGGCTGGTCACCCTCGACGGCCGCCCGCTCTCCACGGCCGGGCTCGCCGCCTTCGACGGCCGCATGGCCTCACCCGACGAACTCGCCGCGGCCTTCGAGAGCCGTACGGCCCCCTCAGCCGGTCGCGGGACCCACGGCGAAGGGCACGACGCGGAACCGCACCGGCTCCCCTCAGCTCCCCGGCGGCACAGCTCCATGCGCGTCGCCCTCGGCTGGAGCCACGAACTCTGCACCCCGCCGGAACGCCTGCTGTGGGCACGGGCCTCGGTCTTCGCCGGCACCTTCGACATCGAGGCCGCCGAGGAGGTCTGCGCCGGCGGCGTCCTCGCCGCCAAGGACATCCTGGACGGCCTGCTGGGTCTGCTCGACAAGTCCGTCCTGGTCCGCGAGGAGGGCGAGAACGGGGTCCGCTACCGCCTGCTCAACACGGTCCGCGAGTTCGGCCTGGTCTGGCTCGACCGGCTCGGCGAGACCGAGGAGATCCAGCGCCGCCACCGTGACCACTTCCTCGCCCTGTCCGCCCGCGCCGAGATGAGCTGGCAGGGCCGCCAGCTCGAGTGGTACCGCAGGCTGGTCCTCGAATGCGGCAACATGCGCGGTGCCATCGAATACTGCTACTCCCGGCCGCAGGAGTACCGCCGCGGTCTCGACCTGGTCGGCAACCTGTGGTTCCTGTGGGCGTGCTGCGGCATGCAGGCACCCGGCGACGACCTCCTCCAGCGCGGCCTCGACCTCGACCGCACGGCCAGCCCCGAGCGGGTCAAGGCGCTCTGGGTGCACGCCTGGGTCTCGATCCAGCGCGGCGACCTCGAACGCGCCGAGCGCATCCTCACCGAGTGCGCGGCCGAGGACGCCAACGGCTACGCCACGGCCTACGTCAGCCAGTTCCAGGCCCACCTGGCCGTCGTCAGGGGCGACGTGGGCGAGGCCCTGCGGCTCATCAAGCACGCCCGGGTGCGCCACCGCTCCACCGGCAACGTCTTCCCCGGCTTCCTGCCCACCTACACGGTGGTCGCCACCGCCATGATGCTCGCCGGCCACCACGAACAGGCCGTGTCCATCCTGCGGGAGGGACGTGAGCTCTGCGAGTCCTGCGGCGACTACTGGACCCTCATCCGCCTCGACCTCCTCCTGGGCCAGGCCGAGCACCTCCTCGGCAACCCCGCGTCCGCCGCGGAGTCCGCCCGCGGCTCCCTGCGCGGAGGCCGCCTGTTCGGCGACACCATCTCGCTGATGGAGGCGCTGGAGGTGTTCGTCGTGATCGCCGAGTCATCCGCCGACGACACCTTCGCCGCCATCATGTTCGGGGCCTCCCGCGCCGCCTGGAAGAACGCCGGGGTCCCGCCCAGCCGCTCACCCATGATCGCGAGCCTGATCCGTACGTCCGAGCTGAGGCTGCGCGGGCGCCTGGGCCGGGCGGAGTTCGACCGGCTGGAGGAACAGGGAGGTTCGATCAGCCTGCGCGACGCGGTGGAACACGCGATCCAGGGGAATCTTTCTTGACGCCGCGCGGCAACCTGCCGGTCGCGATGAACAGTTTCTTCGGACGCGCCGCCGAGCTTGACGAGATCACGAAACTCCTCACCGGAACGCGCCTGCTCACCCTGCACGGCGCCGGGGGCGTCGGCAAGACGCGCCTCGCCCTCCAGGCGGCGCGGAGCGTCCGCGACGACTACCCCGACGGCGTCTGGGTGGCCGAACTCTCCTCGGAGACGGACGGCGACCTGCTCGCCGGCAGCGTCGCCGGGATGTTCGGCCTGCGCGCGAGGGCCGGACGCCCGGCCCTCGCGTCCCTCGTCGAGTTCCTCGCCGACCGGCGGCTCCTGCTCGTCCTGGACACCTGCGAGCACCTCGTCGGTCCCTGTGCCGCCATGGTCACGGCCATCCTGACCGGCGCGCCCGACGTCCAGATCATCGTGACCAGCCGCCAGGAGCTCTGCCTGCCGTACGAGGTCGTCATGGGCGTCGATCCCTTTCCCGTCCCTCCGCCCGAGGCCGCCGACCTCGCGGGGTACGACGTGATGAGCCTCTTTCTGGACCGCGCGACGGCCGTCGCCCCCGGGCTGCGCACGGACGAGCGGGCCATGATGGCCGTCGCCAGGCTCTGCCGGAGGCTCGACGGCGTCCCGCTCGCCATCGAGCTGGCGGCCGGCCACGCGCGTGGCCTGTCGGCGATCCAGCTCGCCGACCAGCCCGAAGACCGCTTCAAGCTGCCGGCCGACGGCGAGGGAGTCCTCGTACGCCACCACACGCTGCGCACCGCGGCCGGCTGGAGTCACGAGCTCTGCACGCCCGCGGAACGCCTGCTCTGGGCCCGCCTGTCGGTCTTCGCGGGCACCTTCGACGAGGAGTCGGCACGCGGCGTCTGCGCGGACGAGTGCCTGCCCGACGTGGCCGGCGTGCTCGCCGTACTCGTGACCAAGTCCGTCGTCACCCGCGTGGGTGATCGCTACCGCCTGCTCGACACCATCAGGGACTACGGGCGCGACTGGCTCGACGAGCTGGGCGAGGGCGCCCTGATGCGCCGCCGCCACCGTGATCACTACCTGGCCGCCGCCCACCGCATGGACGCCCAGTGGTGCGGCCCCCGCCAGCTCGAATGGGCACGCTGGGCGCGCGGGGAACTGTCCAACATCCGCGCGGCACTCGACCGCTGCCTCGCGGGCGGCGACCACCGCACCGCCCTGGAACTGGCCGGAGCCCTGTGGGTTCTCTGGTGTCACCTGGGCCTCGTCCGGGAGGGCCGCCACTACCTCGACCGCGCACTGGCCGCCGTCCCGGCCCCGGACCGAGCCAGGTCAAGACCACTCTGGGTCGCCGCCCACCTCGCGCTCCTCGCGGGCGACATACCCCTGGCGCGCAGGCGGGCCAGGGAGAGCGCCGAGAGCGCCCGGCGCCACGGCGACGGCGAGACCGAGGCCCACGCCCACCTCCGCCTCGCCGGAGCCTGCCTGCTCACCGGCGACCTGGAGGGCGCGCGGGGGTACGCGCTGCGCGGAGCCGCCGGGTTACGGCAGGCCGAGCCCGGCTCGTCAGGCCTGTTCTCCGTTCCCCTCCTCCTGGCCATGGCCGCCACGTTCGGTGGCGACTTCGACAGGGCGGTGGAGATCCTGCGCGAGACGCGCCGGCACTGCGAGGCGCGTGGAGAGCTCTCCCAGCGAGCCCTGAGCGACTACATCCGCTCTCTGGCCCTTCTGGGCCGGGGGGAGGTCGCCGAGGCCTCAGCCGCGGCCAGGGCGGCGCTGGAGGTCAACTGGCGGCTGCGAGACGTGGTCGGCGGCGTGCTCGCCATCGACCAGCTCGCCCGGATCGCCGTGGCCGCGGGTGACGGCTCCCGCGCCGCCTGGCTCCTCGGCGCCGCGCAGCGCATCTGGATCACCTTCGGGCTGCCCGGCCTGGGGGCCGACACCATGACCGGGCTCCGCGAGGCCGCCGCGGCCCGCGCCGAGGGGCTGATCGGAGAGACCGCCTACGCGCTGGCCTTCGCCGAGGGGGCGGCCTCCCACTTCGAGTCCGCGGTGACCTACGCCCTGCGCGCCTGAGCCGGACTCATCCGGCGGGCACGGAGGCCGTCCGCTCGCCACCCCGCCGGCCGGAGCCCGACCCGGCGGGGGTGCGGCGGCCACTCGTCTCCCGCCGCGGGAGGCGTTCAGCGGGCCTGGCTGAGGAACTTGACGATGCGGCCCACGCCCTCGACCAGGTCGTCGTCGCCGAGTGCGTAGGACAGGCGGAAGTAGCCCGGGGTGCCGAACGCCTCCCCGGGGACGACCGCCACCTCGGCCTCCTCCAGGATGAGCTCGGCCAGCTCGGCGGAGGTCGCCGGACGGCGGCCGTCGAAGTCCTTGCCCAGCAGTTCCTTGACCGAGGGGTAGGCGTAGAAGGCGCCCTTCGGCTCGGGGCAGAACACGCCCGGGATCTCGTTGAGCATCCGGACCATGGTCTGGCGGCGGCGGTCGAAGGCCTCGCGCATCTGGGCCACGGCCGACAGGTCGCCGCCGACGGCGGCCAGCGCGGCGATCTGGGCGACGTTGGAGACGTTGGAGGTGGCGTGCGACTGCAGGTTGGTCGCGGCCTTGACGACGTCCTTGGGGCCGATCAGCCAGCCCACCCGCCAGCCGGTCATCGCGTAGGTCTTGGCGACGCCGTTGAGGATCACCACCTTGTCGCCCAGCTCGGGGGCCACCGTGGCGATGCTCGCGAACGTCGCGTCGCCGTAGGTCAGGTGCTCGTAGATCTCGTCCGTGACGACCCACAGGTCGTGCTCGGCGGCCCAGCGGCCGATCTGGGCGACCTGCTCGGGGGAGTACACCGCGCCGGTCGGGTTGGACGGGGAGACGAACAGCAGGACCTTGGTCCGGTCGGTGCGCGCCGCCTCCAGCTGCTCCACGCTCGCCAGGTAGCCGGTGGTCTCGTCGGTCACCACGTCGACCTGGACGCCGCCGGCCAGCTTGATCGCCTCGGGGTAGGTGGTCCAGTAGGGGGCGACGACCAGCACCTCGTCGCCCGGGTCGAGCAGCGTGGCGAACGCCTCGTAGACGGCCTGCTTGCCACCGTTGGTGACCAGGACCTGGGCCGCGTCGACCTGGTAGCCGGAGTCGCGGAGCGTCTTGTCGGCGATGGCCTGCTTCAGCTCGGGAAGGCCGCCGGCCGGCGTGTACTTGTGGAACCTGGGGTTACGGCACGCCTCGACGGCCGCCTCGACGATGTAGCCGGGAGTGGCGAAGTCCGGCTCGCCGGCGCCGAAGCCGATGACCGGGCGGCCTGCCGCCTTCATCGCCTTGGCCTTGGCGTCCACGGCCAGCGTGGCGGACTCTGAGATCGCGGAGATGCGTGTTGAGATGCGGGGACGGGTCATACCTCCATGGTTACAGAACTGTGCCGCTGTTCCCGCCGGGTATCCACTATCCGGACGGCTCGCTCCGGCAGGCCCGAGCCCCGGGGGGAGATTCGCTGAGCTGGGTGATCGCCCTCCGGTTCGACGAAGTGAGCAATCACACGTAGACTCCGGCATGTTCTTTCCGCCGCATGCGTGAACCGGCGGTCAAGACCGTGAGCCGCGGACAAACTTCGGTCCAACCGATGTATGGTGGTTCATGTCTTAGGGCACTAGCGCAATTGGTAGCGCACCGGTCTCCAAAACCGGCGGTTGGGGGTTCGAGTCCCTCGTGCCCTGCGAGGAGCGGTCCGCGCATCTGGCGTCTAGCGCGCCGCTGATATGCGTTGGACTCGATGGATTCAGGTGAGGACTGTGGCGATCGACACGCGCGGCGAAACCGCAGACAAGCCGAGCGGTGAGAAGAAGGCGAAGCGCACTTCTCCCGCCCTTTTCTATCGGCAGGTTGTCGCCGAGCTGCGTAAGGTCATCTGGCCCACGCGCAAAGACCTCATTTCGTACACCATCATCGTCCTGGTCTTCGTTCTGATCATGGTCGGGATCGTGTCGGCTTTGGATGCGCTGTTCACCGAGGGCGTGCTGAGAATCTTCGGCGGAGCCTGAGCCGCGGTCTCCGGCGGGCGGGCCGCCCTGCGGACGAGTCCATCAGCCATCGACGAAAAGAGAAAGAGCACCGTGTCCGAGTCTGCACAGTCGGCCGGCGAGCCCCGCGAAGAGCGCGAGGATGAGCTGGAGAAGGCCGTAGACGTCACCGAGGAGTCGCTTGGCGAGTCCGACGGGCAGGATGTCGACGCCGAAACCGACGCCGACGCCGAAAACGAGGCCGAGCAGGCCCCGGCCGGCGCCGTCGACGAAGACGGTGACGTCCTTCCCGACGTCGACCCGGTCGAGGAGTTCAAGCGGCACCTGCGGGGTCTGTTCGGCGAGTGGTACGTCATCCACTCCTACGCCGGCTACGAGAACCGCGTGAAGTCCAACATCGAGACCCGCACGCAGTCCCTCAACATGGAGGACTACATCT
Organism: Streptosporangium sp. NPDC002607; assembly: GCF_053592655.1. Classification (NCBI taxonomy): domain Bacteria; kingdom Bacillati; phylum Actinomycetota; class Actinomycetes; order Streptosporangiales; family Streptosporangiaceae; genus Streptosporangium; species Streptosporangium sp. NPDC002607. The sequence goes on from NZ_JBSFWD010000026.1 coordinate 41,148, forward strand.
TCCAGGTCGAGGTGCCCACCCACCACGTGACCGAGATCAAGAGCGGCAAGCGCCAGCTGGTCAAGGAGCGGGTGCTGCCCGGCTACGTGCTGGTCCGGATGGAGCTCACCGACGAGTCCTGGTCCGCGGTGCGTAACACGCCCGGCGTGACCGGCTTTGTCGGTCTGTCCAACAAGCCGAGCCCGCTGAGCCTCGAAGAGGTCGCCAAGCTGCTCGCGCCCGAGCCGTCGGAAGAGGTCAAGAAGTCGACCGCGAAGGCCTCCGCCGCGACCGTCGACTTCGAGATCGGTGAGTCCGTCACCGTCATGGACGGCCCGTTCGCCACGCTGCCCGCCACGGTCAGCGAGATCAGCGCCGAGTCGCAGAAGCTCAAGGTGCTCGTGTCGATCTTCGGTCGCGAGACCCCGGTCGAGCTCTCGTTCAACCAGGTCTCGAAGATCTAGGCCGGTCGCGTAGACTTCGTCAGTCTGCCCCGCGGTCGCGGGGATGTTCCGTCCACCGCGCCGGTCAAGCTGCGGTTGCCGTGGTGGGCCCCGCGGTGGTGGTCCCCGCGGTCGCGGGGACTCAGGAACACCGTTCAGAGAAGAAGGACCCGGAGAGAAGCATGCCTCCTAAGAAGAAGCTCGCCGCGCTGGTCAAGGTCCAGCTCCCCGCTGGCCAGGCCACGCCCGCGCCGCCGGTCGGTACCGCCCTCGGTCCGCACGGCGTCAACATCATGGACTTCGTGAAGCAGTACAACGCTGCCACCGAGGCCCAGCGCGGCAACATCATCCCCGTTGAGATCACCATCTACGAGGACCGCACCTTCACCTTCGTCACGAAGACGCCTCCGGCGCCTGAGCTGATCAAGAAGGCCGCCGGTGTCGCGAAGGGTTCGGCCGTCCCGCAGAAGGACAAGGTCGGCAAGCTCACCAAGGAGCAGCTGCGCCAGATCGCCGAGACCAAGATGCAGGACCTCAACGCCAACGACATCGAGGCGGCCGAGAAGATCATCGCCGGCACCGCCCGGTCGATGGGCATCACGATCGCCGACTAGCAACACCCGCCGTACGGACCCGGCGGCGACCTCGCGGCGATGAACCTCGTCCGCGAGATCGAACAGGGATCCAAGTAGGCGGATTAGAGCGACATCCGCCAATTTCGGAGTAAGTGGAGGGGCCGGCGCTGGCCCGTACCACGGACACTCGGATCAAAGGAGTGAGCAAGTGAAGCGCAGCAAGGGATTCCGCGCCGCAGCGGCGCAGGTCGACCGCGACACCCTGTACAGCCCGGCCCAGGCGGCCAAGCTGGCCAAGGAGACCAACGTCGCCAAGTTCGACGCCACCGTCGAGGTGGCCCTGCGGCTGGGTGTCGACCCCCGCAAGGCCGACCAGATGGTCCGCGGCACCGTCAACCTCCCGCACGGCACCGGCAAGACCGCCCGGGTCCTGGTCTTCGCGACCGGTGACCGTGCCGAGGAGGCTCGCGCCGCGGGTGCCGACATCGTCGGTGCCGACGAGCTGATCGACGAGGTCGCCAAGGGCCGCCTCGACTTCGACGCCGTCGTCGCCACCCCGGACCTCATGGGCAAGGTCGGCCGCCTGGGCCGCGTGCTCGGCCCCCGTGGCCTGATGCCGAACCCCAAGACCGGCACCGTGACCCCGGCCGTCGGCAAGGCCGTCACCGACATCAAGGGCGGCAAGATCGAGTTCCGTGTCGACCGGCACGCGAACCTGCACTTCATCATCGGCAAGGTGTCCTTCGGCGAGCGTCAGCTCATCGAGAACTACGCCGCCGCCCTCGAAGAGGTGATCCGTCTCAAGCCGTCCGCGGCCAAGGGACGCTACGTCAAGAAGGTCGTCTTCTCCACGTCCATGGGCCCCGGCATCCAGGTCGACCCCAACCAGACGCGGGCGCTGACCGCCGAGCTCGACGCCTGATACCAGACGTCTTTCGCAGCGGGCCTCAACCGAATGGCCATTCGGTTGAGGCCCTTCTTCGTTCTTCCGAAGGACGCGCCCGGCTTTCCCGGCGCGTACTGTCGTAGTCAGGATCATCGGGGGAACGAAAGGGTGAAGACGAAATGCGCCGATTGGCTCCGGCAGTGGCACTGGGAGCGGCCGCGCTCGTCGCGGTCGCGGGATGCGGTGCGCAGGGCACCGGCTCCCTCGGAAACGTCAAACTGGCCGCGGCCGACGCGGTGCAGCAGAGCGCACAGAAGGCCGAGGAGGTCACCTCCTACTCCGCGGACCTGGTTCTCGACGCGAGCGGCGGCGAGAAGGGTGCGAGCAAGATCCAGGGCAGCATGCTCTACCAGAGCAAGCCCCAGCTGGCGACGGACATCAAGCTCGACACGGTCACCTTCGGTGGCCAGAACGTGCCCGGCGGGGCGCGGGCCATCCTGTCGGGTGAGACGGTCTACGTGAAGTCCGAGCTCCTCAACAGGTTCGCCGGCACCACCAAGCCGTGGGTCAAGGTGTCGCTCAGCGAGCTCGACGCCAAGGGTCAGGCCGGGGTCAGGCAGTTCATGGACCAGGCCCAGCAGTTCGACCTGGCCGGCACCGTCAAGCTGCTGACCGCCTCGAAGGACGTCAAGGCGGTCGGCACCGAAACGGTCGGCGGGGTCGACACCACCCACTACAGCGGTACCTTCCCGGTGGCCGAGGCCGCACAGCTGCTCGACCCGGCCAAGCGCGAGAAGCTCCAGGAGGAGTTCTCACAGGTCAAGAACGTGAAGTTCGACCTCTGGGCCGATGCGCAGAGCCTGCCCCGCAAGGTCACGCTCGGTGGCTCCGAGCGGGGTGTGACGTTCGGCCTGACGGCGTTCTTCAAGGGCTTCAACGAGCCCGTCGAGATCACCGCGCCGCCCGCCGACCAGGTGGGCGACCTGCCCGAGCACCGCGGCGGAAACTGAGGTTCTCCCGAGATTCGCGCCCCCCGCCCGCACGGGCGGGGGGCGCGAGCCTTTTCCCGTCGACGGGGACGGGACCGGTTTCCAGGACTGATTTGGCATTCGTGGACGGCAGGGCGTACGCTGTCAACGCCGAAGACCGCCGGTCGTCGTCGGGCCGCATGGCCTGATGACCTAAGGAGCCACGTCAGTGGACGGCCCGCGTAGGTGTGATGTGAGTTTTCATCTGGATTAATCTCCTTATGTGAGCCCCGTGCGCCTGCGCCGGGGCTTGTCTGTTTTTCATGGGCCCTTACCCCGGCGGCACATCTGGAAGGAGGCCCATGGCGAAGGCAGAAAAGGCAACGGCTGTCGCTGAGCTGAAGAGCAGCTTCGACGGCTCCAATGCTGCCGTTCTGACCGAATACCGCGGTCTCACCGTCGCCCAGCTCAAGCAGCTGCGCGTTTCTCTCGGTGAGAATGCGAAGTTCGCCGTGGTGAAGAACACGCTGACCAAGATCGCGGCCACTGAGGCCGGGTTCAACCAGCTCAACGACCTGCTCGCGGGTCCGTCGGCGATCGCGTTCGTCAACGGCGACGTGGTCGAGGCTGCCAAGAGTCTGCGTGACTTCGCCAAGGCCAATCCCCTCCTGGTCATCAAGGGCGGTGTCGTCGACGGCAGGTCGATGACGCCGGACGAGATCACCAAGCTTGCCGACCTCGAGTCGCGTGAGGTTCTCCTCGCGAAGCTGGCCGGTGCGATGAAGGCGAAGCAGGGCCACGCGGCCGCCGTCTTCAACGCGCTGCCCACCAACATGGCTCAGCTGGCCGAGGCACTGCGCGCCAAGCGCGAAGGCGCCGGCGAGTAGGTCCGCGCAGGCGGTCACAGGGGATTAACGCAACCGCGGTCCCAACTTTCCTTAATTGTCAGATCCGTATGGAGGAACCATCATGGCGAAGCTCAGCACCGACGAGCTGCTCGACGCTTTCAAGGAGATGACTCTCCTTGAGCTGTCCGACTTCGTGAAGCTCTTCGAGGAGACCTTCGACGTCAAGGCCGCCGCTCCGGTCGCCGTCGCCGCCGCTGCCGCCCCCGGTGCGGCCGCTGCCGAAGAGGTCGAGGAGCAGGACGAGTTCGACGTCGTCCTCGAGGCCGCCGGCGACAAGAAGATCCAGGTCATCAAGGAGATCCGCGCCCTGACGAGCCTGGGCCTCAAGGAGGCCAAGGACCTCGTTGACGGCGCTCCCAAGTCCGTCTTCGACGGCAAGGTCAACAAGGAGCAGGCCGAGAAGGCCAAGGCCGCCCTTGAGGGTGCCGGCGCGACGGTCACCGTCAAGTAGTTCGTCTTACCGGAAAGAGCGGGTCCACCTGGTGCCGGTGGCCCGCTCTTTTTGTGTTCGCTCTGTTGGACACGATGTCTTATAACCACGGCATAACGATCGACGGAAGCTATTGGACCCTCTTCCAATTCGGGCGATCGCGGCTACGGTTGATGCAGTCGCAGGTTCTGCCGGCGGAGTCTCCGGCACGCCGCGGGACGGGCACGTCCCGCGGGCTCCTGAAAGGCGGCACGTGGGCGTCGAAGTCGTGGTAGAGGGTCTGACCAAGTCGTTTGGGAAGCAGGTCATCTGGGAGGACGTCACGCTGACGCTTCCCGCCGGTGAGATCTCCGTGCTGCTCGGTCCGTCCGGCACGGGCAAATCCGTTTTCCTGAAGACCCTGGTGGGCCTGCTGAGGCCCGAACGCGGCCACATCTGGATCGACGGGCACGACCTCGCCAACTGCAGTGAGAACAAGCTCTACGAGCTCAGGCGGCTGTTCGGCGTGCTGTTCCAGGACGGGGCGCTGTTCGGCTCGCTCAACCTCTACGACAACGTCGCCTTCCCGCTGCGCGAGCACACCAGGAAGAGCGAGACCGAGATCCGCCGCATCGTGATGGAGAAGATGGAGCTCGTCGGGCTGGCCGGCGCCGAAGGCAAGCTTCCCGGCGAGATCTCCGGCGGCATGCGCAAGCGTGCGGGCCTGGCCAGGGCGCTGGTCCTCGACCCCGAGATCATCCTGTTCGACGAGCCCGATTCGGGCCTCGACCCGGTTCGCACGACCTATCTCAACCAGCTGATCGTCGATCTCAACGCGGAGATCGAGGCCACCTTCCTCATCGTCACCCACGACATCAACACCGCCCGTACGGTGCCCGACAGCATCGGCCTGCTGTTCCGGCGTGAGCTGATCATGTTCGGGCCGAGGGAGATGCTGCTCTCCAGCGACGAGCCGGTGGTCAGGCAGTTCCTCAACGCCCGCAGGCACGGCCCGATCGGCATGTCCGAGGAGAAGGACGTCTCCGAGTTGGAGGCCGAGGCCCAGATGGGGCACGACCCCGGCGGGCTGCCGCCGATCCCGCCGCAACTGATGCCGAGCGAGAGCCGGATCCGCCGCACGCAGCGCCCGCCGGGTTCGTGGCTGGCCGCCAACGGGGTCATCCCGCCGCCCAACTCGTTCGTGGACGAGAGAGGCCGGAACTGGCTGGAGGAGTATCCCCGGCTGGTCACGGCGCACGTCCACGGCGCACGTTGACCGCGGGCGGGTAGCGGGCGTCCCGCCGTTCACCGCACGAAGCGAAACGCTGGGCGAAACGGCCCGAAGCAGGTGAGCAAAGGCTGGTATGCGGATCTGTGCGGCGGGTTATGATCCGGCGATCGGGGAGCATGCCGTCCCGGTGGCGGGAAAGCCGCGCTCACCGGCTCGCGTTCCACGGACCGTGCGATGGGAGAGAACGCATGGCAGTGCACGCCGCTCGCCTCCGCCGCCCCCGTCGCACGCTCAGGATCGCAGCACCGGTGCTCGGAGTGCTGATCGCGATGCTGCTCGTCGCCGCGCTCTGGATCGGCTCCGACCTGCGCGACGCCCAGGCGGCGGCGGACGACAGACAGGCGGCGACACGGGCGGCGGGAGCGCACGCGGTGCATCTGCTCTCCGTCGGATACCGGAGCGTCGACGCCGACATCCAGCGAATCCTCGACGGCTCCACGGGTGAGGCCAGGGCCGAGTACGTCAGAACCGCCGCGGAGCGCAGGGAGGGCACGATCAAGGACAAGATCCTCCGTGCGGGCGCGCTACGCGCCCTGGGGCTGGTCTCGTTGACAGGGGACACGGCCCAGGTGATGGTGGTGGGCGATGAGGTGATCCGGTGGGACGGGAGTAAGAACGCTCCACGGGAGCAGTTCCACCGGTGGAACATGGAAGTGACCAAGGTCGGGGGAGCCTGGCTCGTGTCCAAGGCGGAGCTGGTGCCGTGACGCGCGCCTCCCGGTTGGCGGTCGGACTCATGGTCGTCGTGGCGCTCGCGCTCGCGGCGGTGGTCTGGATCATGTTCACAGATCTCAGCAGGCTGCGCGCGGACGAGAGGGCCGGACAGGAGGCGCTCGCCACGGCCCGGTCGGTCGCCTCCGACATGCTGTCCTACGACTATCGTACGATCGAACAGGATTTCGCAAGGGCGGGCGGTTACACGACCGGGGCGCTCAGCCTGCACTACCGGCAGCTGACCAGGGGCATGGCCGCGCAGGCCAGGGAGCAGAGAGCCGTGCAACAGGCGACGGTGATCGGGGCGGGCGTGGAGTCGGTGGAGTCCGGCGACTCCGGTCGGGTCCAGGTGCTGCTGTTCATGAACATGAGCACCGTGAAGACCCCTCAGGGGGGAAAGGAACCGCGCCGGCAGGTCAGCCAGAACCGGGCCAGGTTCATCATGGTCAAGAAGGACTCTCGCTGGTTCGTCGCCGAGCTCTCCACACTGCTCGGAGATCCTCCGTCACCATGATCGGCGCGTCGCTTCATTCAATTGTTAGTAAAACCTTGGTTTGGGATGGGTCCGCGGTTGGGTACACCTGCCACGGCAGCGTCGATCGTCAGTCGAACCATCGGCTGGCGTTCGAACCGCCGGGTGACTCAGCGTCAGCCACACCAGGTCGGAGATCGTGTTGGATCCTGTGGTGTGCGCAGGTCACCCGGTGGGAAAACTCCCAGGGTCTCGGCTATTTCCCGGCCGAAATGTCAGCTCCCGGGCTTGACGTTTCGGCTCTGACGGGCGATGCTGCGACCAACGTGGAGCTTGCAGTGAGACTGAGGTGGACAGGTGTGTGCCGTTCGGCTACACTGCCCCTTTGCGCTGCCCTTTGACGACCCGCTTCTTTTGGTGCTCTGATGCATGGTCGTCTGGCGTGCGTGTAGTCAGTCCGCCGCGAGCCCTCGGAAGGACATCTGTTGGCAGCCTCGCGCAACGCCTTCGCCGTACCCGCCGGTCCCCGTCGTGTGTCTTTCGCACGAATTCAGGAGCCGCTCGAAGTTCCTGATCTTCTCGCTCTTCAGACCGAGTCCTTCGACTGGTTGCTCGGCAACGAGAAGTGGAAGGGGCGGGTCGAGGCGGCTCGCCAGGCCGGGCGCAAGGACGTTCCGGCCCAGTCGGGCCTCGAAGAGATCTTTGAGGAGATCAGTCCCATCGAGGACTTCTCCGGGACCATGTCCCTGTCGTTCCGGGACCACCGGTTCGAGCCGCCCAAGTACTCAGTCGATGAGTGCAAAGACAAGGACATGACCTACTCCGCCCCGATGTTCGTCACGGCGGAGTTCATCAATAACACCACTGGTGAGATCAAGAGCCAGACCGTGTTCATGGGCGACTTCCCGCTCATGACCGGCAAGGGCACATTCATCATCAACGGCACCGAGCGTGTCGTCGTCTCCCAGCTGGTCCGGTCCCCGGGTGTCTACTTCGACCGCAGCGTCGACAAGACCTCGGACAAGGACCTCTACGGATGCAAGGTGATTCCCTCCCGGGGCGCCTGGCTAGAGTTCGAGATCGACAAGCGGGACAGCGTCGGTGTCCGCATCGACCGCAAGCGCAAGCAGGCCGTCACCGTCCTGCTCAAGGCGCTCGGCTGGACCAGCGAGCAGATCCTTGAGCGTTTCGGGCAGTACGAGTCCATGCGGGCGACCCTGGAGAAGGACCACACGGCCGGCCAGGACGACGCTCTGCTCGACATCTACCGCAAGCTGCGCCCGGGCGAGCCGCCGACCAAGGAGTCGGCGCAGACGCTGCTGGAGAACCTGTACTTCAACTCCAAGCGCTACGACCTCGCCAAGGTCGGCCGTTACAAGATCAACAAGAAGCTCGGGGTCGACAGCGAGATCACCCAGGGCACGCTCACCGAGGACGACATCGTCGCCACCATCGAGTACATCGTCCGGCTGCACGCCGGCGAGGTGTCGATGCCCGGCGCCAACGGTGAGATCGTCGTCGAGACCGACGACATCGACCACTTCGGCAACCGCCGGCTCCGTACGGTGGGCGAGCTCATCCAGAACCAGGTCCGCCTGGGGCTGGCCCGCATGGAGCGCGTCGTCCGCGAGCGGATGACGACCCAGGACGTCGAGGCGATCACGCCGCAGACCCTGATCAACATCCGCCCGGTCGTGGCGTCGATCAAGGAGTTCTTCGGCACCTCCCAGCTGTCGCAGTTCATGGACCAGACCAACCCCCTCGCCGGCCTGACGCACAAGCGTCGTCTGTCCGCGCTGGGCCCCGGTGGTCTCTCCCGTGAGCGGGCCGGCTTCGAGGTCCGGGACGTTCACCCCTCGCACTACGGCCGGATGTGCCCGATCGAGACGCCGGAAGGACCGAACATCGGTCTGATCGGCTCGCTGGCCTCCTTCGGCCGGGTCAACTCCTTCGGCTTCGTCGAGACCCCGTACCGCAAGGTCGTCGAAGGCCGGGTCACCGACCAGGTCGAGTACCTGACCGCGGACGAGGAGGACCGGCACGTCATCGCCCAGGCGAACACGCCGATCGGCCCCGACGGAACGTTCCTCGAGTCGCGGGTGCTCGTCCGCAGGAAGGGCGGGGAGTTCGAGTCCCTGCGCGCCAACGAGGTCGACTACATGGACGTCTCGGCACGCCAGATGGTGTCCGTGGCGACCGCGATGATCCCGTTCCTGGAGCACGACGACGCCAACCGCGCGCTCATGGGCTCCAACATGCAGCGCCAGTCGGTGCCGCTGCTCAAGAGCGAGGCGCCGCTGGTCGGCACCGGCATGGAGTACCGTGCCGCGACCGACGCCGGCGACGTCATCACCGCCGAGAAGGCGGGCGTGGTCGAGGAGGTCTCCGCCGACTACGTCACGGTGATGAACGACGACGGCACCCGCACGACCTACCGCGTCGCCAAGTTCAAGCGCTCCAACCAGGGCACCTGCTTCAACCAGAAGCCGATCGTCGCGGAAGGCGACCGGATCGAGGTGAACCAGGTCGTCGCGGACGGTCCCTGCACCGACAACGGCGAGATGGCCCTGGGCAAGAACCTCCTGGTGGCGTTCATGCCGTGGGAGGGTCACAACTACGAGGACGCGATCATCCTCTCCCAGCGCCTGGTGCAGGACGACGTCCTGTCCTCGATCCACATCGAGGAGCACGAGGTCGACGCCCGCGACACCAAGCTGGGCCCCGAGGAGATCACCCGGGACATCCCGAACGTCTCCGAGGAGGTCCTGGCCGACCTCGACGAGCGCGGCATTATCCGCATCGGCGCCGAGGTCGTCCCCGGCGACATCCTTGTCGGCAAGGTCACACCCAAGGGTGAGACCGAGCTGACCCCCGAGGAGCGCCTGCTCCGCGCGATCTTCGGTGAGAAGGCCCGCGAGGTCCGTGACACCTCCCTGAAGGTGCCGCACGGCGAGCAGGGCAAGGTCATCGGCGTTCGCGTGTTCAGCCGCGAGGAGGGCGACGAGCTCCCCCCCGGCGTCAACGAGCTGGTCCGCGTCTACGTGGCCCAGAAGCGTAAGATCACCGACGGTGACAAGCTGGCCGGTCGTCATGGCAACAAGGGTGTCATCTCCAAGATCCTTCCGGTCGAGGACATGCCGTTCCTTGAGGACGGCACGGCGGTCGACATCATCCTCAACCCGCTGGGCGTGCCCGGCCGAATGAACGTCGGCCAGGTCCTGGAGACCCACCTGGGATGGATCGCGGCCAGAGGCTGGGACATCTCGGGCATCGAGGAGGCATGGGCCGAGCGGCTGCGTGACAAGGGCTTCGCAGAGGTCGACCCGCGCACCAACATGGCCACGCCGGTGTTCGACGGTGCCAACGAGGAAGAGATCATCGGCCTGCTCGACAACACCCTGGTCAACAGGGACGGCGGGCGCATGGTCGGCGCGAACGGAAAGGCCCAGCTGTTCGACGGCCGTTCCGGCGAGCCGTTCCCGCACCCGATCTCCGTCGGCTACATCTACATCCTGAAGCTGCTCCACCTGGTCGACGACAAGATCCACGCTCGTTCGACCGGCCCGTACTCCATGATCACCCAGCAGCCGCTCGGTGGTAAGGCCCAGTTCGGTGGCCAGCGCTTCGGTGAGATGGAGGTCTGGGCTCTGGAGGCGTACGGCGCCGCCTACGCGCTCCAGGAACTGCTCACCATCAAGTCCGACGACGTCCTCGGCCGGGTGAAGGTCTACGAGGCGATCGTCAAGGGCGAGAACATCCCCGAGCCGGGCATCCCGGAGTCGTTCAAGGTCCTCATCAAGGAAATGCAGTCGCTGTGCCTGAACGTCGAGGTGCTCTCCAGCGACGGCATGTCCATCGAGATGCGCGACACCGACGAAGACGTCTTCCGCGCCGCGGAAGAACTCGGCATCGACCTGTCCCGGCGTGAGCCGAGCAGCGTCGAAGAGGTCTGATCTAGAAGCTGAGGAGGGGATTACAAGTGCTCGACGTCAACTTCTTCGACGAGCTTCGGATCGGCCTCGCGACCGCCGACGACATCCGCCAGTGGTCGCACGGCGAGGTGAAGAAGCCCGAAACCATCAACTACCGGACGCTCAAGCCCGAGAAGGACGGACTCTTCTGCGAGAAGATCTTCGGTCCGACCCGCGACTGGGAGTGCTACTGCGGTAAGTACAAGCGCGTCCGCTTCAAGGGCATCATCTGTGAGCGCTGTGGCGTCGAGGTGACCCGCGCCAAGGTGCGTCGTGAGCGGATGGGCCACATCGAGCTGGCCGCGCCCGTCACGCACATCTGGTACTTCAAGGGTGTCCCGTCCCGTCTGGGATACCTGCTCGACCTGGCCCCGAAGGACCTCGAGAAGGTCATCTACTTCGCGGCCTACATGATCACGCACGTCGACAAGGAAATGCGCGAGCGTGACCTGCCGTCGCTGGAGGCGAAGATCTCCGTCGAGCGGCAGCACGTCGAGCAGCGCCGTGACGCCGACATCGAGGCTCGCCAGCGCAAGCTGGAGACCGACCTGGCCGAGCTTGAGGCCGCCGGCGCCAAGGGCGACCAGCGCCGCAAGGTGCGTGAGGGCGCCGAGCGTGAGATGCGGCAGCTGCGTGACCGGGCCCAGCGCGAGCTGGACCGGCTGGACGAGGTCTGGAGCCGCTTCAAGAACCTCAAGGTCCAGGACCTTGAGGGCGACGAGCTGCTCTACCGCGAGATGCGCGACCGCTTCGGCCGTTACTTCCGCGGTGGCATGGGCGCCCAGGCCATCCAGGAGCGTCTGACCAACTTCGACCTCGCCCTTGAGGCCGAGAACCTGCGCGAGACGATCCGCAGCGGCAAGGGCCAGAAGAAGGCCCGCGCGCTCAAGCGTCTCAAGGTCGTGTCGGCGTTCCTGAACACCCGCAACTCGCCCAACGGGATGGTTCTCGACTGCATCCCGGTCATCCCGCCGGACCTGCGCCCCATGGTGCAGCTCGACGGTGGCCGGTTCGCCACCTCGGACCTGAACGACCTGTACCGCCGTGTGATCAACCGGAACAACCGCCTCAAGCGGCTTCTCGACCTCGGTGCCCCCGAGATCATCGTGAACAACGAGAAGCGGATGCTCCAGGAGGCCGTCGACGCGCTGTTCGACAACGGCCGCCGCGGCCGCCCGGTCACCGGTCCGGGCAACCGCCCCCTGAAGTCCCTCAGCGACATGCTGAAAGGCAAGCAGGGCCGGTTCCGCCAGAACCTGCTGGGCAAGCGAGTCGACTACTCCGGCCGTTCGGTCATCGTCGTCGGCCCGCAGCTGAAGCTGCACCAGTGCGGTCTGCCCAAGCAGATGGCGCTGGAGCTCTTCAAGCCGTTCGTGATGAAGCGCCTGGTCGACCTGAACCACGCGCAGAACATCAAGTCGGCCAAGCGGATGGTCGAGCGTGCTCGCCCGGTCGTGTGGGACGTCCTCGAAGAGGTCATCACCGAGCACCCCGTGCTGCTCAACCGCGCGCCGACCCTGCACCGCCTGGGCATCCAGGCCTTCGAGCCGCAGCTGGTCGAGGGCAAGGCCATCCAGATCCACCCGCTCGTCTGCACCGCGTTCAACGCGGACTTCGACGGCGACCAGATGGCCGTGCACCTGCCGCTGTCCGCCGAGGCGCAGGCCGAGGCCCGCATCCTGATGCTGTCGACGAACAACATCCTGAAGCCGGCCGACGGCAAGCCCGTGACCATGCCCACCCAGGACATGATCATCGGTCTCTACTCGTTGACCACGATCAAGGACGAGGACGAGAACGGCGTCGGCCAGGGACGGGTCTTCGGCTCGGTGTCGGAGGCGCTGATGGCCTTCGACCGCCGGGAGCTCGACATCCAGTCGCAGATCCAGATCCGGATGCGGGGAGACGTCCCGCCGCCCCGCGGCTGGGCGGGCCCCGAGGGCTGGGAGGCCGGTGACAGCTACCGCCTGGAGACCACTCTGGGCCGCTGCCTGTTCAACCAGACCCTGCCGGCGAACTACCCGTACGTGAACTCGCAGGTCGGCAAGAAGCAGCTGTCGGTCATCGTCAACGAGCTCGCCGAGAAGTACCCCAAGGTCGAGGTCGCGGCCGCGCTCGACGCCCTCAAGGACGCCGGCTTCTACTGGGCGACCAGGGCCGGTGTGACGATCTCCATCGAGGACGTCATCGCGCCGCCGAACAAGTCCGAGATCATGGAGACGTACGAGCGCCGGGCCGACAAGGTCCAGCGCGAGTACGAGCGTGGTCTGATCACGGACGAGGAGCGTCGTCAGGAGCTCATCGAGATCTGGACGCACGCGACCAGCGACGTGACCGACGACATGCAGAAGGCGTTCCCGAAGACCAACCCGGTCTGGATGATGGTCCAGTCGGGCGCCCGAGGAAACCTGATGCAGGTCCGGCAGATCTCCGGCATCCGTGGTCTGGTGTCCAACACCAAGGGTGAGACGATCCCGCGCCCGATCAAGGCCTCGTTCCGCGAGGGTCTGTCGGTGCTGGAGTACTTCATCTCCACCCACGGCCAGCGGAAGGGTCTGGCGGACACCGCGCTGCGGACCGCCGACTCGGGGTACCTGACCCGTCGTCTGGTGGACGTCGCACAGGACGTCATCGTCCGCGAGATCGACTGCGGCACCGACCGCGCCGTCCCGCTGCACGTCGCCGACCGCGACGCTCAGGGCAACCTGGTCAAGGCGGAGAACGCCGAGAGCAACGTGCACGGCCGCATCCTCGCCGAGGACGTGGAGGTGGACGGCAAGATCATCGCGCCGGTGGGCGTCGACATCAACGACATCCACGTCACCGCCCTGGTCGAGGCCGGAGTGGAGACCGTCAGGACCCGCAGCGCCCTCGTCTGCGAGGCCAAGATCGGTGTCTGCGCCACCTGCTACGGCCGCTCGCTCGCGACCGGCAAGCTCGTGGACGTCGGCGAGGCGGTCGGCATCATCGCCGCCCAGTCGATCGGTGAGCCCGGCACCCAGCTGACGATGCGGACCTTCCACACCGGTGGTGTGGCGGGCGCCGACATCACCCACGGTCTGCCCCGTGTCCAGGAGCTTTTCGAGGCGCGCGTCCCCAAGGGCGTCGCCCCGATCAGCGAGGCCGAGGGCCGGGTCCGCGTCGACGAGACCGACAAGACCCGGAAGATCGTGATCGTCCCGGACGACGGTTCCGAGGAGGTCGCCTACCCGGTGTCGATGCGGTCGCGCATGCTGGTCTCCGACGGGCAGCGGGTCAAGGTCGGCCAGCAGCTGATCGCCGGTGCCGTCAACCCCAACGAGGTGCTGCGCATCCTCGGCCCCCGGGCCGTGCAGCTGCACCTTGTGGCGGAGGTCCAGCAGGTCTACCGCTCGCAGGGTGTGTCGATCCACGACAAGCACATCGAGATCATCGTGCGGCAGATGCTCAAGCGCGTGAACGTGCTGGAGTCCGGCGACGCCGACATGCTGCCCGGTGAGCTCGTCGAGCGGCCGCGCTTCGAGCGGATCAACCGCGAGTGCGTGGCGGAGGGCGGCACGCCGGCCTCCGGGCGTCCGGTGCTGATGGGTATCACCAAGGCCTCGCTCGCCACCGAGTCCTGGCTGTCCGCGGCGTCCTTCCAGGAGACGACCCGAGTGCTCACCGACGCGGCGATCCACGCCAAGTCGGACTCGCTGCTCGGCCTCAAGGAGAACGTCATCATCGGAAAGCTCATCCCGGCCGGTACCGGCATGCCGCAGTACCGCAACATCCGGGTCGAGCCCACCGAGGAGGCCAAGGCCGCGATGTACACGGTCGGCGGCTACGACGGCTCCGCGGCGGACTACACCTTCGGTTCGGGCTCCGGTGAGGCCGTGCCGCTGGAGGAGTACGACTTCGGTCAGTACAACCGCTAAGTGATCGCAGGCGGCGCCCGGTCCCCGGCAGGGGGCCGGGCGCCGCTGCCTTTCCACCGTGTTCACGTCCGTGACGGGTGGGTGTGGCCCTTTCTTGACCGGAATGTTGCGGCGAAAGCCGTACGTTAATGGGGAGAACGGCCGGAGAAGTGCTCTGCGACGGGTAAACTCGACGTGGACCCAGAAGCGGTCGGTCGGTAACCGGTCGTGGGAGTCATGACACGAATGCGGGCGCCCACAGCGGCGCCCTGCGGGTGCGGCCGTTTTGACGTGTTGCGCTGGGCTGGGTAGTCTTGCCCTTCGTGCCCATGTCTTCATGGGCCCTCATGCGTGTGCGTCGACAGGTTCCCGGTGGGGAGTCGGCAGGGGCGCCGCATGGCCTCCTCCACCGGACCGGCCTTGACCGGGTTGTGGCGTGACAAGTGCGCGACACGCCCGACCGCGTGGGTCGGAGGGGATGAAAGAACCGCAGGTCATGACACCGGCAGTACCTGCAAAATGCACGACATTCGATTAACCGGCTAGCACGAACGGAGACGCGGTGCCCACGATTCAGCAGCTGGTCCGCAAGGGCCGCCAGGACAAGGTCACCAAGACCAAGACCCCGGCGCTCAAGGCCAGCCCTCAGCGACGCGGCACCTGCATGCGCGTTTACACCACGACCCCCAAGAAGCCGAACTCCGCGCTCCGCAAGGTCGCGCGTGTCCGGCTCACCAACGGTATCGAGGTCACGGCCTACATCCCCGGTGTCGGTCACAACCTTCAGGAGCACTCCATCGTGCTCGTCCGCGGTGGTCGTGTGAAGGACCTGCCGGGTGTTCGCTACAAGATCATCCGTGGTTCGCTCGACACCCAGGGTGTCCGTAACCGCAAGCAGGCCCGTAGCCGTTACGGCGCGAAGAAGGAGAAGTAAGAATGCCTCGCAAGGGTTCTCCTGGCCGTCGTCAGCTCATGGCTGACCCGGTTCACAACTCGCCCCTGGTCACCGCGCTTATCAACAAGGTGCTCCTGGACGGCAAGCGGTCCATCGCTCAGTCCATCGTGTACGGCGCCCTCGAAGGAGCCAAGGAGAAGACCGGCAACGACCCGGTCGTCACCCTGAAGCGCGCGCTGGACAACGTCAAGCCCACCCTTGAGGTCCGCAGCCGCCGTGTCGGTGGCGCGACCTACCAGGTCCCGGTCGAGGTGCGCGCCGCGCGCAGCACCACCCTGGCCCTGCGCTGGCTGGTGCAGTACTCCCGGGCCCGCCGCGAGAAGACCATGACCGAGCGCCTCATGAACGAACTGCTCGATGCCAGCAACGGCCTCGGCGCAAGCGTCAAGAAGCGTGAGGACACCCACAAGATGGCCGAGTCCAACAAGGCCTTCGCCCACTACCGCTGGTAACAGCGGCTTCGACGAGACGACGAGGACGCGAGAGAAGTGGCCACCACGACCGCTCTTGACCTGGCCAAGGTCCGCAACATCGGGATCATGGCTCACATCGACGCGGGCAAGACCACGACGACTGAGCGCATCCTGTTCTACACCGGTATCAACTACAAGATCGGTGAGGTCCACGAGGGCGCAGCCACGATGGACTGGATGGAGCAGGAGCAGGAGCGTGGTATCACCATCACCTCCGCTGCTACGACCTGCGAGTGGCTCGGCCACACGATCAACATCATCGACACGCCGGGTCACGTGGACTTCACGATCGAGGTGGAGCGCTCGCTCCGCGTCCTCGACGGTGCCGTCGCCGTGTTCGACGGCGTTGCAGGCGTCGAGCCCCAGTCCGAAACGGTGTGGCGTCAGGCCGACCGTTACGAAGTTCCCAGGATCTGCTTCGTCAACAAGCTGGACCGGGTCGGCGCGGAGTTCCACCGCTGCGTCGACATGATGATCAGCCGCCTGAACGCGACTCCCGCGGTTCTCCAGCTTCCCTGGGGCGTCGAGGCCGACTTCAAGGGCGTCATCGACCTGGTCAAGATGAAGGGTCTGCTCTGGAGCGCCGAGGCGGCCAAGGGCGAGATGTACGAGACCGTCGACATCCCGGCCGAGCACGCCGAGGCCGCTCGCGAGTGGCGTGACAAGCTGGTCGAGACGGTCGCCGAGAACGACGACGAGCTGATGGAGCTCTTCCTGGAGGGCGTCGAGCCCACCGAGGAGCAGCTGGTCGCGGCCATCCGCCGCGCGACGCTGAGCAGCGCCATCAACCCGGTCCTGACCGGCACCGCGTTCAAGAACAAGGGCATTCAGCCCCTGCTCGACGCGATCGTCGCCTACCTTCCCGCTCCGACCGACATCCCGGCCTTCAAGGGCCACGCGGTCGGCAAGGAAGACGAGGTCATCGAGCGCCACGCGGATGTGAACGAGCCGTTCTCCGCGCTGGCATTCAAGATCATGAGCGACCAGCACCTGGGCCGTCTCACCTACATCCGCATCTACTCGGGCACGCTCGAGACCGGCACCGCCGTGGTCAACTCGGTGAAGGGCCGTAAGGAGCGGATCGGCAAGATCTACCAGATGCACGCCAACAAGCGCGAGGAGCGCCCGTCGGCCGTCGCCGGTCAGATCGTCGCCGTCATGGGCCTGAAGGACACCACCACCGGTGACACCCTGGCCGACCCGGCTCACCCCGTGGTCCTGGAGTCGATGAACTTCCCGGCGCCGGTCATCAGCGTCGCCATCGAGCCCAAGACCAAGGGCGACCAGGAGAAGCTGGGCACCGCGATCCAGCGTCTGGCCGAGGAGGACCCGTCCTTCCAGGTCCGTCGTGACGACGAGACCGGGCAGACGGTCATCTGGGGTATGGGCGAGCTCCACCTGGAGATCCTCGTCGACCGGATGCGCCGCGAGTTCAAGGTCGAGGCCAACATCGGCCGGCCTCAGGTGGCCTACCGGGAGACCATCCGCCGCAAGGTGGAGAAGGTCGACTACGTCCACAAGAAGCAGACCGGTGGTTCCGGCCAGTTCGCCAAGGTCATCATTGACATTGAGCCGCTGGGCGAGGGCAACGACGGTTACGAGTTCGCGAACAAGGTCTCCGGTGGCCGCATCCCGAGGGAGTACATCCCCTCGGTCGACGCGGGCGCCCAGGAGGCGGCCGAGTTCGGTGTTCTCGCCGGCTACCCCATGGTCGGGGTCAAGGTCACCCTGCAGGACGGTGCCTACCACGAGGTGGACTCGTCTGAAATGGCCTTCAAGATCGCCGGCTCGATGGCCTTCAAGGAGGCCGCGCGCAAGGCGGACGCCGTAATCCTGGAGCCGATGATGGCCGTCGAGGTCACCACGCCCGAGGACTACATGGGTGACGTCATCGGTGACCTCAACGGTCGCCGCGGGCAGATCCAGGCGATGGACGAGCGCTCCGGCGCCCGGATCGTCAAGGCGCTCGTGCCGCTCTCTGAGATGTTCGGCTACGTGGGAGACCTTCGTAGCAAGACGCAGGGACGCGCGAGCTACAGCATGCAGTTCGACTCCTACGCGGAAGTGCCCGCGCACATCGCCAAGGAGATCGTCGCGAAGGTGCGGGGCGAGTAAGTCCAGCATCCAATCCGGTACGGGAGGCGAGCCTCCCCCCGCTTCCTAGCAGGGGTGGGGAAAATCGCCTCCCGGCGCCGAAGGGTGCGGGGCGAGAACATTCTCGTCGGCCGGTTCCGAGAGGGATCGGCCTCCCCGAACCCGAATATGAAGACGCAAGTCACGTCAGAATCTCTAAGGAGAGAGCAGTGGCCAAGGCCAAGTTCGAGCGGACCAAGCCGCACGTAAACATCGGCACCATTGGGCACATCGACCACGGCAAGACCACTCTGACCGCGGCGATCACCAAGGTGCTCCACGAGCGTTTCCCGAACCTCAACGAGGCGACCCCGTTCGACAAGATCGACAAGGCGCCCGAGGAGAAGGCTCGTGGTATCACGATCTCCATCGCGCACGTCGAGTACCAGACCGAGAAGCGCCACTACGCCCACGTGGACTGCCCCGGTCACGCGGACTACGTGAAGAACATGATCACCGGTGCGGCTCAGATGGACGGTGCGATCCTCGTGGTCGCCGCCACCGACGGTCCGATGCCGCAGACGAAGGAGCACGTCCTCCTGGCCCGCCAGGTCGGCGTTCCCTACATCGTCGTGGCCCTCAACAAGTCCGACATGGTGGACGACGAGGAGATCCTGGAGCTCGTCGAGCTCGAGGTCCGTGAGCTTCTCTCGGCCCAGGAGTTCCCCGGCGACGACCTGCCGGTCGTCCGCGTCTCGGCGCTGAAGGCGCTTGAGGGCGACGCCAAGTGGGGTGACTCGATCATCGAGCTCATGACCGCGGTGGACGAGAACGTCCCCGAGCCGGTCCGTGAGACCGACAAGCCGTTCCTGATGCCGGTCGAGGACGTCTTCTCGATCACCGGTCGCGGCACGGTCGTCACCGGCCGTATCGAGCGTGGCATCGTCAAGGTCAGCGAGACCGTCGACATCATCGGCATCAAGGAGACCAAGACCACCACCACGGTCACCGGTGTCGAGATGTTCCGCAAGCTCCTCGACGAGGGCCAGGCGGGTGACAACGTCGGTCTGCTCCTGCGCGGCATCAAGCGCGAGGACGTCGAGCGCGGCCAGTGCATCATCAAGCCGGGCACGACCACCCCGCACACCGAGTTCGAGGCCCAGGTCTACATCCTGAGCAAGGACGAGGGCGGCCGCCACACGCCGTTCTTCAACAACTACCGCCCGCAGTTCTACTTCCGTACGACTGACGTGACCGGTGTGGTGAACCTCCCCGAGGGCACCGAGATGGTCATGCCGGGCGACAACACCGAGATGAACGTCGCGCTCATCCAGCCCATCGCGATGGAGGACGGTCTCAAGTTCGCCATCCGTGAGGGTGGCCGCACCGTCGGTGCGGGTCGAGTGACCAAGATCATCAAGTAGTACGATCGCGGAGTGGCGGTCGGCCCTCAACGCAGGGTCGGCCGCTTCCCCACGAGGGGCCCGCGCCGCAGGGCGCGAACCCTGGCAGGGACCCCACGAACCGTGATCTCGCAGTTGGTTCGGCCGAACGATGACCGAAGTAACTGCCAGATCACGGAAGAAAGCGCGGACTCACAGCGTCTGCTACGTGGGGCGTGTGCGGAGAACGTCGCCCCAGGGCGAAGTGGGCTCCGCACAACGTGGAGGGGACGTCCGAGACGGACCCGGCCATGACACAGCGGCAACAGGCCGCACGTAACTTTTTCAGACGACAGTGAAGGACACCGAGGCCATTATGGCGGGACAGAAGATCCGCATTCGGCTCAAGGCCTATGACCACGAGGTCATCGACGTCTCGGCCAAGAAGATCGTCGAGACGGTGACAAGGACTGGCGCCAAGGTCGCGGGCCCGGTGCCGCTGCCGACCGAGAAGAACGTGTACTGCGTCATCCGCTCGCCGCACAAGTACAAGGACAGTCGCGAGCACTTTGAGATGCGCACGCACAAGCGGCTGATTGACATCATCGACCCGACGCCGAAGACGGTCGACTCGCTCATGCGACTCGACCTTCCCGCCGGCGTTGACATCTCGATCAAGCTCTGAGGGAACGCACTGACATGGCTAAGCAGATCAAGGGCGTCCTGGGCAAGAAGCTCGGCATGACCCAGGTCTTCGACGCGGACAACCGGATGGTCCCGGTGACCGTCGTCGAGGCTGGTCCGTGCGTCGTGACCCGCGTCCGCACCGCTGAGAAGGACGGCTACACCGCCGTTCAGCTGGGCTTCGGGCAGGTCGACCCGCGGAAGGTCAACAAGCCGCTCGGCGACTACCTGCGCAAGCACGACATCACCCCGCGCCGTTACTTCGCGGAGATCCGCACTGACGACGTGAGCGAGTACACCCTGGGCCAGGAGCTCTCGGCCGACACCTTCGAGGCCGGCCAGTACGTCGACGTGACGGGCAAGAGCAAGGGCAAGGGTTACGCGGGTGTCATGAAGCGGCACGGCTTCAAGGGCCTGGGCGCCTCGCACGGTACGCAGCGCAAGCACCGCTCGCCGGGTTCCATCGGTGGCTGCGCCACCCCGGGCCGCGTCTTCAAGGGCGTGCGCATGGCCGGCCGGATGGGCAACGCCCGCACGACCATCCAGAGCCTCAAGGTCCACGCCGTGGACGCCGAGAAGGGCCTCATCCTGATCAAGGGTGCGATCCCCGGCGCCAACGGCAGCCTGGTTCTGGTCCGCACCGCTGCCAAGAAGGGGGCTGCCAAGTGAGCACCATTGACGTCCTCGACGCGAGCGGCGACAAGGCCGGGACCGTCGATCTGCCGGAGGACATCTTCGGCACCAAGGTCAACATCCCGCTGATCCACCAGGTCGTCGTGGCCCAGCTCGCCGCTCGCCGGCAGGGCACCCACAAGGCCAAGACCCGCGGTGAGGTCAGTGGCGGCGGCAAGAAGCCGTACCGCCAGAAGGGTACGGGCCGCGCCCGCCAGGGTTCGACCCGCGCTCCGCAGTTCACCGGCGGCGGCACCGTCCACGGTCCGGTTCCGCGGGACTACTCGCAGAAGACTCCCAAGAAGATGAAGGCCGCCGCCCTGCGCGGGGCCCTGTCCGACAGGGCGACCGGGGGCCGCGTTCACGTGGTCAGCGGTCTGGTCGCGGGGGAGACCCCGAAGACCAAGGCGGCTCTCGAGTCGCTTCGCAAGATCACCGAGGCGCGTAGCGTCCTGGTCGTCGTCGACGAGGGTGACGAGCTCAGCTGGCTGAGCCTGCGCAACGCTCCCGAGGTCCACCTGCTGGACGCCGGGCAGCTCAACACCTACGACGTGCTCTGCCACGACGACGTCGTTTTCACTCAGGCGGCGTACGACCAGGTCGTCGCGCGTCTGAGCAAGAGCGGGAAGGAAGACGCCTGATGGAGAAGATCGCCGACCCGCGCGACATCATCATCAAGCCGGTTGTCTCCGAGAAGAGCTACGGCCTGATCGACGAGCACAACAAGTACACGTTCCTGGTGCGGAAGACGGCCAACAAGACGCAGGTCAAGATCGCTGTTGAGAAGATCTTCGGCGTCAAGGTGGCCAGCGTCAACACCATCAACCGCCAGGGCAAGCGTAAGCGGACCAGATTCGGCTACGGCCAGCGTCCGGCTACCAAGCGAGCGATCGTCAGCCTGGTCGAAGGCGACCGGATTGACATCTTCGGCCAGATCGGCTGACGCGCTCGCTCAGTAAGTACAGGGAGAAAGCCCCTCACCACCAGGTGAGGGGCGTTCGACCGGATTAACCGACGAAGGATGAACGAAAAAGATGGGCATCCGTAAACTCAAGCCGACGACCCCGGGTCGCCGCGGCGCCAGCGTCTCGGACTTTGCCGAGATCACGCGCAGCACGCCCGAGAAGTCGCTGCTTGCACCCCTGCACAGCAAGGGTGGCCGTAACGTCCACGGCCGTGTCACCACCCGTCACCAGGGCGGTGGCCACAAGCGCGCCTACCGGATCATCGATTTCCGGCGTCACGACAAGGACGGGATCCCGGCCAAGGTCGCTCACATCGAGTACGACCCGAACCGCACCTCCCGTATCGCGCTGCTGCACTACGCCGACGGGGAGAAGCGCTACATCCTCTGCCCGACCGGCCTCAAGCAGGGCGACAAGATCGAGAACGGCCCCACGGCCGACATCAAGCCGGGCAACTGCCTCCCGCTGCGCAACATCCCGACCGGTACCTTCATCCACGCGGTGGAGCTCCGTCCGGGCGGTGGCGCCAAGCTGGGCCGGTCCGCCGGCGCGCAGATTCAGCTCCTCGCCAAGGAGGGCCAGTACGCCACGCTGCGTATGCCCTCCGGTGAGATGCGCCAGGTCGACGTTCGCTGCCGGGCCTCCATCGGCCAGGTCGGCAACGCCGAGCAGGCGAACATCAACTGGGGTAAGGCCGGACGTATGCGGTGGAAGGGCAAGCGCCCCACCGTCCGCGGCGTCGCGATGAACCCGGTCGACCACCCGCACGGTGGTGGTGAGGGTAAGACCTCCGGCGGTCGTCACCCTGTCAACCCCAAGGGCAAGCCCGAGGGTCGTACTCGTGCGGCGAACAAGGCCAGCGACCGGCTGATCATCCGCCGTCGTACCAAGCGGAAGAAGCGGTAGGAGCAGCCAAAATGCCACGTAGCCTCAAGAAGGGTCCCTTCGTGGACGACCACCTTCAGAAGAAGGTGGATGCCCAGAACGAGAAGGGCACCAAGAACGTCATCAAGACGTGGTCGCGGCGCTCCATGATCGTGCCCGACATGCTCGGCCACACGATCGCCGTTCACGACGGCCGCAAGCACGTCCCGGTGTTCGTCACCGAGTCGATGATCGGCCACAAGCTGGGTGAGTTCGCGCCGACGCGGACCTTCCGCAGCCATGTCAAGGAAGACCGCCGCAGCCGGCGATAAGCGCCTCAGGAAGAGGACGTCGAGCCGGGAACGATCGGAAGCGATCGTCACAGAGTGAGACGGACTCGACCAAAACGAAGGGTAAGAGGAGTAAGCGATGGAAGCCAGGGCTCAGGCGCGGTTCGCGCGCCACACGCCCATGAAGGCCCGCCGTGTGGTGGACCTCATTCGCGGGCTGCCCGCTTCGGAGGCGCAGGCCGTGCTGCAGTTCGCTCCCCAGTCGGCGAGCGAGACCGTGTACAAGGTGCTGTCGAGCGCCATTGCCAACGCGGAGCACAACTTCAAGCTCGACCGTGACACGCTCTTCGTGAGCCGTGCCTGGGTCGACGAGGGCCCGACGCTGAAGCGGTTTCGTCCCCGTGCTCAGGGTCGTGCCTATCGGATCAACAAGCGGACCAGCCACATCACCGTGATCGTGGAGTCCCGCGAGCCGAAGGGGAGGACCCGCTAGTGGGTCAGAAGGTTAACCCGCACGGGTTCCGCCTCGGCATCACGACCGACTTCAAGAGCCGGTGGTATGCCGACAAGCTCTACAAGTCGTACGTTGCCGAGGATGTGGCGATCCGCCGCATGCTCAAGAAGGGCATGGAGCGGGCCGGCATCTCCAAGGTGGAGATCGAGCGGACCACCGACCGGGTTCAGGTCGACATTCACACCGCCCGTCCGGGCATCGTCATCGGCCGCCGCGGCGCCGAGGCGGACCGGATTCGCGGTGACCTCGAGAAGCTGACCAAGAAGCAGGTCCAGCTGAACATCCTTGAGGTCAAGAACCCTGAGATCGACGCTCAGCTCGTCGCCCAGGGTGTGGCCGAGCAGCTGTCCAGCCGTGTCTCGTTCCGCCGTGCCATGCGCAAGGCGATGCAGTCGGCGATGAAGAGCGGCGCCAAGGGCATCCGGGTGCAGTGCTCCGGTCGTCTCGGCGGCGCTGAGATGTCCCGTTCGGAGTTCTACCGCGAGGGCCGCGTGCCCCTGCACACCCTCCGCGCGGACATCGACTACGGCCTGTACGAGGCCCGTACCACCTTCGGCCGTATCGGCGTGAAGGTGTGGATCTACAAGGGTGAGGCTCCGACCAGCCGCGCCGAGCGCGAGGCGGCTGCCGCCGGTGCTCGTGCGGGCCAGCGTCGTGACCGCGACGACCGTCGTGGCCCCGGTGCCGGTGGCGGCGACCGTCCCCGTCGTGGTGCCGGTGGCGCCCGTCGTGGTGCCGGTGCCGGCCGTGGCGACCGCGCCCCCAGGAACGAGGCGGCCTCCCAGGCTGCCCCCGAGACCGGCCCGGCTGCGCAGCCGGGTGCTGAAGGGAGCTGACCATGCTGATCCCGCGCAGGGTCAAGCACCGTAAGCAGCACCGGCCCGACCGTCACGGCGCTGCCAAGGGCGGCACCAGGGTCGTGTTCGGCGAGTTCGGCATTCAGGCGATTGAGCACTCCTACGTGACCAACCGCCAGATCGAGTCGGCTCGTATCGCGATGACCCGTCACATCAAGCGTGGTGGAAAGGTCTGGATCAACATCTATCCGGACCGTCCGCTCACCAAGAAGCCCGCCGAGACCCGCATGGGTTCCGGTAAGGGTTCGCCGGAGTGGTGGATCGCCAACGTCAAGCCCGGTCGCATCATGTTCGAGCTGTCGGGTGTCGCCGAGCCGGTGGCTCGCGAAGCCCTGCGTCGTGCGATGCACAAGCTGCCGATGAAGTGCCGGTTCGTCAAGCGTGAAGTGGGTGAGGCGTGATGGCTAAGGGCCTGACCGCCGGTGAGCTGCGGGTGGAAGACCAGGACACTCTGGTCACGAAGCTGAAGGAAGCCAAGGAGGAGCTGTTCAACCTCCGCTTCCAGGCTGCGACCGGCCAGTTGGAGAGCCACGGGCGGCTGCGTGCCGTTCGCCGCGAGATCGCCCGTATCTACACGGTGATGCGCGAGCGGGAGCTCGGAATCGTCACGGTAGAGAAGGAGTCGATTGATGGCTGAGGCCACGGAAACCACGACCGAGACGCGGAACTACCGCAAGACCCGTGAGGGTCTGGTCGTCAGCGACAAGATGGACAAGACTGTCGTGGTCGCTGTCGAGGACCGCGTCAAGCACCCCCTGTACGGCAAGGTCATCCGCAGGACGACCAAGTACAAGGCGCACGACGAGGCCAACAGCTGTGGTGTCGGCGACCGAGTCCTCCTGATGGAGACCCGGCCGCTCTCCGCCAGCAAGCGTTGGCGGGTCATCGAGATCCTCGAGAAGGCCAAGTAAGTCAACGCGCCTCGTGGGGGGTGACACCGTCACCCCCCATGACGGCGTCCAAGGGGGCGAAGCGATCTTCGCCCCGCCTGCGTCGGCGGTCCGCCAGGGACTGTCGCCGGGGGAAAAAGACCCAGCAGGTTCCGCAAGGCTCACCCACGGGTGAGAACCAGCGAGACAAACAGGAGTACAAGTGATCCAGCAGGAGTCGCGGCTCAAGGTCGCCGACAACACCGGTGCGAAGGAAGTCCTTTGCATCCGTGTGCTCGGTGGCTCGGGCCGGCGCTACGCGGGAATCGGCGACATCATCGTCGCCACTGTCAAGGACGCCATTCCCGGCGGCACCGTGAAGAAGGGCGATGTGGTCAAGGCCGTCATCGTCCGCACTGTCAAGGAGCGCCGCCGGCCCGACGGCTCCTACATCCGCTTCGACGAGAACGCCGCCGTCATCATCAAGGACAGCGGTGACCCCCGGGGCACCCGCATCTTCGGTCCCGTTGGACGTGAGCTGCGTGACAAGAAGTTCATGCGGATCATCTCGCTCGCGCCGGAGGTGTTGTAATGCCGAAGCTGCATGTGAAGAAGGGTGACCTCGTACTGGTCATCGCCGGCAAGGACAAGGGTGCCAAGGGCCGCGTGATCGCCGCCCACCCGCGCGACGAGCGCGTGGTGGTCGAGGGCGTCAACATGGTCAAGAAGCACTCCAAGGAGACCAACCAGGGTCCGCGTGGCGCCAAGACCGGCGGCGTGCAGACCATGGAGGCTCCCATCCACGTGAGCAACGTCAAGAAGCTCAAGGATGACGACAAGCCCGCCAAGAAGGAGTCGGCCAAGGCTGCTTCCGAGGAGACGGGTGAGGACAACTGATGACCGCGAACACTGAAGAGCGGACCCTCCCGCGCCTCAAGCAGCGCTACCGCGAAGAGATCATCGCGAAGCTGAACGAGCAGTTCGGGTTCGAGAACATCATGCTGGTGCCCACCATCACCAAGATCAAGGTGAACATGGGCGTCGGCGAGGCCGCGCGTGACTCGAAGCTCATCGAAGGCGCCGTCCGCGACCTCACCGTGATCACCGGCCAGAAGCCGGCGGTCGTCCGCGCCCGCAAGTCCATCGCCCAGTTCAAGCTGCGCGAGGGCATGCCGATCGGCGCGCACGTCACGCTCCGCGGCGACCGCATGTGGGAGTTCCTCGACCGGCTGCTCTCGCTGGCGCTGCCCCGCATCCGTGACTTCCGCGGCCTGTCGCCCAAGCAGTTCGACGGCAACGGGAACTACACCTTCGGTCTCACCGAGCAGGTCATGTTCCACGAGATCGACCAGGACAAGGTCGACCGCCAGCGTGGTATGGACATCACGGTCGTGACCACCGCTAAGACCGACGACCAGGGCCGGGCGCTGCTGAAGCACCTCGGCTTCCCCTTCAAGGAGGCCTGATCATGGCGAAGACGTCGCTCAAGGTCAAGGCTGCTCGCAAGGCCAAGTTCGAGGTCCGGGCGTACACTCGGTGCTCGCGCTGTGGTCGTCCCCGCGCCGTCTACCGGAAGTTCGGCCTGTGCCGCATCTGCTTCCGTGAGATGGCGCACCGGGGCGAGCTGCCCGGCATCACCAAGTCGAGCTGGTAGCCGTCCGCGCGGTCCCATGACCATCACGGGCCCGCGCGGGGCACCGGCCACACATAGAAGTTCGTATTCACCGGGCGCTGACTACAAGCGCCCATGACCGCACCGAAGGTCCCCTGTGGAAACCGCGGTGAGGAAGGCCACCGGCCATGACGATGACCGACCCGATCGCAGACATGCTGACGCGTCTGCGAAACGCGAACTCGGCGTACCACGACAGCGTGGCGATGCCGTACTCGAAGATCAAGGCGCACATCGCCGAGATCCTCCAGCAGGAGGGTTACATCCAGTCCTGGAGCGTCGAAGACGCCAAGGTCGGAAAGAACCTCGTGGTGGAGCTGAAGTTCGGGCCGAGCCGTGAGCGGTCGCTCGCGGGCCTGCGACGGGTTTCCAAGCCCGGCCTGCGGGTTTATGCAAAGAAGGACAACCTGCCCCGAGTCCTGGGCGGACTGGGCGTCGCGATCATCTCGACGTCCGGCGGTCTCATGACGGACAAGCAGGCCGGCAAGCGTGGAGTGGGCGGGGAAGTCCTCGCCTTCGTTTGGTAGAGGGGAGAACGAACAGCATGTCAAGAATCGGACGGCTGCCCATCCCCGTACCGAACGGAGTGGACGTCGCCATCGACGGCCGGGACGTCACGGTCAAGGGCCCCAAGGGCACGCTTTCGCTTACGGTCGCGGAACCCATCGCGATCGCCAAGGGTGAGGACGGAAATCTCTCCGTCACCCGCCCCAACGACGAGAACAAGGTCCGTGCGCTGCACGGCCTGTCCCGCACCCTGGTCGCCAACATGGTGACCGGTGTGACCCAGGGGTACTCGAAGTCCCTGGAGATCGTGGGCGTCGGTTACCGCGTGCAGGCCAAGAGCCCGACTCAGCTTGAGTTCGCTCTCGGCTTCAGCCACCCGGTGATCGTCAACGCTCCCGAGGGTGTCACCTTCCGCGTCGAGAAGCCGACGCTGTTCCACGTGGACGGCATCGACAAGCAGAAGGTCGGCGAGATCGCCGCGAACATCCGCAAGCTGCGCAAGCCCGACCCGTACAAGGGCAAGGGCGTGCGCTACCAGGGTGAAGTTATCCGCCGCAAGGTCGGAAAGGCTGGTAAGTAGGCATGGCTGGCAAGACTGCGTTCGGCAAGCACACGGCCGCCCGCGCCGTCTCGCGGGCCCGCCGCCACGGCCGAGTCCGCAAGAAGGTTGTCGGTACGGCCACGCGTCCGCGTCTGGTCGTCAACCGCTCCACGAGGCACCTCTTCGTGCAGATCGTCGACGACGCCCAGGGCCACACGCTGGTGAGCGCCTCCACCATGGACGCCTCCCTGCGCTCGGCCGAGGGCGCCAAGACCGACAAGGCCAAGCAGGTCGGCGAGCTTCTCGCTCAGCGGGCCAAGGCAGCCGGGATCACCGCGGTCGTGTTCGACCGGGGTGGCAACCGCTACGCGGGCCGCATCGCGGCTCTCGCGGACAGCGCCCGCGAAGGTGGACTGGAGTTCTGATGACTCCTTTCACCAGTGCGCAACCGATGGCCCGTCTTACGAATGAGAAGAGGAACCACTAATGGCTGGAGCTCCGCGTCGCGGTGGCGCCGCCGGTGGCGAGCGGCGTGACGGTCGTCGTGACGACCGCCGCGGTGGCAACGCTGACAAGGGCGTCTCGTACATCGAGCGCGTTGTGAAGATCAACCGAGTGGCCAAGGTCGTGAAGGGTGGTCGTCGCTTCAGCTTCACCGCCCTCGTCATCGTCGGTGACGGCAACGGCATGGTCGGTGTCGGCTACGGCAAGGCCAAGGAAGTGCCCGCGGCGATCGCCAAGGGTGTCGAAGAGGCCAAGAAGCACTTCTTCAAGGTGCCCCGTATCCAGGGCACCATCCCGCACATCGTGCAGGGCGAAGAGGCCGCCGGCGTCGTCTTCCTGCGTCCGGCGTCGCCCGGTACCGGTGTCATCGCCGGTGGCCCGGTGCGCGCCGTGCTGGAGTGCGCGGGCATCCACGACGTGCTGTCCAAGTCGCTCGGCTCGGACAACCCGATCAACATCGTGCACGCCACCGTGGCCGCTCTGAAGGGCCTCAGCCGCCCCGAGGAGATCGCGGCCCGCCGTGGCCTGCCGATCGAGGACGTCGCCCCCAAGGCGATGCTCAAGGCTCGCGCCGAGGGTCTCGCGGAGGCCGCGGCGGCGAAGGCGGTGAGCTAGCCCATGGCACGCCTGAAGATTACCCAGGTCCGCTCGAAGATCGGTGGCAAGCAGAAGCAGCGTGACTCGCTGCGCTCGCTCGGTCTTAAGCGAATCGGCGACGTCGTCGTCAAGGAGGACCGCCCGGAGATCCGCGGCATGGTCTCCGTGGTGACGCACCTCGTCACCGTGGAAGAGGTCGACTAGACATGGCAGAGAACACTCCGCTCCGCATCCACCACCTGCGTCCGGCCCCCGGCGCCAACAAGTCGAAGGTCCGCAAGGGCCGCGGCGAGGCGTCCAAGGGCAAGACCGCGGGTCGCGGAACCAAGGGCACGAGGGCCAGGAACACTGTCCCGCTCGGCTTCGAGGGTGGTCAGGTTCCGCTGCAGCGGCGCCTGCCCAAGTTCAAGGGCTTCTCCAACGCCCTGTTCAAGACGACCTACCAGGTCGTCAACCTTGACAGGCTCGGCGAGCTGTTCCCCGACGGTGGCGACGTCACCGTGGAGGCGCTGGTCGCCAAGGGCGCGGTTCGCAAGAACCAGCTCGTCAAGGTTCTGGGAACCGGTGACATCTCCGTGGCGTTGAACGTGGAGGCGCACGCCTTCTCCGCCAGTGCCAAGGAGAAGATCGCTGCCGCCGGAGGCTCCGTCTCCGAGCTGTAGGTGTCATCATCACGCGGCGCGGGGGCTCGTAATGGGCTCCCGCGCCCGTAGTGCGTTAGAGTTCGCTGGACAGTGGGCCTCGACTCATTTCCTTGGGCTCATTGACTGGATATGGCAAAGATGGAACACCCCCGCACCATCGCTGACCGACCTCGCCTTTCAGGCGCGCAGGAGGGACCGTGCTGACCGCATTTACCCGAGCGTTCCGTACGCCGGACCTGCGTAAGAAGCTGCTCTTCACTTTGGGCATCATTGCGCTGTTCCGACTTGGGTCGGTCCTGCCGACTCCGGGTGTGCATACCGAGAACATCAGCCGTTGTCTCACCCAGGCGCAGGCGGGGGACGCGGGCAACATCTACGGAATGGTGCAGCTGTTCAGCGGCGGCGCCCTCCTGAAACTTTCAGTGTTCGCCCTCGGCATCATGCCGTACATCACCGCGAGCATCATTCTTCAGCTGCTCGTCGTGGTCATTCCGCGCCTGGAGGCCCTCAAGAAGGAGGGGCAGGCCGGACAGACCAAGATCACGCAGTACACGCGTTACCTGACGGTCGGGCTTGCCATCCTGCAGTCGACCGCCTTCGTGGCCCTGGCCCGCGGCGGCCAGCTGTTCCCGCAGTGCCGCGAAGAGATCCTCCTCGACAAGGACAACGTCTTCGCCATCGTCACGATGGTGCTGACCATGACCGCCGGCACCGCCGTCGTCATGTGGCTGGGCGAGCTCGTCACCGACCGCGGCATCGGCAACGGCATGTCCATCCTGATCTTCACTCAGGTCATCGCCGTCTTCCCGTCCGAGCTGCTGAACATCGCCAGGCAGAAGGGCGGCTTCGTCTTCGCCGTGGTCATCGTCGTCGGTATCGCGATGATCGCCCTGGTCGTGATGGTCGAGCAGGCCCAGCGCCGGATCCCGGTGCAGTACGCCAAGCGCATGGTCGGCCGCCGGATGTACGGCGGGACGTCGACCTACATCCCGCTGAAGGTCAACCAGGCCGGCATCATCCCGGTCATCTTCGCCTCCTCGCTGCTCTACCTTCCGCAGCTGATCACGACGCTCTTCACGAACAGCCAGGAAGAGCCGAACAAGATCATCCAGTGGATCTCGCAGGAGTTCGGCGGCGGAGGGACCACCCCGACGTACATGATCACTTTCTTCCTGCTTATCGTGTTCTTCACGTACTTCTACGTGTCGATTACCTTCAACCCCGTTGAAGTCGCCGACAACATGAAGAAGTACGGTGGTTTCATCCCGGGCATCCGCCCGGGGCGCCCGACGGCTGAGTACTTGAACTATGTGCTCACGCGACTCACCGCTCCTGGCGCGCTGTATCTGGGCCTGATCTCCATGGTGCCGATCGTCGCGCTGGCGCTCGTCGGTGCGAGTCAGAACTTCCCGTTCGGAGGGACGAGCATTCTGATCATGGTTGGTGTCGGCCTTGACACCGTGAAGCAGATCGAAAGCCAGCTGCAGCAGCGCAACTATGAAGGCTTCCTGAAATAGTGCGCCTCGTCCTGGTCGGGCCCCCCGGAGCGGGTAAGGGGACACAGGCCCAGTTCATTGCGTCGAACCTGTCGATCCCGAAGATTTCGACAGGTGACATCTTCCGTGCCAACGTCTCGGGTGGTACGGAGCTCGGCAAGCTTGCCAAGGAATACATGGACCGCGGTGACCTCGTGCCTGACGAGGTCACCATCGCGATGGTCCGTGACCGCCTCGCTGAGAAAGACGCGCAGGACGGTTTCCTGCTCGACGGCTTCCCCAGGAACGTGCCCCAGGCCGAGATCCTGAAGAAGATCCTCGCCGAGTTCGGATCCGGTCTGGACATCGTTCTGGAGCTCGTGGTCGACGACGAGGAGGTCGTCCGCAGGCTCGCCGGGCGCCGCACCTGTAGCCAGTGCGGTCGTATCTGGCACGTCGACTTCGACGACAAGAAGGACGACATCTGCGACGCCTGTGACGGTCGGCTGTACCAGCGCGACGACGACAAGGAGGAGACCGTCAGGCACCGCCTGGAGGTCTATCAGGAGCAGACCGCCCCCTTGGTCTCCTTCTACGCGGACGAGGGCATCCTTGTCGGAGTCGACGCCACCGGTCCGGTGGAAGAGATCACTCAGCGCGCTATGGAGGCCCTGAGCCCCTTCGTCGGCTAGCGAAGCGATATCTACCTTGCACGCCACCCATGGCTTCTCATGGGTGGCGTGCTGCCATTTAGGGCAGAATCTGGGGAATTGGGCTCCCGGACCGCCCGTTGAACCACCCCAGGGGGTGCGCACGTGTTCAAGAAGAACAAGCACGGGATTCAGCTGAAGACGCCCGAACAACTGGAGAAGATGCGGGCGGCGGGCCTGGTGGTCGGTCGTACCCTGCAGTTGCTGCGGGAGAGCGTCCAGCCGGGCATGACGCCCCTGGACCTCGACGCGATCGCGGAGAAGGCCATCAGAGGCGAGGGGGCGATCCCCTCCTTCAAGGGTTACCAGGGCTTCCCGGCGACCATCTGCGCGTCGGTCAACCACGAGGTGGTCCACGGCATCCCGAGCGACCGCAGGGCGCTGCGGGAGGGCGACGTCATTTCGATCGACTGCGGTGCCATCCTGGACGGCTGGCACGGCGACTCGGCCATCACGGTCGGCATCGGTGAGGTGGACCCCAAGCTGACCGAGCTGATGCGGGTCACCGAGGAGGCCATGTGGCGGGGCATCGCCGCGCTCACGGTGGGTCGCCACCTGTCCGATATCGGTCACGAGGTGGAGAAGTACGTCCGCTCCCAGGGGCGCTACGGCATCCCGCAGGAGTACGGCGGGCACGGCATCGGCACCGAGATGCATATGGACCCGTGGGTGGCCAACCACGGCAAACCGGGCCGTGGCCCGCGTTTCGAACCGGGTATGTGCTTCGCCGTCGAGCCCATGGTCAACCTGGGGACGGACCGGACCAAGGTGCTGGCCGACGACTGGACCGTGGTCACGATCGACGGTAAGGCCTCGGCACACTTCGAACACAGCGTCGCCGTGACACATAATGGACCTTGGGTACTGACCGCCCTTGACGGGGGTAAAGAGCGGCTTGTCGACTTGTTGGGAGACGCGGGCTAGATCAGGCTCGCCGGTGAGCGGATGTGGTTGATATGGCGGCTGGTCCAGGTATGCGAGCTTCCGATGGGGACCGCGACAAGGTCGCCTCGGTCCTGCGGGAGCACTACGCGCAGGGCCGCCTGACCACCGAGGAGTTCGACGAGCGCCTCGAACAGCTCTACAGCAGCAAGACGTACGGCGAGCTCGCCGTCCTCACCTCCGACCTTCCCGACGTCGACCTGCGCCGGCTTCCAGAGACCCCCTCCCGCGCCCCTGAGCGCACCAAGGGGGGCAAGCAGGACAAGGCGCAGAACAAGGGTCTGGCGGCCGCCTGGGCCGCCTGGGCGACGGCCAGCGGCGTCAACTGGATGATCTGGCTCATCGTCGGAGTGACCAGCGGCCTCGACTTCCCCTACCCGTGGCCGCTCTGGGTCATGGGCCCGTGGGGTGTGGTGTTGCTGGTGACGACCGTCCTCACCGGGCTGGGCGGGGACAAGAAGTCCACCTGAGTGGTGGGGAGGGTGCGGATTCCAGTGCCGGGTCATCGGGGCCTGCCCATGGCGCGAGCCGCCGCGGGACGTCGGGCGGATCCCCTCGGACGGCCTCGATAGGGGCGGTCGTCCGAGGGGATCCGGTCTGACCGGGCCGTAGGAGTGCTGGCCTGACCAGGCTGGACATGCCACAATGAGGCCACGAGCATTCGCGCGTCGAACCGTGCCGTCCATCCCTGAAGGGATCTGCGGTATCCTTTGTAGCGGTTGTGTCAAGGTGCCGGCCGTGTGTTTCGCATTTCCTCGCCCGGTGCCGTACACTCCTTCTTCGGTTCACTATGACCATTGCGCGTCGGCGGTGTCGCAACCGCCGCTCTCATCGAAGCGCTGGGTCGCGGCTGCTTAGTGTTCCGAAGCCTCAGACGACCGATCAGTGAAACGCGAGGGACATGGCCAAGAAAGACGGCGCCATCGAGATCGAGGGCACTGTGGTTGAGTCGCTCCCGAACGCGATGTTCAGGGTGCAACTCGATAACGGCCATAAGGTCCTGGCCCACATCAGCGGGCGGATGCGGATGCACTACATCCGGATCCTTCCTGACGACAGGGTTGTCGTCGAACTGAGCCCCTACGACCTCAGTCGTGGGCGGATCGTCTACCGATACAAGTAAGCGTCTGAGGGACGAATAGGACTATGAAGGTCAAGCCGAGCGTCAAGAAGATCTGTGACAAGTGCAAGGTGATTCGCCGGCACGGTCGCGTCATGGTGATCTGCGACAACCTGCGCCACAAGCAGCGCCAGGGCTAGTCGTTCCAACAGGCCCCACGAGAGTCCGTTCCCAAGAGGCGGGCTCGACCCATGTGGGGCTTCCAAGGTAATCGCGTTTCACACCTGCGCAGGCGGCTCGCGCCGTACCCCGCAGGAGACCCCCGGTCGGAGGCCGGGGCCCTCACCCCGGGCATGGGGAGGGGAAGTGAGGCGTAGGACCTCCGCCACAACGAAGGAGAATGCCCGACCATGGCTCGCCTGGTTGGCGTCGACCTCCCCCGCGACAAGCGGCTGGAGATCGCTCTCACCTACATTTTCGGGATCGGCCGCACGCGCGCGCTCGAGACCCTCAAGGCCACCGGTGTGAACGGCGACCTCCGCGTTCACCAGCTCACGGACGAGGAACTCGTCCCGCTGCGCGACTACATCGAGGCGAACTACAAGATCGAGGGTGACCTCCGTCGCGAAGTTCAGGCCGACATCCGTCGCAAGATCGAGATTCAGTGCTACCAGGGCA
Source organism: Streptosporangium sp. NPDC002607 (assembly GCF_053592655.1). NCBI lineage: Bacteria > Bacillati > Actinomycetota > Actinomycetes > Streptosporangiales > Streptosporangiaceae > Streptosporangium > Streptosporangium sp. NPDC002607. The sequence goes on from NZ_JBSFWD010000026.1 coordinate 75,567, forward strand.
TCCGGCACCGCCGTGGCCTTCCTGTGCACGGTCAGCGCACGCAGACCAACGCACGCACCCGTAAGGGCAAGAAGAAGACCGTGGCCGGTAAGAAGAAGCCCGGTAAGAAGTAGTCCGCGTAGCCGCAGGACCGAAGACCTCAGGAGTGAAGGCAAAGAATGCCTCCTAAGAGCCGCCAGGGTGCACCGAAGAAGGTGCGCCGCAAGGAAAAGAAGAACGTCGCTCACGGGCACGCCCACATCAAGAGCACGTTCAACAACACGATCGTTTCGATCACCGACCCGAGTGGGAACGTGATCTCCTGGGCCAGCGCCGGCCACGTCGGGTTCAAGGGCTCTCGCAAGTCCACCCCGTTCGCCGCGCAGATGGCCGCGGAGAACGCCGCCCGCCGCGCCATGGAGCACGGCATGCGCAAGGTCGACGTCTTCGTCAAGGGCCCCGGCTCCGGTCGTGAGACCGCGATCCGCTCGCTGCAGGCGACGGGTCTTGAGGTCGGGTCCATCCAGGACGTCACCCCCGTGCCGCACAACGGCTGCCGTCCGCCCAAGCGCCGTCGCGTCTGAGCCCAGGAGAAGATAGAAAATGGCTCGTTACACGGGTGCGGACTGCAAGCTCTGCCGCAGGGAGAAGACCAAGCTCTTCCTCAAGGGCAAGAAGTGCGAGTCCGCGAAGTGCCCCATCGAGATCCGTCCTTACCCGCCGGGTGAGCACGGCCGCGGCCGTCCCAAGGAGTCTGAGTACCAGCTCCAGCTCCGCGAGAAGCAGAAGACCCGCCGCATCTACGGCGTCCTCGAGAAGCAGTTCCACAACTACTACGAGGAAGCCAACCGCAAGACCGGCAAGACCGGCGAGAACCTCCTCCAGATCCTGGAGAGCCGTCTCGACAACGTGGTCTACCGCGCCGGTTTCGCCGAGTCGCGCGACGCCGCCCGCCAGCAGGTCCGTCACGGCCACATCCTGGTGAACGGCAAGAAGGTCGACATCCCGTCGTACCGGGTGCGCGAGCACGACATCGTCGAGGTCCGCGAGAAGTCGCGCAACCTCCTGCCCTACGAGGTGGCCCGCGCCACCGCCGGTGACAAGACGTACCCGGCGTGGCTCGGCGTCGTCCCGGACGCGCTGCGCGTCCTGGTCCACCAGCTCCCGGTCCGTCAGCAGATTGACACCCAGGTCCAGGAGCAGCTGATCGTCGAGCTCTACTCCAAGTAGCGGCTCCTCAGGTGCCGTGTGGCGATTCGCCGCACGGCACCTATGCTGTTGTTCGAGCGGCGTCAAATAGCGGGCGCCGCCATGCAAGGGAGATTCAACATGCTGATCGCTCAGCGTCCCTCCCTCCTCGAGGAGTCAATCGAGGAGACCCGGTCCAAGTTCATCATCGAGCCGCTGGAGCCGGGCTTCGGCTACACCATCGGCAACTCGCTGCGGCGCACGCTGCTGTCGTCCATCCCGGGCGCGGCGGTGACCAGCATCCGCATCGAGGGCGTGCTGCACGAGTTCACCACCGTGCCGGGTGTGAAGGAGGATGTCACCGACATCATCCTGAACCTCAAGGACCTGGTCGTCTCCTCCGAGCACGACGAGCCGGTGGTGATGTACCTGCGCAAGCAGGGCCCCGGTGACGTCACCGCCGCCGACATCGCGCCCCCGGCCGGTGTCGAGGTGCACAACCCCGAGCTGCGCATCGCCACCCTGAACGGCAAGGCGAAGCTGGAGATGGAGCTGACCGTCGAGCGCGGTCGCGGTTACGTCTCCGCCGCGCAGAACAAGCAGCCGGGCCAGGAGATCGGTCGCATCCCGATCGACTCCATCTACTCCCCGGTGCTCAAGGTCACCTACAAGGTCGAGGCGACCCGTGTCGAGCAGCGCACCGACTTCGACCGTCTGATCCTGGACGTCGAGACCAAGCCGTGCATGAAGCCCCGCGACGCGGTGGCCTCCGCGGGCAAGACCCTCGTCGAGCTGTTCGGCCTCGCCCGCGAGCTGAACGTCGAGGCCGAGGGCATCGACATCGGCCCGTCGCCGACGGACGCGGCCCTGGCCGCCGACCTGGCGCTGCCGATCGAGGAGCTGAACCTCACGGTCCGCTCCTACAACTGCCTCAAGCGCGAGGGCATCCACACCGTGGGTGAGCTCGTGGCGCGCAGCGAGCAGGACCTCCTCGACATAAGGAATTTCGGTGCGAAGTCCATCGAAGAGGTCAAGCAGAAGCTGCACGAGATGACGCTCGCGCTCAAGGACTCCCCGCCCGGGTTCGACCCGAGCGCGGTGGCCGGTGGCGGCTACGACGACGACGACAGCGCCTACGTCGAGACCGAGCAGTACTGATTTTTCTGTAACGGGGATCGTGAGCGACTCCCCGGCCCGACCCCGGTACCTCGTACGGCCGGGGCGGGTTTACTCCCAAGGAGAACGTTATGCCTAGGCCCACCAAGGGTGCCCGTCTCGGCGGCAGCCCGGCCCACGAGCGGCTGATCCTGGCGAACCTCGCCACCCAGCTGTTCCAGCACGGCCGGATCAAGACCACCGAGGCCAAGGCGAAGCGTCTGCGCCCGCTGGCGGAGAAGCTGATCACCAAGGCGAAGAAGGGCGACATGCACAACCGTCGCCAGGTGCTGACGGTCGTCAGGGACAAGGGTGTCGTCCACCACCTCTTCACCGAGATCGCCTCGACCTTCGCCGAGCGTCCCGGTGGCTACACCCGGATCACCAAGGTCGGCCTCCGTAAGGGTGACGCCGCCCCCATGGCCGTGATCGAGCTGGTGTCCGAGCCGCTGAACACGGTCCGCGTCGGCCAGACCCAGGCCAAGGCCGCCCCGGCCGCCAAGGTCGAGGAGACCAAGGCGGAGGAGGCCAAGGTCGAGGAGGCCAAGGCCGAGAGCGCCGAGGAGACCGCCGAGGCGACCGAGGCTCCCGCCGAGGAGACCGAGGCCAAGAAGGACAACGCCTGATCTTTCAGGCCCAGTGAACGGGCCCGGCACTCCCTCCACCGGGATGCCGGGCCCTTTCCGTTCTCCGAGAGTCTTTCGAGAGGAACATCGTGGTGCGGCTGAGGCTGGATCTCGCCTATGACGGGACCGATTTCTCCGGCTGGGCCAAGCAGCCGGGACGGCGTACGGTCCAGGGGGAGATCGAGGAGGCGCTCGGCAGGATCCTTCGGCTTCCCGAGCCTCCGGCGCTGACCGTGGCGGGGCGGACCGACGCGGGCGTGCACGCCCGCGGCCAGGTGGCCCATGTCGACCTGGACGCCGGCGCGCTCGGCGCGCTGGACAGCCGCAACCGCCGCGGGGTGCCCGCCTGGGAGCCCGGATCGGTGGAGGAGCTCGACGAGAGGCTTTCTGCCACGCGCAGGAGGCTCGCCGGAGTCCTCCCCCCAGATGTACGTGTGCATCGCGTCACGGTGGCTCCTGAAGGCTTTGACGCGAGATTCTCGGCACTGTCAAGGCGGTACGCCTACCGGATCTCCGACGCCCCCGGCGGGGTCGACCCGCTCCGCCGCCGCGAGATCGTCTGGTACAACCGGCCCCTGGACGTGGACAGGCTCAACGCGGCCGCCGCCGGTCTCCTCGGTGAGCACGACTTCGCCGCGTTCTGCAAGAGGCGTGAGGGTGCGACCACGATCCGCGAGCTGCAGCGGCTCGACTGGGTCCGCGAGGACGGGCTCATCGTGGCGACGGTCGTGGCCGACGCCTTCTGCCACTCCATGGTCCGGGCGCTCGTCGGGTCGCTGCTGCCCGTCGGTGAGGGCAGGCTCACGGTCGAGTGGCCGCAAGGGGTGCTGTCGCGGGCCGTACGGGACTCGGGGGTGCACGTCGCGCCCGCGCACGGGCTCTGCCTTGAGGAGGTGCGCTACCCCGGCGCCGAGGAGCTCGCCAGGCGGGCCGCGGAGACTCGCCGGGTACGGACGCTCAGTTCGTGACGCGGCGTTCCACGACCTTCGCGGTCTGGTCGCGGAAGGCACCGCTGATCTTGCCCAGGGCCTTCTCCTTGGCCGTCGGTGTGTGGCCGTCACTGTAGGTGGCGTAGCTGAACACGATGTAGCGGCCCCACACCATCCCGGCCGCGTAGCCGCCCGCGATGTGCACCCGCTCACCGCCCGTGCCGGCGGCCGAGGGCAGGCCGCGGAACCAGAGGTTGCGCTCCAGGTCCTTGGCCCGGTCGGCGGCGACCGCGGACTCGCGGGTGGGAAGCACGGCGATCCCGGTGGTCACGGCGTACCTGCGCTTGCTGTCCACGTACGTGGCCCGCAGCACCCGGCGGCATTCCTGGCTGCGCAGGGTGCCGGCGAACCTGCCGGTCGCGGCCTTCTGGCACTGCTCGGTGAGGTTGGTCTTGACCCGGGTGAACGTCGTCCCCGCCACGGACACCTTCTTGACGAAGGCGTCGGCCACGGTCATCTTGCCCGGGTCGGTCTTCTCGGAGTTGAGCATCGTGGTGTTGATCGGCTCGGGCTCACTGGTGATGTCCAGTTTGTCGGTGGGGTCGATCTTTCCCGGACCGAGGATCGGATCCGCCGCGTTCGCCGCCTGCTTGGCGTTGAACGACTGGTAGGCGAAGAAGGCCCCGACGCCGATGCCGACCACCACGACCGCGACCACGGCCGCGAGCAGCGTCGTGCCGGCCTTGCCGCGGGTAGGCGGTGGGGGAGTGGGTGGCGGCTCGGGGGTGAACGCGGAGAGCGGGGTGAACGGCCCGCGCGTCGCCGCCGGGTCGCTCGGGGGTGCCGGCGGCCCGCTCGCGGATGAGGACGTCACCGGCGGGGGAGGGAAGGCGGGGAGCGGGAACGGCGAGGCGACCGCCGGGACGCCGCTGGGCGGGGTCACCTGCTCCGCAGGGGTGAAGAGCGGTGCGGGCGGGCCGGAGGCGGCCGGAGGTGTCCGGACGGGAGCGGTCTGCTCGGTGGCCGGCAGGGACGCCTGCGAGATCGGCTCCGGCTCGGTCGCCACGGGTTGCGCGACGGGTGCGGACACGGGGGGCCGAGCCGCCGGCACGGATCGGTCACTGTCTTGACGGATGTCTTGGCGGATGTCCTGGGAGTCGTCCTGGGGACCGGCGAGGGAGGGGGCGGGAGCCTGGGGTGGCGGGTCCTGGTGGGTGAGGGGGGCCTGCCTGGGTGAGGCGGCGTGGCCGCCGGCCGTCTTCTCGCCCCCGCCACGCTCCTCCTGGAAGACCGCGTCCGGCGGCCAGACGGCGACGTCGCCGGGTTCTCCCGGGCGGGCGACGGTCTCCTCCTGGTCTGTCCACACCGGCTCGCCGGTCGCGGCGGGCCAGGGAGCCTGCTGCCCGGACGAGGGCCAGACCTGCATGCCCGCGGCGGCGGCGGTGAAGGCCGGAGGCGGCTGCCAGGGCGGCGCTCCCGGCACGATGGGCGCGGTGGACAGCGGCGGGCCGTCCTCCGGCTGGGCGTACCAGTCGTAGGGAGCCCCGTCGTCGCCGGGGACCGTCCAGGGCTGGGCCGCGCCCGGATCCGTCTCCGGCCACGCGGAAGGACCGCCGGGCTGCTCATCACCTGCGAGATCGGTCCGCGGCACGTGGGGCGAGGGCTGGCCGAAACTCGGCGGCGGCGTCGCCGGTGTCGCCGAACCCTCGGCTTCATGTCGGTGCTCGGACCCGGATTCCTGGCCACGCATACGCGGCAGCCTAGCGACAGCTGGAGATCGTCATGCGGGTATGGCTGTATCGTCTGCCGGATTCATGCCTGAAAGCGACAGTATGGTCCCGTGCTCAGGGTCGCTTGCCGGTCAACGAACGCGATTCCAGCGCGGGGGTGACGGTCGCGTCCGCCGCTCCGAAGGCCGCCTGGTTCAGTTGCTTGACCTCGTTCTTCTTCGGCAGGTGCCCGTCTTTGTACTGGAACCAGACCATTACCACGTAGTGCCCATGGCGCCACTCGCCAACGAAAGCCTCGCCGGTTCCGAGAAGTTTGGTGACCTTATCCTTACCTGGAAGCGGTTTGATGTACTCTTCCCGCTCCTTGCCCGAACTGGCCGAGACGACCTTGGTCGCCCCCGCTGACGTCTTGAGGTTGGCGACTCCCACGGTTCCGATGATCTTCCCCGAGGCGTCGCGGAAGCTGGCGCGCAGGAGCTGGGTGCACTTGGCGGCGGTGAGGGCCTTCTTCAGCTTGTCCCCCACCACGGCCTCGCCGCACTTCCGGTCCGTCCTGCGTGTGGTCATCAGGTAGTTCTGCTTGCCGATCCGTACCTTCCGGTGTTTGAACACCTCGTTCAGGGTGAGGGCGTACGGGTCGGTGGCGCGGGAGGAGGCGAGGCCGAACTTGCCGTTCGCGATGTTGGCGGGCGGCACGAGGGGGGCCTGGGCCGAGGGGGTCGCCGCCCCGGGCACCGGGGCGGGGTCGGAGTTGGCCAACACGGCCAGGCCGACGCCTCCGGCGATCAGTGCGGCGAGCGCGCCGAGCGCGATGAAGATCGGGCGGCGCGAGCGGGGGCCCTCGTCGTACGGGCTCCACATCTCCTGCCGTGGTCGCTCCTGCGGCGGGGGAGGCTGGACAGGCGGCGTTTGCGGGGGCTCGGGGGCACGGTTGTGCGGCGAGGCGTCGAACCAGTGCTGGCCCTGTGCGGGCGGCGACGCGTCAGGCCGGTTGTAAGGCTGGCGGCGCGGCGGCTCCACGGGAAAACCCATGCGCCGAGCGTAGCCCGGGATCAGGGCCGGTTGGCTCAGGAGTATCCGAAGTCCTGGGTCCACCACGGCCCGTCGGGCCCCTGGACGGCTCCGACGCCGGTGGCGGTGAGCTCGCAGTTGAGGATGTTGCGCCGGTGGCCGCTGGTCTCCATCCAGTTCCGCACCGCCTCGTCGGGAGAGGTGTAGCCGCGCCCGATGTTCTCCGCGCCGCCGTCACGGTAGCCGGTGGCGTCCATCCGCTCCCAGGGCGACGTGCCGTCGGGAGAGGTGTGGGAGAGGCTGCCGGCGGACGCCATCCCGGCCGAGTGCCTCCTGGCGGACAAGATCAGCCTCCGGTCGATGCGGAGCGGCCCGCACCCGGCCCGCCTGCGCTCGAGGTTGACGAGCCTGACGACCTCGCGCTCCATCGCGCCGAGGGCGGGGGTGGTGGCGTCGTCGTCACCGTTGCCGTTGAGCAGGTAGCGAGAGGGGCCGTCGTCGCCGGATCCGCCGAGCTTCGTGTCGGCGTCGTGGGTGGGGCGCGGGCGCCGGTCTGCCGGGACGGTCGGGAGGGCGGAGGGGCGGGCGACCCGGGCGAGCGGAGCCCGCTCCACCTGCCCGGCCAGGGCACCGTTGCTGGGCGTGGGTCTGGTCGACCCGGGGTTGTTCAGATAGATCTGGTCGGCGGCCTCCTCGTCGCGGCTGCCCCGGCCGATGATGAAGCCGACCAGCAGAACCGTCATCAGGCACACGAACACCCCCATACGACGCAGGCGCGCTCGCTGGGTATGCCCGGGGTGAGGAAGCTGCCACATACCGCTATCAAAGATAGAGATGTTTGCGGTGAGGAAAAAGAGAATGATGAGAACGTGTTGGAACCGTCACGGATCCACGTTCCTCGCCGGGCTCCGGTGGTGGGATTCCCGGGAACCGCGGTCTCATGGCTGGTCGCCCGCCCGTGTGTGGCGGTTCCCGGGCACTGCCGGGTCCCGGGTAGAATGCCAGGGGCACCGCCGGAGAGTCATGTCTTTTTGACTCGTGCTCATCCGCGCCGGTACTCTGCTAGTTCGTTGTGTGCGAATTGGTCTCCTCTGCAGACCGATACGCGGCGCGTCCGGCGTCATCTCCTCTGTTCTGGAGACGGAAGGTCCGGGCTGTCGTGTGCCCGCACCTACCGACCCATGTTGCTGTCATCTCCGACAGCGCCGAAGACGCGACCAAAGAAGGCATACGACCGTGCGCACGTACACACCCAAGCCTGCCGAAGTCGAGCGTCAGTGGCACATCATCGACGCCACCGACATCGTGCTTGGCCGGCTGGCCAGCCACGTCGCGATCCTGCTTCGCGGTAAGCACAAGCCGACCTTCGCCAACCACGTCGACACCGGTGACTTCGTCATCATCATCAACGCCGACAAGATCGCGCTGACCGGCAACAAGCTTGAGCAGAAGAAGGCTTACCGCCACTCGGGCTACCCGGGCGGTCTGCGTTCCATGACCTATGGCGAGCTCATGGACAAGCGTCCTGACCGCGCCGTCGAGAAGGCCGTGAAGGGCATGCTGCCCAAGAACGCTCTCGGCCGGAAGATGATCAAGAAGCTCAAGGTCTACTCCGGTTCCGAGCACCCGCACCAGGCGCAGCAGCCGGTGCCCTTCGAGCTCACCCAGATCGCCCAGTAGTCGCTAGCTGCTTGTCGCCAGCAGCGTTGGCCGACGGCCGACGCCGAGTAGGAAAGTTAGAGGAGAACCGTGGCTGAGCCCACCGGTGTCGAGACGCCCATCGAGGGCGATCAGGAAGCGTACTCCGCGGAGGAGTTCCCCTCCGAGTACACCTCCGAGTCCACTGTCAGCGGCGACGTCGCCGTCCGCAAGCCCATCACCACCGGCAACTCGTACGGCACTGGGCGCCGCAAGGAGTCCGTCGCCCGCGTGCGCATCGTGCCGGGCACCGGCAAGTGGACGATCAACGGTCGTACGCTTGAGAACTATTTCCCGAACAAGGTTCACCAGCAGATCGTCAACGAGCCCTTCGTGGTTCTTGGCGCCGAGGACCAGTTCGACGTCATCGCCCGCATCAACGGTGGTGGCGTCACCGGCCAGGCCGGTGCCCTGCGCATGGGTCTCTCCCGCGCGCTGACCGCCCTGGACGTCGAGGTCAACCGCCCGCCGCTGAAGAAGGCAGGCTTCCTGACCCGTGACGCCCGCGCCACCGAGCGCAAGAAGTACGGTCTCAAGAAGGCCCGTAAGGCTCCGCAGTACAGCAAGCGTTAAGTTGGGGCGCCTTTTCGGCACCGACGGGGTACGTGGGGTCGCGGGACGCGACCTCACGGCCGAGCTCGCCATGGACCTGTCCGTGGCCGCGGCTCATGTCCTCGGCGATGCCGGGGCGTTCAGCGCCAGCGTCGGGCGGCGAGGCCGCCCCGTCGCCGTCGTGGGCCGGGACCCCCGGGCTTCAGGAGAATTCCTGGAGGCCGCGGTGGTCGCCGGCCTTGCGTCGTCTGGCGTGGACGTTCTCCGGCTCGGCGTGCTGCCCACCCCGGCGGTCGCTTACCTGACCACGGCTCTCAGAGCCGACATGGGCGTGATGATCTCCGCCTCCCACAACCCCGCCCCGGACAACGGGATCAAGTTCCTCGCCCGCGGCGGCTACAAGCTGCCGGACGCGGTGGAGCACGAGATCGAGCAGCGGGTCGGCGAGAAGTGGGAGCGCCCTGTCGGTGCCTCGGTCGGCCGCGTGCGCGAGGCGTACGGCGAGGCCGACCGTTACGTGTCCCACGTGCTGTCCACGGTGGACTGCCGCCTCGACGGCCTCAACGTGGTCCTCGACTGCGCCCACGGCGCCGCCCACATGGTGGCTCCCGAGGCGCTGCTGCGGGCCGGGGCCACGGTGGAGACGATCGGGGCGCGCCCCGACGGCCTCAACATCAACGCCGGGGTCGGCTCCACCCACCTGGACAAGCTCCAGCAGATCGTCGTCTCCCGCAACGCCGATGTCGGCATCGCCTACGACGGCGACGCGGACCGCTGCCTGGCCGTCTCGCACACCGGCGAGGTCGTCGACGGCGACCAGATCATGGCGGTGCTGGCCATGGCCATGCACGCCGAGGGGAGGCTGGTCGGCGACACCGTGGTGGCCACGGTCATGTCCAACCTGGGTTTCAAGCTCGCGCTCAAGAGCGCGGGGATCGACGTGGTGGAGACCGCCGTGGGCGACCGCTACGTCCTGGAGGCCATGAGGGCGGGCGGCTACAACCTGGGCGGCGAGCAGTCCGGCCACGTCCTCATGCTCGACCACGCCACCACCGGGGACGGCCTGCTGACCTCGCTGCACCTGCTGGCGGTCGTGGCGCGGGCGAAGAAGTCGCTGGCGGAGCTGGCCTCGGTGATGACCCGCCTGCCGCAGGTCCTGGTCAACGTCAAGGACGTCGACCGGGCCAAGGCCTCGGCTCCGGAGCTGGAGGCCGCGGTCGCCGCCGCCGAGTCGGAGCTGGGGGAGACCGGCCGGGTGCTGATCCGGCCGAGCGGCACCGAGCCGATGATCCGCGTCATGGTCGAGGCCGCCTCGGCGGAGCAGGCCGAGCAACTGGCCGGTCGGCTGGCCGAGGTCGTCCGTACGGCCTGCGTCTGAGGGGCCGGTGACCGTCCGGGAGCGACCGCTCTCGGCAGGAATATCGAAAGCACGGCCCGCACTCCGGTGCGGGCCGTGCTTTTTGTCATTCTCTGACTGTCTCGTCAAGTAATGCATGGTTCTGCCCGTCGCCACGCCGGACTTCCCGCTGATTGACACTCTCGGTAGTCGATCAGACACTTTCAGTGGTTGCGGCGAGATTTCCGCCCGGAAACACCACTCATCGAGCCGGTGGCCTGGGCCTGGCCGCCGCACTTCGTGCTGCTCGCGCAGCGCCCGTACGGCGGCAGGCCGCCGGTATCACGACCGACCGGAGGGTGGCGTGCCGCTGTTCACCATTGCCCGGGCCGCCGGCCCGCTGTCGCGGCCCGAGCGGGGGCTCGCCAGGTTTCTCACCCTGGCCCTGTTCGGCACGTCCGTGGTACTGACCCCGGTGACGGCCGCGTCGGCGGCCGGCACCGTCGTGTTCAACCAGCCCTTCCACAACAACACGGCCAACGGCACCGGTGCCGTGGTGCTGCCCTCGCTGCCGAGTGGTTCGTCCGGGTCGAACTACGCCTGCCTGACCGCCTCCGGCAACACCGGCACCGGCGTCCTGCAGAGCTGCAGCGGGAACACGGACAGTCAGGGCTCGGGCAAGCTGCGCCTGACGAACGCGACGACGAGCAAGGAGGGCGGCCTCTTCGGCGCGGTCAGCGTGCCCGCCTCGCAGGGGCTCGACGTGACGTTCAACACCTACCAGTACGGCGGGACCGGGGCCGACGGCATCGCCTTCGTGCTGGCGGCGGTCGATCCGGCGAACCCGAAGTCGCCGGCCAACATCGGTCAGTCAGGCGGCGCCCTCGGTTACTCCGGGACCAGCTCCGTGGTCGGCATGGCGTACGGGTATCTCGGTATCGGTCTCGACGTGTACGGAAACTTCAGCAGCAGCACCTACCAGGGAAGCGGCTGCACGAACCTGTCGGGCACGGGTGTCCGGGTACCCGGCCAGGTCGTCATCCGCGGGCCGGGCAACGGCACCGTCGGATACTGCGCGCTCAACACCACGGCCGCCTCGACGAGCGCCACCCCGCTGGCGCTGCGGGCGACCAGCCGTACCGCCGTTCCTGTTCAGATCGGTATCAACCCCACCGCGGTGTCGCTGACCACCGCCGCCGGACTGGTGGTCCCGCCCGGCAGTTACGTGGTGGTGGTCACCCTGGTGGGCGGTACGAACAAGACCCTGACCGGTAGCCTTCCGACGGTTCCCACCGGCCTGTACCCGGCGAGCTGGCTGAACGCCAACGGGACTCCCCGGCAACTGGCCTTCGGCTGGGTGGCCTCCACCGGAAGCGTGACCGACTTTCACGAGGTCGACGCGGCCACGGTGACCACGACCAGCTCGGTCCCCCAGCTGACCGTCGCACAGACCGGTTACAGCGCCACGACGCCGGCGCCCGGCGCCCCCGTGACCTACAGCGTCGTCTCCGGCGTCGGCACGGACAGCATCGCGGAGTCCTCGCCGATCTCGGTGACCCAGACCATGCCGGCCGGGGTGGTGCCCACCGGCGCCTACGGAACGGGATGGGTCTGCGCGGCGCCGGTCGGGCAGTCCGTCACGTGCACCAACAGCAACGTCCCGTTCGCGGCCGGAGTGACGTTACCGCCGATCACGATGACGGGCGTCGTCACCGGGACCAGTGTCACCCAGACCCTGATCCAGACCGCGACCGTGGTCACCTCCTCGTCGATCGACGCCAACCCCGCCTACTCGACGACGACGACCCAGGGAACGCTGCCGTCGGCGCCCAGCGGCATCAGCCTGAGTTCGACGACGGGGTCGATCTCCGGTGGCTCCTCGAACATCGTGAGCGGGACGAACATCTCCAACGCGACGGCCATCATGATCGGTACCGCCGCCGAGCAGGCGGCCGGCACCGCCGTCGTCCTGCTGCCCTGCGCCTCGGGGGCCACCACCGGGTGTTTCACCGCCAATGCCAACGGCACGTTGACCATTCCCGCCATGCCGGCCCGAGCCGCCAGCGCGTCGGTGTCGGTCACCGTGGTCACCCTGGGACTCGCCGCGTCCGCCACCTACATCTACGCCGCCTCCCCGGCCGCGCCCGCCGCCCCCGCCGCCACGGCGGGGGTGAGCAGCGCCACGGTGACCTGGACGGCGCCGAACAACAACGGCAGCGCCATCACCGGTTACCTGGTGACCCCGTACAAGAATGGGGTGGCCCAGACCCCGGTGGCCTATGACGCCTCGGCCACCACCCGGACGCTGAGCGGGCTGACCACCGGTGTGCCGTACACCTTCACGGTGACCGCCACGAACGCCTTCGGCACCGGGTCGGCCAGTCCGGTGTCCAACGCGGTCACCCCGTACGCCGTTCCCGGTAAGCCGACCATCGCCTCGGCCACCGCCGGAACCTCCTCGGCGAACCTCACCTGGACGGCACCGGCGACCAACGGCAGCGACATCACCGGCTACATCGTCACGCCCTACATCGGTGGCGTCGCGCAGTCGCCCCAGACGTTCAACAGCAATGCGACCACCCAGGTCGTCACCGGTCTGACACCGGGGACCTCGTACCGGTTCACCGTAGCCGCCGTGAACGCGGCGGGCTCCGGCGCGCCATCCGACCTGTCGGCCACCGTCGTCCCCAACGCCGCGCCCGCCTTCACCTTCGCCGCGCCACCGGCCGGTGAGGTGAACGTCGCCTACAGCGTGCCGCTGACGGTCACCGGTGGTACGACCCCGTACGTGTGGTCGGTCAGCGCGGGCAGCCTGCCGCCGGGCCTGACCCTGAACGCCTCCACCGGAGTGCTGTCCGGCACCCCCACTCTGAGAGGTAGCTACTCCTTCACCGCTCAGGTGACGGACGCCAGCAACGTGACCGCCACCCGGGCGGTCACCCTGGTCATCGCGGCGGCACCCGTTCTGACGTTCCCGGCGCCGCCCAACGGCGAGGTGAGCATCCCCTACAGCATCCCGCTGACCGTCACCGGGGGCACCGCGCCGTACGTCTGGTCGATCACGGCGGGCAGCCTGCCGCCGGGGCTGACCCTGAACGCCTCCACCGGAGTGCTGTCGGGCACCCCGACGGCCGGAGGCTCCTTCTCCTTCTCCGTCAAGGTGCTCGACGCCCTGAACCAGAGCGACACCAGGACGGTGAGCCTGACGATCGCGGCGCTGCCGGCGTTCACCTTCAACGCGCCACCGGCAGGGCAGGTCGGAGTCTCCTACAGCGTCCCGCTGACCGTCACCGGGGGCACCGCGCCGTACGTCTGGTCGATCACGGCGGGCAGCCTGCCGCCGGGGCTGACCCTGAACGCCTCCACCGGCGTGCTGTCGGGCACCCCGACCACGACGGGCAGCTACCCCGTCACCTTCCGGGTGGTCGACGCCGCCGGCCTGGCCGCCACCCAGTCCGCGACCCTGGTCATGGTGGCCGGACCTCTGGTCATGGTCAAGACGGCCGGCGCCTCCTCGGTGGTACCTGGTGACACGCTCACCTACACGATCACCGTGAACAACACCGGGTCGAGTGCCTTCAACGGGGCGACACTGACCGATCCGCTGGCGGATGTCCTCGACGACGCGACCTACAACGGTGACGCGTCCGCGAACATCGGCTCGGTCTCGGTGACCGGTCAGACCCTGAACTGGGCCGGAAACGTGCCGGCCGGCGGGGTCGCCACCATCACCTACTCGGTCACGGTGAGCAGCCCAGGCGCCGGTAACAAGGTGCTGGCCAACGCGGTGACCTCGTCGACCGTCGGCAGCACCTGCCCGAGTGGCGGCAGCGACTCCCGATGCTCCGCCACCGTCACCGTGTCCGGCCTGTCCATCGCCAAGGTCGCCAGCGTCGCGACGACGACTCCCGGAGGGACGATCGGCTACACCGTCACGGTGACGAACAACGGGCAGACCCCGTACACCGGCGCGACGTTCGCCGACTCGATGGCCGGCCTGCTCGACGACGCCGTCTACAACGCCGACGCGACCGCCTCCAGCGGCAGCGTGTCGTACACCGGCCCCAACCTGACCTGGACCGGCAACCTCGCTCCCGGCGCGAGCGCGAACATCACCTACTCGGCCACGGTGCGAAACCCCGACGGCGGGGATCGGACCGTATCCAACACGATCACCTCCGGCACCCCCGGCAGCACCTGCCCGGCCGGCAACCGCGCCGCGTCGTGCACCGCCACCGTCACGGTCCTGGTTCCGGGTCTCACGATCAGCAGCAGCGCGGACGTGGCCACGGCCACGCCGGGCTCGGTCGTGAACTACACGTTGACGGCTGCCAACACCGGGCAGACCCCGTACGCCGGGACGAGTTTCACCGCCTCGCTGGCGGGCGTGCTGGACGACGCGACGGTCAACGGCAGCCTCTCCGCGACGTCGGGCACCGTCGTCAACAACCTGAACGGCACCTTCACCTGGACGGGTGACCTGGCCATCGGCGCGAGCGTCACCATCACCGGCTCGGTCACCGTGAACAATCCCGACACCGGAGACAGGGTCCTCCGGACCGCCGTCACCTCGGCCGCACCGGGCAACAACTGCCCGGTGGGCAACCAGGCACCCGGGTGCTTCAGCACCGTCACGGTCCTGATCCCCGGCCTGACGATCGCCAAGTCGGTCGGCACGTTGACCACGACCCCCGGTTCGGTCGTGAACTACACGGTGCTGGTCACCAACTCGGGGCAGACCGCTTACACCGGTGCGACGTTCGCCGACGCGCTGGGCGGGGTGCTGGACGACGCGACCTACAACGCGGACGCCGCCGCGACCAGCGGCTCGGTCGGCTTCGCGAGCTCCACGCTGACCTGGACCGGCAACCTCGCGGTCGGGGCGAGCGCCACGATCACCTACTCGGTCACCGTCAACAACCCCGACAACGGGAACAGGACGCTGACCGACACCCTCACCTCGGCCACCGCCGGCAGCAACTGCCCCGCGGGCAGCGGCGATGCCCGGTGCGCCAGCAGCGTGACGGTCCTCGTCCCGCAGTTGACGATCAACGCCGGGGCGGACGCGGCCACGACGACCCCGGGGGGCGTCGTGAATTACACCACCACGCTGGCCAACACCGGGCAGACCCCGTACACGGGCATCAGCGCCGTAATCGATGTCTCGGCCACGCTCGACGACGCGACCTACAACGGCGACCTCACGGCCAGTTCGGGCAGTGTCAGCGTGTCCCCGAACGGTTCGATCACCTGGGGCGGGGACATCGCGGTCGGCGCGAGCGCCACGATCACCTACTCGGTCACCGTGAACAACCCCGACACCGGCGACAAGGTCCTGAGAAGCGCCGTCACGTCCACCGCTCCCGGCAGCGGCTGCCCGGTCATCGGTGCGACGGCGCCCGGCTGCTTCACCCTGGTCACCGTCCTGGTCCCGGCGTTGACGATCACGAACACCGCCGACACCCAGACGACCACGCCGGGTGGCACGGTCACCTATACGACGACGGTGACCAACACCGGGCAGACCCCCTACAGCGGCGCCCAGGTCACCAATCAGCTGGCCCAGGTGTTCAACGACGCCGACTACAACGGCGACGCGACCGCGACGACCGGCACCGTCGCCTTCGCCGGGTCCAACCTGACCTGGACCGGTGACCTGGCGATCGGGGCGAGCGCGACCGTCACCTACTCGGTCACCGTGCGAAACCCCGACCGCGGGGACAAGGTGATGACCAACACCGCGGTGTCGTCCGCCCCGGGCAGTACCTGCCCGGCGGGGAGCACCGGCACGGGGTGCGTCTCGGTGGTGACAGTCCTGGTGCCGAGGCTGACCATCGCGGTGAGCTCGGACACCAGCACGACGACGCCCGGGGCCACCGTCCACTACACGGTCACCGTCACCAACTCCGGGCAGACCCCGTACACCGGGGCCGCCGTCACCGACCTGCTGACCGGGGTGCTGGACGACGCGACCTACAACGCGGACGCCGGGGCCACGACGGGTACGGTCACCCTCGCCGGGTCCAACCTGGGCTGGACCGGTAACCTGGCGGTCGGCGCGAGTGCCACGATCACCTACTCGGTCACCGTCAACAATCCCGACACCGGAGACGCGCTGCTCTCCAGCACCGCCGTCTCGTCCACCACGGGGAGCAACTGCCCGGCAGGGGGCACCGATTCGCGCTGCACCGTCGTGGTGGCGGTGGCGCGGCTGGTCATCTCGCAGAGTTACGTCGGGAGCAGTGCCACACCGGGGTCGACGATCCGGCTCAACGCCACGTTCAGCAACACCGGGAAGGTGCCCTATACGGGGATCAGCATTTCCAGTCCGACCGCCGGTACCGTCGACGACGCCGTCCCCAACGGGGACCAGACCGCGAGTTCGGGGACGCTGGTCCTCGGCGCCACGGCCATCACCTGGACCGGCAACATTCCCGTCGGGGGCACCGTCACGGTCACCGGCACCCTGACCGTGAAGAATCCCCCCACCGGGGACAAGATCGTCACTGGCACCCTGGTCTCGGCCGCTCCCGGTAACAACTGCCCGGCCGGCGGCTCCGACCCCCGCTGCACGGCCCTGCTCAATGTCGTCGTCCCGGGCCTGACGATCGCCAACATCGCCGACACCCCCGTCACGGTCCAGGGTGGCACCGTCAACTACACGGTCACCGTCACCAACTCCGGGCAGACGCCGTACACCGGTGCGACGTTCACCGAGTCGCTGGCGGGTGTGCTGGACGACGCGGTCTACAACGGCGACGTGTCGGCGACGAGCGGCACCGTCTCCTACGCCGCCCCCAACCTGACCTGGACCGGCGATCTGGCGGTCGGGGCGAGCGCGACGATCACCTACTCGGTCACCGTACGAAACCCCGACCCCGGCGACAGGAACCTGACCGGCACGATCTCCTCGCCCACCATCGGCGGCAACTGCGCTCCGGCGAGTGGCAACGCGCAGTGCACCAGCACTGTGATCGTGCTCATCCCCGCGCTGACCATCACCCAGACCGACGTTCCCACCACGGCGGTGCCGGGGAGCACGATCACCTACACGATCATCGTCACCAACACCGGGCAGCTTTCCTACACGGGGGCGACGTTCACCGAGTCGCTGGCGGGTGTGCTGGACGACGCGGTCTACAACGGCGGCGCGACGGCGACGACCGGCAGCATGTCCTACACCAGCCCCAACCTGACCTGGACCGGAAACCTCGTGCCCGGCGCGAGCGCGACGATCACCTACACGGTCACCGTCGACAACCCGGTGACCGGTGACGCGAACCTGGTGAGCGCGATCACCTCCACCACTTCCGGCAACAACTGCCCGTCCGGTGGGACCGACCCCCGCTGCGGCACCAGTGTCCCGGTCACCGGGCTCACCACGCTGACCTTCGACAAGGCCGCGAGCACCCCCTCGGCCGGGCAGGGCGAGACGGTCACCTACACCGTCACGATCAGCAACAGCGGGCTGACGCCCTACGTCGGCGCGACGTTCACCGATGATCTGACCGACGTCCTGGACGACAGCACCTACAACAACGACGCCGTGGCGGGCACGGGCACCGTCGGCTACACCGCACCCAACCTGACCTGGACCGGAACCGTCCCCGCCGAAGGGACGACCACGGTCGTCTACTCGGTGACGGTGAACACCTCGCCCGACGGGAACCTCGTCAACACCCTGGTCTCGACCTCACCGGACGGCAACTGCGCCGCGGCGAGCACCGATCCGCGCTGCACGGCCACGGTGACCGTGGCCAAGCTGACCATCGTGACCACGTCCAACGCGGCGACCTACCTGCCGGGCGAGGTGGTGCACTACACGTCGGTGATGACCAACGCCGGACAGACGCCGTACCACGGGATCAGCGTGCTGTTCAACGGGATCGAGGGCGTCGACGACAGCGTCTCCAACGGGGACCAGAGCGCCACCTCCGGATCGCTGTCACTGGGCCTCGACGGGCTGACCTGGACCGGGAACATTCCGGTGGGCGGTAGTGTCACGCTGACCGGCAGCCTCACGGTGAACAACCCCGACACCGGCGACAAGCTGATCACCCTCACCTCGGTCTCCGCGGCACAGGGCAGCAGCTGTCCCGTGACGACCGCTCCCGGCTGCACCACCTCGGTCACCGTGCTGACCCCCGGTCTGACGATCACCAAGGTCGCGGACCGGAGCGTGGTGGTCCCCGGCGGCCCGGTGGCCTACACGCTCACGATCGCCAACAGCGGGAACAGCGCGTACACCGGCGCCGTCGTCACCGACTCGCTGACCGGGGTGCTGGACGCGGCGACGTACAACGGCGACGCGGTGGCGACGACCGGAACGGTCGGCCTCGCGGACGAGGTCCTGACCTGGACCGGTGACCTGGCGGTCGGCGCGACCGCGACCGTCACCTACTCCGTCACCTCGATCAGCCCCCCCACCGGTGACAAGCTTCTGAGCAACGGCGTCGCCTCCACCGAGATGGGCAGCACCTGCCCGCCCGGCAGCGGGAGTTCGGCCTGCCGTTCGGGGATCGTCGTTCTCACGCCACTCCTGACGATCGTGAAGACGCCCGGCGTCACGTCGACCACACCCGGGGGGACGGTCGGCTACACGGTCACCGCCACCAACACCGGACAGGTCCCCTTCGCCGCGGCGACGTTCACCGACGTGCTGGCCGGGGTGCTGGACGACGCCGTCTACAACGGCGACGCGAGCGCCACGCGCGGCACCGTCACCTTCGCCGGCTCCAATCTGACCTGGACCGGAGCTCTCAACCCCGGACAGGGGGTCACCCTCACCTACAGCGTCACGACGAACACCCCCGGTGCCGGTGACCAGAAGCTGACCAACACTGTCACCTCGGCCACCGCGGGCAGTACCTGCCCGACCGGAAGCACGGACGCCCGCTGCTTCGACGAGGTCCTGATCTCCAGAATCAAGATCACTATGGTGGCGGACGTCGTCACCGCCGTCCCGACCGGGGTCGTCACCTACACGGTCACGATCGCCAACACCGGGCAGACGCCGTACACCAGCCGCACCACCGTGAACGGCCTGCTCGCCGGGGTCCTCGACGACGCGGTCTACAACGGTGACGGAACGACCTCGTCGGGCAACCTCGCCTTCACCTCCGCGACCAGCCAGATGGTGTGGACCGGTCTTCTCCCGATCGGCACGAATGTCACCATCACCTTCTCGGTAAGGGTGCAGAACCCCGATCCGGGCGACAAGGTGCTCAACGCCGTCATGACCTCCGACGCGCTGGGCAACAACTGCCCGGTGGGGAGCACCGACCCGCTCTGTGCCTCGACGGTCACCGTGCTGACCCCCGTCCTGGCCCTCTCCACGAGCGCGGACCGGACGACGGTCACTCCCGGCGGGACCATCACCTACACGACCACGGTCGCCAACACCGGCCAGACCCCGTACACCGGGGCGACGGCGACCGACGATCTCTCGCAGGTGCTCACCGACGCCGTCTACAACGGCGACGCGAGCGCTACCAACGGCACCGTCACCTTCACCGGTCCCGGCCTGACCTGGACCGGTGATCTGGCGGTCGGCGCGACCGCGACGATCACCTACTCGGTCACCGTGAACAACCCCGACCTGGGTGACAAGCTGATCGAAAACGATGTCTCCTCCGACACGCCGGGCAGCACCTGCCCGTCCACCGGCTCCGTCCCGGCGTGCACGACACTCGTCACCGTGCTCGTCCCGGCGCTGACCATCGTCAAGACCGCCGACACGGTGACCACGACCCCCGGCGGCACGGTCGGCTACACGATCACGGCCACCAACACCGGGCAGACAGACTACACCGGCGTGACCGTCACCGATCCGCTGGCGGCGGTGCTGGACGACGCCGACTACAACGGGGACGCGACCGCCACGGTCGGCACGGTCGCCGTTGTCGGGCAGACCCTGACCTGGAGCGGTGATCTGGCGGTCGGGGTGACGGTGACCATCGGCTACTCGGTCACCGTCAACAATCCGGACACCGGCAACCTGCTGCTCACCGACACCGTCGTCTCCGGCGCGCCGGGCAGCACCTGCCCGGTGGGGGGCGGCGCCCCGGCCTGTACCTCGACGGTGACCGTGCTCATCCCCGGACTGGCCGTCTCCATCGCCGCCGGCCGGCCGACCACGACCCCCGGCGGCGTCACCCGTTTCACGATCACGATCGCCAACACCGGCCAGACCCCGTACGAAGGCGTGAGCGTCGCGAACGCTCTCGCCGACGTGCTGGACGAGGCCGTCTACGACAATGACGCGATCGCCACGGCCGGCACGGTCGCCGTTGCCGGGCAGACCCTGACCTGGACCGGCGATATGGCGGTCGGGGCGACCGTGACCGTCACGTACACGGTGAAGGCCGGCGACCCCAACACCGGAGACACGAGCATGACCAGCGTCGTCTCCTCGTCCGCACCGGGCAGCACCTGCCCGGTGGACTCCACCGCCCCGGCCTGCACCGCGACCGTGACCATCCTGATCCCCGCACTGAGCATCGCCATGACCGCCGACACGGCGACCACGACCCCCGGGAGCACGGTCGGCTACACGATCACGGTCACCAACACCGGGCAGACGGACTACGCCGCGGCCTCCGTCGTCGCCGCGCTCGACGGGGTGCTCCCCGACGCCGTCTACAACGGCGACGCGAGTGCCTCCACCGGCGTCTTCGACTACACCGCGCCGAAACTGACCTGGACCGGCGGCCTCGCGATGGGCGCGAGCACCGCGATCACCTACTCCGTCACGGTGCAGGATCCCGACCCCGGGGACAAGGTCCTGACCAGCGGCGTGAGCTCCACCACGCCGGGCAGCACCTGTCCGGTGGGCAGCACCGACCCGGCGTGCGCGACACTCGTGCGCGTCCTGGTGCCGCGGCTCACGATCACGCAGACCGCCGACACCGGCACCGTCGTCGCCGGGGGCGCCGTCCACTACACGGTGACCCTGGTCAACACCGGTGAGACCGCCTACGCCGGTGCCGCGTTCACCGAGTCGCTGGCCGGGGTGCTCGACGACGCCACCTACGGCAACGACGCGACCGCCTCCGTCGGCACCGTCACCTTCGCCGGCGGCGTCCTCGGCTGGAGTGGCGATCTCGCCATCGGCGCCACCGCCACGGTCACCTACTCGATCACCGGCATCTATCCTCCTTCGGGCGACAGGATCATGACCACCACCGTCGTCTCCGCCACCGCCGGATCGACCTGCCCCGAAGGGGGAGACGATCCGGGCTGCACCACGACCGTCACCGTCCTGACTCCCGGTCTCACCATCACCAAGACCGCGAACAACAGCGGTGCCGTGGTGGCGGAGGCCACCGTCCAGTACACGATCACGGTCACGAACACCGGTGAGACCCCGTACGCCGCTGCCGCGGTCACCGACTCGCTGGCCGGGGTGCTCGACGACGCCGTCTACAACAACGACGCGAGCGCCTCCACCGGCACCGTCACCTATGCCGACGGCATCCTCGGCTGGACCGGAACGCTGCCGATGGAGGCGAGCGCGGTCATCACCTTCACCGTCGTCACCGATGAGGAGGTCACGGGTGAGGAGGTCACGGGTGACGGAACTCTCGACAATCGGGTCACCTCGGCGACGACGGGTAGCAACTGTCCGGTCGGGGGCACCGACCCGCGGTGCTCGGTCGTGATCACCTTGACCCCCACCAGTATCACCCTCACCGACCTGACCAGCAGCTTCGTCTTGGCAGGCACTCCGGATTCGACGGCCAGGAGCAACGGAGCCGTGACCATGACCGTCATCACGAACAGCGTCGACGGCTACAGCGTCACCGTGCAGGCGGATTCGGCCGAGCTCACCTCGGACCAGCCCGGCAACGACGTCACCATCCCGATCGGGAACCTGCGCGTGCGCGAGAGCGGCACGTCGGCCTTCCAGGCCGTCTCGGCCGGCACCCCGGTACTCGTCCACCAGCAGGACAGTCCGTCCGCTCCCGACGGGGACGCCATCGGCAATGACTTCGAGGGTTACATCCCCTTTGTCCCGGTCGGCAGCTATTCGGCGACGCTCACCTACGTCGCGACGGCCAGTTGACGCGCAGACGCCCCCGCCGGGAACCCGGTGGGGTCTACCAAGCACCTCTCACTCGAACCCGAACAACGTGAAGGAGCAAGTCATGGCAGTGATCACGCGGCGTGCCGCCGCTCTCTGCGGACTCGGCGCGGTCCTGGTCGTCGCCCTTGCCACACCCTCGGCGGCGTTCGCGCTCAAACCGCACCCCGACGACAAGGAGGTGAAGGCGGCCATCGTGGCCGCCCCCAGGCTGAGCATCAGCATCGACAACGGCCAGACCACCGCCGAGGCGGGGGACCGGTTCACCTACACCGTCACCGTCAACAACGTCGGCACGGACAAGGCGCGTGAGCTCAGGATCACTCAGAGCCTGCCGACCGGCCTGCACTTCGTCTCGGCCGACGGCCAGGGCAGGGCGGAGGAGGGCCAGGTCCGCTGGACCGCCGATGTGCCGGCGGGCAAGAAGGCCGTCTTCCACACCACCGCCGAGGTGCGAGACACCCCGGAGGACCTGCTCCGCCTGGCCACCGTCGCCTGTGCGAGCGTCAAGACGGACGACAAGCCCCTGGTCTGCGCCACCCACTCCGACCAGCTGCCGGCCGGCGCGGCCGCCGAGGCGGCCGCCCACGAGGCGGCCAACCCCGTGGCCGGCCGCCTGTGGTACGCGGGTGCGGGCGCCGGTCTGCTGGCCCTGGCCCTGACCGTGCTCCTGGTCCTCCGCCGCACCGGACTCCGCCGTCACCTGGGGCGGTCGCCCTCGTAACGATCCGCGCCCAGCCTCATGACACGGGCGAGAAGAACCCGTATGTGGGCACCCCCGGCCGTGGGGGTGCCCACGGCCTACTCGTCGCCGGTGAGGGAGAAGCCGCGGAGGCGCTGGCCCGACCAGACCACCGCGCCGACGGTGATGATCAGCAGGGCCGGTACGGCGAAGCCGAGGGTGATCTCGGTGGAGAAGAACGGTGAGGAGGACACCTGGTCGGCGATCGACTGGGCCCACTGCTGGATGGAGAACCTCCGGGCACCGGGGACGAAGTTGCCCACCACGCCCTCCCAGACGAGTGCGTAGACGATGCCGATGGTGACCGCGTGCCGGGTCAGCACACCCAGCAGCATGAACACCGCCGCGTACGCGATCCCGCCGACCAGGGCACCGAGGGCGAAGCCGTAGGCGATCCCGGATTCGAGGTTGACCAGCAGGTAGGCCGCGACGAAGGTCGGTACGGCGGCGAACAGCGCGAGCATCGAGGCGGCGACCACGAACTTGGTCTGCGCGATCACCGGGCGGGAGATCGGCTTGGCCAGCAGATGGATGATCGTGCCGTCGTCGATCTCGGGGGCGATCACCCCGGTCCCGGCGATCAGGCCGAGCAGCGGCAGCATGGTGCCGATGGCGAAGGTCCGCATGAGCGTGACCGCGGTCCGCTCGTCGGCGGCGCCGATGAGGTTCAGCAGGGCCGCCATGACGACCAGCACCAGGGGCAGCATGATCAGCAGCCAGATCCGGCGGCGGCCGAGGAGGGCCCGGTAGGAGATTCCGGCGATGACACCGTTCATGATCAGCTGCTCCTGTTGATCAGGTAGGAGAAGACGCTCTCCAGGTCCTCGTCGGCGGGGGAGACCTGCCAGACGCGTACGTCCGCGTCCCTGGCGACCCTGGGCAGCAGGCGGGTGAAGCGCCGGAAGTCGACCGCCTGCACCTCCAGGCCCGCCTCGGTCAGCGAGACCGCGCCCGAGGAGGCGTCGGCGATCAGCGCGGACGCCAGGCGGCGGTCGTCGCTGGAGCGGACCCGGAACAGGTGCGGGCGGTCGGTCATCCGGCGGCGGATCTCACGGAAGTCCCCGGAGGCGGCGTGCCGGCCCGCGACCAGCACCTCGATGTGCTGGGCGACGCGTTCCACCTCCTCCAGGATGTGCGAGCTGAACAGGATGGTCTTGCCCGCCGCGCCCATGGCGCTGACCAGGTCCATCAGGTGCAGGCGCTGGCGGGGGTCCATGCCGTTGAACGGCTCGTCGAGCAGCAGGACCTGGGGGTCGTGCACCAGGGCGGCGGCCACCTTGACGCGCTGGCGCATGCCCTTGGAGTACGTCTCGATCCTGCGGTCCTTGGCGCTCTCCATCTCCACCAGGGCGAGCGCCTTGCGGGCGGCGTCCTCGGGGTCGGGCAGGCGGTGCAGCTTCGCGCTGGACAGCACGAACTGCCAGCCGGTGAGGAAGCCGTAGACGGCCTCGCGCTCGGGGACCAGGCCGATGGAGCGGTAGATCTGGTGGTTGCGCCAGATCTGGTCGCCGTCCAGGGTGACGGTGCCGCCCGAGGGCGCCAGGAACCCGGCCATCATGTGCAGCAGCGTGGACTTGCCCGCGCCGTTCGGGCCGAGCAGCCCGGTGACACCGGGGCCGACGGTCATGGTGATGTCGTTGACGGCGACCACGTTGCCGTACCAGCGGGAGACCTGGGCCAGTTCGATCCTCATCGGGAGGCCGCCTTCCGGTAGCGCGCGATCAGGGCCGTCACGGACAGGCCGATCAGCGCGATCATGATCACTCCGGCGACCAGGCTGCCCGCGCCCGAGGGGTAGATGACGTTCGAGGCGGGGGTCGCCCCGAAGATTCCGACGTGCACGGCGGCGTCCACCAGGAAGAACGGGTTGATCAGCCAGGCCCACGCGGCGGTGGCGTCGTCGCCCATCGACTCCAGCACCCCGTACAGCACCGTGGAGACGGCGGAGGTGAGCAGGTAGAGGGCGATGACCGAGGCCACGCCCAGACCGCGTCTGGGGGTGAACGAGGCGATGGCGATGCCGAGACAGGCCAGCAGCAGCGCGTAGCCGGCCGCGCCGGCCATGCTGGTGAGGTATTCGACGGTGTGCGTGTCGCCGGGCAGGTCGATGACCACCTCACCGATGAACAGCACGGTGAGCGGCACCGCCAGCAGCAGGAACATCGCCGCGGTCATCGCCGCCAGCTTCGCCCCGACGTAGTCCCAGAGCGTCACCGGGCGCGACAGGTAGAGCGGCAGCACCCGGAAGCGCAGGTCGGGGGCGACGGCGTACGGCGACTGGGAGGCCAGGAAGATCGCGAGCACGACCTGCATGAAGACCGCGTAATCGGTGTAGCGAAGGCCCTCCTGCTTGATCAGCGCCATCGCCGCGATGGAGACGACGGCGGGCAGGAACATGATGCCCACCAGCATGAAAGGAATGATCTTGGAGCGGGCGGTGCGGCCGAGCCCGAAGATCCCGCGCAGGCTGTGCACGGTCAGCGCGGCGGTGGCGTGGCCCCGGCCGAGCCGCACCCCGTCGTAGTGGCGGTATCCGATGTCGTGGATGACACCCGTGGGTTCAGACATTGGCCGGCTCCCTGAAGACGTCCTCGATGCGCTGGCGCCCCTGTTCCAGGCGGACGAGGCAGAGGTCGAGCTCGCAGACGGCGTCGCGGAGGACATCAAAGGTCTCCGGCGCGCGGACGTGGACGAGCAGCATCCTGCCGTGCGGGGTGACGGTCTCGCCCAGCTCGGTCAGCCGGGCCACGAGCGCGTCCTGGCCCTCCTCCACCTCGACGGTCACGGTCTGGGTCTGCTGGGTGAACTCCCCGATGGCCGAGGAGCGCAGCAGCTTGCCGCCGTCGATCACGATGACGTGGTCGCAGACCCGCTCAAGCTCGCCCAGCAGGTGGGAGGTGACCAGCACGCTGATGCCGAACTCCGAGCCGATCCTGCGGATCAGCGCGAGCATCTCGTCACGGCCCTGCGGGTCGAGGCCGTTGGTGGGCTCGTCCAGCAGGACCAGGCGCGGGTCGTGCACCAGGGCCTGGGCCAGCTTGACCCGCTGCTTCATGCCGGTGGAGTAGCCGCCCATCGCGCGGTAGCGCTCCTCGTAGAGCCCGACGTGGCGCAGCACGTCGGCGGCGCGTTCGCGGGCCGCGGTGCGCGGCAGGCCGGACATCTGGGCCATGTGCACGGTGAACTCGGTGGCGGACAGATCGGGCGGCAGGCAGTCGTGCTCGGGCATGTAGCCCACGATCCGGCGGATCTCCGCGCCCCTGGTCGCGGTGTCCATGCCCAGCACCTGGGCGCGGCCGGCGCTGGGTTCGAGCAGGCCGAGCAGGATCTTGATCAGCGTGGACTTGCCCGCGCCGTTGGCGCCGACCAGACCGGTCACGCCGGGGCCGACGGTGACGGTGAGCTGGTCGAGCGCCGTCACCCGGGGGAAACGTCTGGTCAGTCCCTCGGTGGCGAGGATAGTCATACCGGGACACTATCCGCCGTCGCGGACGGACACCTCAGTCGTACGAAGGAGTTCCCCTCGTCCAAAAGGGCGGTTCACCGCCTGCCGGGGGGTACCGGAAGGCGCATGCCGAACCGGGACCAGTAGGCCCTCTGCGCGAGGAGCGTCAGCACCCCGGAGATGATCATTCCTGCGATGTTCACCCCGAGCTGGACGGCCGACGCGCCCATGTCGCCCCAGCGCGACAGCGCGGCGGCGACCGCGAAGTAGCCCGCGGCCGGGACCGTGGTGACCGAGATGAAGACGCCGACCAGCGCCGAGGACTTGCCGGCGGTCACCGAGAGCACCCCGGCGGCCCCGGCGAGCAGCGCCAC
Organism: Streptosporangium sp. NPDC002607; assembly: GCF_053592655.1. Classification (NCBI taxonomy): domain Bacteria; kingdom Bacillati; phylum Actinomycetota; class Actinomycetes; order Streptosporangiales; family Streptosporangiaceae; genus Streptosporangium; species Streptosporangium sp. NPDC002607. The sequence continues at coordinate 102,414 of NZ_JBSFWD010000026.1, forward strand.
GATGAACGACCACCTGTCGGGCTTGACGATGAACTCGATCTCCTCGTGCCCGGTCCGCAACGAGTCGCTGTCGATCCAGCCCAGCCACCGCCAGGCCAGCGCGCAGGCGAAGGTGACCGCGAGGGCGACGGCGAAGCCCACGGCCAGGGTACGGAGCGCGCGGCCGATCAGCTGTCGGTCGGCACGGATCAGGCCGAAGCAGATGGCCGCGATCGCACCGAACTCCGGCCCCAGCACCATCGCGCCGACGATGAGGATCGGCGAGTTGACGATCACACCGATCGCCGCGATCTGTGTGGCGATCACCAGGAACGCGAGGAAGGCCCAGGTGAGCCGGGAGTCGTCGCCGACCCGCTGGGCGAACTCCGCCCAGACCACCGCGTCGTCCCCGTCGCCGGGCGCCTCCTCCTGGGCGCGCTCGGACACCTCCGAGATCGACAGGTCGACCTCCTCGGCCGCGATCGACCCCTCGGTGTGCAGGCCGAGCCGCTGCAGGTGCTCGATCACCTCGTTGGCGGCCTCGCGGGCGACATCGAACTGGACGAGGTCCCCGGCGGGGGAGCGCGCGGCACCGGGAAGCACGACGATGTTGACCACGCCGACGCAGGTTTCGAGCACCTCCAGCACACCGTCCGACAATTCCGGCGGACTGATCACGCGCAGATGCAGCACGGGCCAACCTTAGGACCTGTGGGCGGCTTACTGAAGCCCGGAGAATCTCCGGCCTCTCATCCGGCGGACGCGGCGCGGAGCAGGCGGAGCTGGCCGATCTCGGCGATGTTCTTCATCAGTTCGGAGTTGACCCAGGCGATCATGTGGGCGACGGTCAGTTCGGGGCTGTCCGGCCAGGGGAAGGGGGCGGTGGCGTCCAGGTCGGCGTCGGTGAGCCGGTCCAGCACCGCCAGCCACTCCACGCGAAGGCCGCGTAGCCAGTCGACGGTGGCCTGCCCGTCGCCCGGCCACCCGATCTCCTCCCGGTCACGTGGTGTCCGCCCCCGCGCGTGGTCGATGGTCACCGTCCACCACCAGCCGATGTGCCAGGTGACCCAGCCGAGGGTGGGGACCGGAATGGGATCGGGTTCGGCATCGTCCCAGTCCGGCACCCACATCCCGTCGACGCCCGGGCGCACCGTCCAGTAGTGGGGCGCGGGCTCCCAGAGAAAGTCCTCCGGCCGCAACCGCTCCAGATGGAGTTCGAACAGCGACCAGGTCAGCTCGAACTGCCAGCGGAGCAGTTCACCACGGGAAACAGTCACCGGCCGACCCTGCCACAGCGCCGGTCCGTTCAGAAAGCCGTTTTCCGGCGGCCGGGACCCTCCCCAGCCGGCGTTGTGGGATGTCACGCCGGAGTACGGCGGTGTCGGTGGCGCCGTACCAGGGCGGGCAGCCAGGGTGCGGTGCCGGCCAGGACCAGGAGCGAGAGCAGCGGTATCCGCCGCCACCACGAGATGCTCGCCGGTGGCGGGGGCGGTGTGGGCGTCACCCACGGCCGTGCGGTCTTCGACCAGGCCAGGAACGCGTCGCCGATCGGGAGCAGGCCGAAGGCGTACCGCTTGGTCCACGGGGTGTCGAGCGGCAGGCCGGCCAGCGCCTCGGTGAGCGGCGCGTCGCCGTGGACCTGGGCGGCGCCGAGGGTGACCGCGGTCGCCGCTGATCCTAGGGGGCGAAAGGGGCGGAAAGTCAGATGCGGCGGAGGCGGACGCGGCTGACCGAGTGGTCGGCGCTCTTGTGCAGGACCAGGTCGGCGCGGCCCCTGGTGGGGGCGATGTTCTCCAGGAGGTTGCGCTCGTTGATGTCGCGCCAGATGTCCTTGGCGAACTCGGTCGCCTGCTCCTCGGACAGCTCGGCGAGGTGCCTGAAGTAGGACTTCGGGTCCTCGAAGGCGGTCTGCCGCAGCTTGTGGAAGCGGTCCACGTACCAGTCGCGGATGTGCTCGACCTTGGCGTCCACGTAGATGGAGAAGTCGAAGTAGTCGTTGATCGCGAGCGCGGTGGGCGGGGCGGGCTGCAGCACGTTGAGGCCCTCGACGATGAGGATGTCGGGCCGGCGGATGGTCTGGGTCGCACCGGGCACGATGTCGTACTCCAGATGGCTGTAGACCGGGGCCGTCACCTCGGGCAGGCCCGCCTTGACGTCGGCGACGAACCTGACCAGGGCCCGCCGGTCGTAGCTCTCCGGGAAGCCCTTCCGGTGCATGATGTTCCTGGCGGTGAGGACCTCGTTCGGGAACAGGAAGCTGTCCGTGGTGATCAGGTCCACCCGGGGGTGCTCCGGCCAGCGGGCCAGCAGGGTGTGCAGCAGCCTGGCGGTGGTCGACTTGCCGACCGCGACGCTGCCGGCGATGCCCAGGACGTACGGGGCCGTCCGCCGCTCGCCGCCGAGGAAGGTGTTGAGTGCCGCGCTGCGCTGCCTGACTCCGGTGAAGTGCAGGTTGAGCAGCCGGGTGAGCGGCAGGTAGATATCGGTGACCTCGGTCAGGTCGATCGGGTCGTCGACGCCGCGCAGTTCCTCCAGTTCGCTCTCGGTGAGCGTCAGGGGGGTGTTCTTCCGCAGGTCGCTCCACTGAGCCCGGCTCAGCTGCACGTACGGTGTCGCGGTGTCCAAACCGTTGGCCATGTTCAGCAAGCCTACTGATCGCCTCTGCGTACGATCCTGCCGGGTGCCAGGCGGGATTCTTGGGGTGTCTGGGGGGTTCTCCATAGACAAGGTGGCCGATCTCTCAGGGAAGGGGGTAGGTCATGTGCGGCATAGTGGGATATACGGGACAGCGGCAGGCGATCGAGGTCGCCGTCGAGGGACTGGGCCGGCTGGAGTACCGGGGGTACGACTCGGCGGGAATCGCACTGGTCGGATCCGGCGGCCTGGTCGTGGAGAAACGGGCGGGGAAGCTGGCCAACCTGCGCTCGGCACTGGTCTCGCGGCCCGCGCCGCCGTCGACGGTCGGGATCGGGCACACCAGATGGGCCACCCACGGGGCGCCCACCGACCGCAACGCCCACCCGCACACCGACTGTCACGGGCGGATCGCGGTCATCCACAACGGGATCATCGAGAACTTCGCCGCGCTCAGGAGTGAGCTGGAGGACAAGGGCCACCGGATCGTCTCCGAGACCGACACGGAGGTGGTGGCGCATCTGCTGGAGGAGTTCGCCGCCGGTGGCCTGGCGGAGGCGATGCGCCGGGTCTGCCTGCGGCTGGAGGGGGCGTTCACGCTGCTCGCGGTCTCGGTGGACGAGCCCGAGGTGGTGGTGGGGGCGCGGCGTAACTCGCCGCTGGTGGTCGGCAGAGGGGACGGGGAGAACTTCCTCGGCTCGGACGTGGCGGCCTTCATCGCCTACACACGCGAGGCGGTGGAGCTGGGGCAGGACCAGGTGGTCGAGCTGCGTCCCTCGAAGATCACGGTCTTCGACTTCCAGGGGGCTCCGGCCGAGACGCGTGACTATCACATCGGCTGGGACGCCTCGGCCGCCGAGAAGGACGGCTACGACCACTTCATGCTCAAGGAGATCGCCGAGCAGCCCAGGGCCGTCGCCGACACGCTGCTCGGCAGGGTCGGCCAGGACGGCCTGCTGGTGCTGGACGAGATGCGCCTGTCCGACCAGGAGCTACGCGACATCAACAAGATCATCCTGGTGGCCTGCGGGACCTCGTACCACGCCGGGCTCATCGCGAAGTACGCCATCGAGCACTGGGCTCAGCTGCCCTGCGAGGTCGAGGTGGCCAGCGAGTTCCGCTACCGCGACCCGATCCTCACCCGGGACACACTGGTCGTCGTGATCAGCCAGTCGGGCGAGACGATGGACACGCTCATGGCGGTACGGCACGCGCGCGGGCAGCGCTCCCGGGTGCTGGCGGTGTGCAACGTGAACGGCTCCACGATCTCCCGCGAGTCCGACGCCGTCCTCTACACGCACGCGGGCCCGGAGGTCGCGGTGGCCTCCACCAAGGCCTTCCTCACCCAGCTGGTGGCCTGCTACCTGGTGGCGCTCTACCTCGCGCAGGTCCGGGGCACCAAGTTCGGCGACGAGATCACCCAGATCGTCGACCGGCTGGCGGAGATGCCGTCGAAGGTGAGCGAGGTCCTCTCGACGGTCGAACCGGTCCGCGCGCTGGCCAGATCGCTGGCCGCTGAGCGGTGCGTGCTCTTCCTCGGGCGGCACGTGGGCTTCCCCGTCGCGCTGGAGGGAGCGCTGAAGCTCAAGGAACTGGCGTACATGCACGCCGAGGGCTTCGCCGCGGGGGAGCTCAAGCACGGCCCGATCGCGCTGATCGACAAGGGGCTCCCGGTCGTGGTGGTCGTCCCCTCGCTGTCCGGCCAGCGGGTGATCCACGACAAGATCGTGTCCAACATCCAGGAGATCAGGGCCAGGGGCGCCAGGACCCTCGTCATCGCCGAGGAGGGCGACGACGTGGTCGAGCGGTACGCCGACACGCTGATCCGCATCCCGGCCGTGCCGACCCTGCTCCAGCCGCTGGTCGCCACGGTGCCGCTCCAGGTCTTCGCCTGTGAGCTGGCCACCGCCAAGGGGCACGACGTCGACCAGCCCCGCAATCTCGCCAAGTCGGTCACGGTGGAGTAAGCCCCGGACGGGGGTTGTCCACAGCTTGTGGACAACCCCTATGGATTACCAGGGGGCAGAAGTGGGAACAGGAGCTGCCCGCTTTCTTGCACGGTTAATTGTCGATATATGCCATATAGCGGACTGCTGACGGCGGATTAACGTGACGTGAATCCACCTGACCTCAGGGAGTCGCAAGATGGATCGTCGTCGTTTCCTTGCCGGTAGTGGTGCGCTGGCCACGGTAGGGGTGGCCGGGCCGTTCGCCGGCGTCGCGCGGGCGGGGCTGAACGGGGAGACCCGCCCCGGAGGCGGGTACGGGCCGCTGAGGCCGGTCGCCGACGAGCGGGACGGCGCGGTCCGGCTTCATCTGCCCGACGGCTTCCGCTACGCCTCCTTCAGCGTCGCCGGGGACAGGTTCGGCGACGGGTCCGCCGTCCCCTCCAGGCACGACGGCATGGCCGCGTTCCGCGGGCCCGCGAACACCGCGATCCTCGTCCGCAACCACGAGGTCAACGGCCCGGTCGGTGCGTTCGGCGACCCGGCCAGGGCCTACGACCCGGCGGCGGGCGGCGGCACCTCCACGCTCAGGGTCACCCGTTACGGCAAGGTGATCTCCGCAGCCCCCAGCCTGACCGGCACCCAGATGAACTGCTCGGGCGGCCCGATGCCCTGGGGTGCCTGGGTGACCTGCGAGGAGACGGTCAACGGGCCGGACGTGGGCAACGACTTCACCGGCCAGGACAACGGCAAGCTCACCCAGAGGCACGGCTACATCTTCGAGGTCCCGATCGACGGCAGGGCCTCAGGACCGATCAGGAGCGCCGGGCGGTTCGCCCACGAGTCGGCCGCGTTCGACTCGTTCACCGGCGCCGTCTACCTCACCGAGGACAATTTCGCGTTCGCCTCCGGGTTCTACCGCTACCTGCCGCCGAAGAACCCGCTCCGGGCCGGTCGCATCCTCGACGGCGGCAGGCTGCAGATGCTGGCCGTGCGGGGCGCGCCGGGCAAGGACCTCTCAGTCGGCCAGTCCAGGGGGGCCACCTACACGACCACCTGGGTGGACATCGACGACCCCGACCCCACCTTCATCGGCACCCCCGCCAACGACCTCGCGGTCCAGGCGGTCGGCAACCAGGGCAGGGCCAAGGGGGCGGCGCTCTTCTCCCGGCTGGAGGGGGCGATCAACCATCACGGCACGATCTACTTCACCTCCACGCAGGGCGGCGCGACCGCGTCCGGCGACACCCCGCCCAGCGGCTTCGGCAAGGGGCGCGGCCAGGTGTGGGCGTACGAGACGTGGAGCGGGAGGCTCAGGCTCGTCTACGAGTCGCCGGGCTCGGTCACCCTCGACCTGCCGGACAACGTCACCGCCAGCCCCCGGGGCACGCTGGTCCTGTGCGAGGACGGCTCGGGCGACAACTACCTGCGCGGCCTCACCAGCCGTGGCGAGATCTTCGACTTCTCCCGGCTGGCCCCCGTCGCCGGGGACTCGGGCGCCGAGTTCGCCGGGTCGACCTTCGGTCCCGGCGGGCACACCCTCTACGTCAACGTCCAGTCGTCGGCGGGGATGAGCTTCGCCATCTGGGGACCCTGGCAGCGCGGCGGCTTCTGACCTCCCCGCCGACCCCCGCGACCCGCTCCGGGGCCGGTCGTACGACGTCCGTGCCGGCGGGCGGCCGGGGCGGGCGGCCGGTGAAGATCATCGGTAACCTGGGGAAATGATCGTTGGGATCGGCGTCGACGTCGTGGACGTGGCCAGGTTCGAGGCGACCCTGGTGCGGACGCCCGCGCTGCGGGGGCGCCTGTTCACCGCCGCCGAGAGCGTGCTGGCGACGGAGTCGCTGGCTGCCAGGTTCGCGGCCAAGGAGGCCGTCGCCAAGGCGCTGGGCGCGCCCCCCGGGCTGCGGCACCTGGACGCCGAGGTGCTCACCGGCGAGCACGGGCGGCCCGAGCTGCGGGTGACCGGCAAGGCGGCGGACGTCGCCCTGGCCCTGGGCGTGGTCAGATGGCACGTCTCCCTGACGCACGACGGGGGTGTCGCCATCGCCTATGTGATCGCCGAGGGATAAATTCGGTGGAATGCGGACCGCGTACACATCCGACCAGATCAGGGCGGCCGAGGCGGCGCTGATGGCGACCCTGCCCGAGGGCACCCTGATGGAGAGGGCGGCCACCGGGCTCGCGGTGGTCTGCGCCAGGATGCTCGGCGGCGTGTACGGTTCCCGCGTCGTGCTGCTCGTCGGCGGCGGTGACAACGGCGGCGACACCCTCTACGCCGGGGCACGCCTGGCGGCCAGGGGGGCCGGGGTTGACGCGATCATCGCCGGGAAGCGCGTCCACGAGGCGGGACTGGAGGCCCTGCGCCGCGCGGGCGGCCGGGTGACCGACCTGCCCGGCGGCGAAGCCGCTACCCCCGCGACCACCCTGGCCGGCCGGCCGGTCGCCTCGGAGGGGCCGGCGGCGGGAAACCTCGCGGGAGCGTCCGGGGACGGTGTGACGGGTGGTGACGCGGTGGTGGGCGGGGCGGTCCGCGACCTGATCGGCGCGGCGGACCTGATCGTGGACGGGATGCTCGGGATCGGTGGGACCGGGGCGCTCAGGGAGCCGTACGCGACCCTGGCCCGGCTCGCGGGTGACGCGCCCGGCGAGGTCGTCGCGGTGGATCTGCCGAGCGGGGTGGACGCGAGCAGCGGCCAGGTGGAGGGCGCGGCGGTCCGCGCGGACGCCACGGTCACGTTCGGAGCGTGGAAGACCGGGCTGCTGGTGGATCCCGGCGCCGGGCACGCGGGCCGGACGGAACTCGTCGACATCGGTCTCGGCCCCCATCTGCCGGAACCCGACGCGGTCGCGCTGACGGACGTCGACGTGGCCGCCCTGCTGCCCAGGCCCGGTGCCTCCTCCGACAAGTACCGCCGGGGCGTCGTCGGGATCGCGGCGGGCAGCGAGCGCTACACCGGTGCGGCGGTGCTGGCGGTGGGCGGGGCCCTGCGGGCCGGGGTGGGCATGGTCCGCTACGCGGGGGTCGCCGAGCCGGTGGCCCAGGTGCGGGCCCGCTGGCCCGAGGCGGTGATCACCACGCTCGCCCCCGGCGAGGGCGTCGAGGAGGTGGGCCGGGTGCAGGCGTGGGTGCTCGGTCCCGGGCTCGGCACCGGCGACGAGGCGCGCGCCATCGCCCGCTCGGTGCTGGCCGACGACGTCCCCGTGCTCGTCGACGCCGACGCGCTGACCCTGGTGGCCCAGGAGCGGTCACTGCTCCGCCGCGACGCGCCCGTCCTGATCACCCCGCACGCCGGCGAGCTCTCCCGCCTGACGGAGGTGCCGAGGGAGCTGATCGAGGCACGGAGCCTGGAGAACGTACGGCGGGCGGCGGCCGAGCTGGACGTGACCGTACTGCTCAAGGGCTCGACCACGCTGGTCGCGCAGGAAGGGCGGCCGGTCAGGATCAACCCCACCGGAAGTCCCTGGCTCGCGACCGGCGGCACCGGCGACGTGCTGGCCGGCCTGGCGGGCGCGCTGCTGGCCGCGGGACTGAGCGGTTACGACGCGGCCTCCTGCGCCGCCTACCTGCACGGAATCGCCGGTCGGCGCGGCCCTCTCGCCGCCTCCGACGTCGCCGAGGCCCTGCCGGAGACGGTGCGGTCATTGGCCAACGGGCTCAGGCAGAGCCGCTCACCTGCCAAACTGGAGCGATGAGCTTCCCGATGACGCCCGCCGAGGCACGGGTGGACCTCTCGGCGATCCGCGAGAATCTGGCGCTGCTCGGGAGCCACGCCCCCGGCGCCGAGATGATGGCGGTGGTCAAGGCCGACGCCTACGGGCACGGGCTGGTCCCCGCCGCGCGAGGTTGCCTGGAGGGCGGTGCCGGGCGGCTGGGCACCGCCTACGTCCGCGAGGCCCTCCAGCTGCGGGCCGCCGGGATCACCGCGCCGATCCTGGCGTGGATCCTCCCGCCGGGCGAGCCTCTGGCGCAGGCGGTCGAGCACGACATCGAGCTGTCGGCGGGCTCGGTCGCGGTGGTCGACGCGATCGCCGACGCCGCGGCCCTGACCGGCCGGACGGCCAGGGTGCATCTGAAGGCCGACACCGGCATGTCACGTGGTGGTGCGACGCCGCGTGAGTGGCCCGACCTGCTCGACCGGGCGCTGCGGCGGCAGGCCGAGGGGACCGTCGAGGTCGCCGGGCTCTGGTCCCACTTCGCCTGCGCGGACATTCCGGGAGATCCATCCATCGTGGCCCAGCTGACGGCGTTCGACGAGGCGCTGGCCGTCGCGGAGAAGGCGGGCGCCGGAGGCTCCCACGTCATCAGGCACATCGCCAACTCGGCGGCCACCCTGACGCTGCCACAGGCGCGCTACGACATGGTCCGTCCCGGGATCGCGACCTTCGGGCTGAGCCCCGTGCCCGAGCTCGGCGACTTCGGGCTGCGCCCGGTGATGACGCTCGTGGCGCGGGTCGCGCTGGTCAAGCGGGTGCCCGCCGGATCGGGTGTGTCGTACGGCCACCTGTATGTCACGGATCGGGAGACCACGCTTGGTCTCGTCCCGCTCGGGTACGCGGACGGGATCTCGCGGCGCGCCACCAACCTGGCGGAGATGCTGGCGGGCGGCCGCAGGCGGCGGATCGCCGGTCGGGTCTGCATGGACCAGTTCATGATCGACGTAGGGGACGACCCACTGGCGGAGGGCGACGAGGTGATCCTGTTCGGTGACGGATCGCGGGGCGAGCCGACCGCCCAGGAATGGGCGGATTCCCTCGGCACGATCACGCATGAGATCGTGACCGGGATCGGTTCGCGGGTCCCACGCGTTTACCGGTAAAAGGGAGCTCAGGGGGTCGCATGAGTACTACCACACGGCGCAAGGTCGGTATCGCGAGCGCGATCGTCGGTGTCGCGTCCGCGGGAGTGGCCGCCGGGGCCCTCGCCAAGCGGTACGCCGTTGGCCGCATCAGACTCCGCCCCGACCTGGAGGCGAGCGAGCCGCTTGGAGAGCTCCGGGGCCGTCCCACCACGGTCACCACCTCCGACGGCGTTTCGCTGTACGCCGAGGTGGACGGCCGGGAAGACGCTCCGCTGACCGTGGTGTTCTGCCACGGCTACACGCTCAACCTCGACTCCTGGCACTACCAGCGGCGCGATCTGGGTGACGCCTACCGCCTGGTCCTGTGGGATCAGCGCTCCCACGGGCGATCGCCGCGCATCCCGACGGAGGACTGCTCGATCGACCGGCTCGGCGACGACCTGGCCGAGATCGTCGAGGCGCTGGTGCCGGGCCCGTGCGTGCTCGTCGGCCACTCCATGGGCGGTATGACGATCATGGCGCTCGCCGACCGGCACCCCGAGCTGTTCGGCGACAAGATCAAGGGCGTCGCGCTGATCTCCACCTCCCCCGGCAAGCTCGGCGAGATCTCCCTCGGCCTGCCCGCGCTGCTGTCGAAGGCGGTGCACAAGGTCACACCGGGCACGGTGTCGATCCTGAGGCGCGGTGGCGCGCTGGTCGACAAGAGCCGCCAGGTCGGCAATGACGTGGCCTTCCTGGCCCTGCGCCACCTGGGGTTCGGCGATTCCAAGAACGTCAGTCCCACGGTCGTCGACTTCGTCGAGTCGATGATCCGTTCCACCCCTTTCGAGGTGATCGCCGAGTTCTACCCGGCGCTGATGTCGCACGACAAGCTGAGCGCGCTGGGTGTGCTGGACGAGGTGCCCACCTCCATCATGGTCGGTGACAAGGACTGGCTCACCCCCGTCGAGCACAGCAAGGCGATGGCGGCGGCGCTGCCGAGCGCCCGGTTCACCGAGATCCCGGAGAGCTCGCACCTGGTCCACCTGGAGCGGCCGGCGCTCGTCAACAACGCGCTGCACGACCTGCTCAAGCGGGCGATCGCCGACACCGACGCGGGCGACGAGAACCGATGAGCCCGGACACGGGTGGGAGTGGTGACAGGAGTGACGCACCGGTGATAGTCGTGGCGACCGCCGAGGAGATGCGGGAGCTGGGCCAGAGGCTGGCCGAGCTGTTGCGGCCGGGAGACCTGGCCGTGCTGTCGGGCCCGCTCGGCGCGGGCAAGACGACCCTGGTGCAGGGCATCGCAGAAGGGCTCAAGGTACGCGGACCGATCACTTCGCCGACCTTCGTCATCGCCCGGGTGCACCCCTCGCTCTCCGGCGGTCCGGCACTGGTCCACGTCGACGCCTACCGCCTCGGCGGGGACCTGGAGGTCGACGACCTGGACCTGGACGCCTCGCTGGAGGAGTCGGTGACCGTCGTGGAGTGGGGCGAGGGCCTGGTGGAGGGGCTCGCCGACGACCGGCTGGAGATCCTCATCGGCAGGGGCGCGTCCGGCGAGCCGGGTGAGGAACGGACCGTGACCCTCCGCGGGGTCGGACCGCGCTGGGAAGGTGTCATCTGATTTGCCCACGGGGGCTGGGAAATCCTGACAGGCTGGTACCCCGCCCCATTGGTCTAGATCGTCGGGCGCGTTGATCGACTCTGGCGGGTTTGCCCATGTTTAATGGGGAACAGGTGGGACATCGTGCCGGGCGAGGGTCGTCGGCCGGAGGGCGAAGTGGAGTTCGACGGTGCCAAGCGTCAAGCGTGTCGCGGTTGCGGGAGCCATCGTTCTTTTCGGGATGGTCGGGCTGGTCGGGTGTTCGGCGGAGGCCAACTCAGGCAGCCCGACGGCCACCCCCACCCCCACCCCGCCTGATTCCGGCATCAGCCGGCAGGACATCGAGGTCCAGCTCCAGCCGGCCCGCGCCAAGGCCGGGCAGAAGGTGTGGGTCCTGGCGAACTGCCCGATCCCGCAGGGGGGTCCCGAGCACCGCGGCACCGCGTCATCCCGGATCTTCCGCACCCCGGTGACCCTCGACCCGATCCTCGCGACGCCCACGCCGGCCCCCGCGAACACCGCCAGCCCGACGCCGCGTCCGTGGGTCCGCGGCCAGGCCACCGTCGCCGACAGCGTGGCCGCCGGTGTCTACGAGGTCAACGCCAGGTGCGAGGGGACCAACGACACGGGCAAGACCAACCTCAGGATCGTGGCCGACACCGAGCCGAGCTCCAGCCCGACGTCCAAGCCCACTTCCAAGCCGACCAGAACGATCATCAGCACCGAGGCGCCGGGCACGGGCGGCGGCGGCACCGCGGCGGGAGGCCCCGCCGACTCGGGCGGGCCGATCGGCACGACGGGCGTCCTGCTCGCCCTCGCCCTGGCCGGTGGCATCGGCATCGTGGTCGTGCGTCGCCGCCGCTCGTAGTCCCCGATGGCCGATTCCACCCGCTGGTCCAGGATCATCCTGGCCGGAGTCGTCACCGGTGCCGTCATGGTCGCGCTCAACAGCAGGGACGGCGGTGAGGAGAAGCCGCCGGTCCGGGCCTCGATCGTGCCCAGCCGCATCGACATCCCGTCCCTGGGTATCAAGGCGCCCCTGATGAAGCTCGGCGTGAAGGACGGCCGGATCGAACTGCCGCCGTACGAGAAGCCGAACACCGCGGGCTGGGTCAAGGACAGCGCGGTCCCCGGGGACGAGGGTTCCGCGGTGATCCTCGGGCACGTGGACACCAAGACCGCGCCCGCCGTCTTCTACAAGCTCAAGGAGATGCGGGAGGGACAGGTCATCAAGGTGGTGCGCAGCGACGGCAAGGTCGCCCAGTACCGGGTGGACACGATCGAGCAGATCAGCAAGAGCCGGTTCCCCGCCGACAAGGTCTACCTTGAGGACGGCCTGCGGCTCATCACCTGCGGCGGGACCTTCGACTGGGACAACCACGAATATCGCGACAACCTCATCGTCTACGCCACCCTGGTCAAGACCTGAGCCCAGCTGCCCGGGGCCCGCGCGGGCCCCGTACAGGGCTCGGACGGGGGCGCGGCGGGCCGCCCCACCAGGGCGGCGCTCCTGAGCCCTCCCCGGAAGGACTAGGCTAACTGTTCGTGCTGGTCCTGGCCTTTGACACCGCAACCCCCGCCGTCACAGCAGCGCTGCACGACGGTGCGAGGGTCCTCGCCGAGTCGACGACGGTCGACGCGCGCCGTCACGGCGAGCTGCTCGTACCCACGATCGAGACGGTCCTGAGTGAGGCCGGAGCCTCGCTCCGCGACGTCACGGCGGTCGTCGCGGGCTCCGGCCCCGGCCCCTACACCGGGCTCCGGGTCGGCCTGGTGACCGCCCAGGCCCTCGCGACGTCACTGGGCGTCCCGGCGTACGGCGTGTGCACGCTCGACGCGCTCGCCTACGGCAGCGGGCTGACCGAGCCCTTCCTGGTGGCCACCGACGCCCGGCGCAAGGAGGTGTTCTGGGGGCACTACCAGGAGATGCGCACCCGGCTGTCCGGCCCCGCGGTGGACCGGCCCCAGGACCTGCCGGGGGAGCTCCCGCTGGTCGGCGCGGGCGCGCGGATGTACGCCGAGGTCGTCGGGGCCTCCCGGCTGCTGGACGCGCCGGAGTATCCCCACGCGGGCGCGCTGGCGGCGCTGGCCGCCGAGCAACTCGGCGAGCCGGGCGTCCACACGGTCGTCGAGAGCGGCACCCACCCAGTGCTCGGCCTGCCCCACCCGATCTATCTGCGCCGTCCCGACGCCCGGGTGCCCTCGGCGCCCAAGAAGGTCTCCGCATGACGACGGTGCTCCGTCAGATGACCTTCGACGACCTGCCCGCGGTCATGGAGATCGAGCGCAGGACCTTTCCCGCCGACGCCTGGAGCGAGGGCATGCTCCGCGGCGAACTCGACGACCAGCCGAGGACCAGGCACTACGTGGTGGCCCTGGCCGAGGACGCGATCGTCGGCTACGCGGGCCTCGCCGCGGCGGGGGACCAGGCCGACGTGCAGACCATCGCGGTCCTGGCCGAGTGGCGCCGGAACGGCATCGGCGGCGCCCTGCTGACCGAGCTGCTGACCGAGGCCGAGCGCAGGGGCGCGGTCTCGGTCTTCCTTGAGGTGCGCGCCGACAACCCGGGCGCGCAGGCGGTCTATGACAGGTTCGGGTTCGAGCGGATCGGCATGCGCCTCCGCTACTACGATGACGGCACCGACGCGATCATGATGAGAAAGGATCTCCATGCGTGACGAACCGGTGGTCCTGGGCATCGAGACCTCCTGTGACGAGACGGGAGTGGGAATCGTCCGGGGGCACACCATGCTGGCCAACGCCATCGCCTCCAGCGTCGAGCAGCACGCCCGTTTCGGCGGGGTGGTGCCCGAGGTCGCCTCCAGGGCGCACCTGGAGGCGATGACCCCGACCGTCGAGCGGGCACTGGAACGGGCGGGCCTGCGCCTCGCGGACATCGACGCGATCGCGGTCACCGCCGGGCCGGGTCTGTCCGGCGCGCTGCTCGTCGGCGTCGCCGCCGCCAAGGCGTACTCGCTGGGTCTGGGCGTGCCGCTGTACGGCGTCAACCACCTGGCGGCCCACGTCGCGGTGGACCAGCTGGAGCACGGAGCCCTGCCCAAGCCGTGTATCGCCATGCTGGTCTCCGGCGGGCACTCGTCCCTGCTGCTGGTGCCCGATGTCGCGAGGGACGTCATCTCGCTGGGGTCCACCGTGGACGACGCCGCGGGCGAGGCGTTCGACAAGGTGGCCAGGGTGCTCGGCCTGCCCTTCCCCGGCGGGCCGCACATCGACAGGGTGGCCCGCGACGGCTCCGGCGCGGCCATCGCGTTCCCGCGCGGCAAGTACGACGACGGGACGCTCGACTTCTCCTTCTCCGGCCTGAAGACCGCCGTGGCCCGGTGGGTGGAGGCCAGGGAGAAGACGGGTGAGTCGATCCACGTGCCCGACGTGGCGGCGTCCTTCCAGGAGGCCGTCGTCGACGTGCTGACCCGCAAGGCCCTGCGTGCGTGTGCCAAGTACGACGTCGGTGACCTGCTGATCGGCGGCGGGGTGGCGGCCAACTCCCGGCTGAGGGCGATGGCGCAGGAGCGCTGCGAGGCGGCCGGGGTCCGGCTCCGGGTGCCCAGTCCCGGGCTGTGCACGGACAACGGTGCCATGGTGGCGGCGCTGGGCTCCGATCTGGTGGCGGCAGGTGTCGAGCCGTCGCCGCTGGACATTCCCGCCGACTCCTCGCTGCCCGTCACCACGGTCCACGTGTAGCGGGCTCACGGCCGTCGCGGGGCTCCGCCCCGGGCCGCCGCGCCCCCGTGGGCGGCGGCTCTCCGGGCTCTTCGAGGCGCTGTGGTGCCGCTCCTACGCGGAGTGCAGGGCCAGCACCGGGTAGTCGGTGTAGCCGCGGTGGTCGCCGCCGAAGGCCGAGCTGAAGTCGGCCTGGTTGAGCTCGGCGCCGAGGCGGAGGCGGACCGGCAGGTCGGGATTGGCCAGGAACGACGCGCCCAGCGAGACCAGGTCGGCGCCGCGCTCCAGCGAGTGCGAGACCCTGGCGGCCGGGTCGCCTATCGACGCGTCGTTGACGATGAGGGTGTTCGGCCAGGACTTGCGGATCTCCAGGCTGAGGTCGTCCGAACCGTTCACCCCCAGGTGCAGGTAGGCCAGGTCGAGCCCGGCGAGCTCGGAGACCAGCGCCGGGTAGACCTCCTGCCGGTCCTCCTCGACCAGGTCCCCGGCGCCGTTGCCGGGTGAGATCCGAATGCCGACCTTGGACGAGCCGATCCGGTCGGCGACCGCCCGCGCGGTCTCCACGCCGAAGCGGATCCTGTTGCCCACCGAGCCGCCGAAGCGGTCCTCGCGCAGGTTGGCGTTCTGCGACAGGAACTGGTGGATGAGATAGCCGTTGGCGCCGTGCAGCTCGACCCCGTCGAAGCCCGCGTCCACGGCGCGGGCGGCGGCGTCCGCGAAGTCCTGGATGGTGGTCTCCGCCTCGGCGGTCGTCAGCTCCCGGGGCGCGGGGTAGTCCTGCAGGCCGTTGGGTGTGAAGATCTGACCCGCCGGTCGTACGACGGACGGCCCGATGGGCAGCGCGCCGGTGTTGTCGGGGTGGCCGATCCGGCCGGAGTGCATGATCTGGGCGAAGATCCTGCCGCCCGCCGCGTGGACGGCGTCGGTGACCTCCCGCCATCCCGCCACCTGCTCGTCGGTGTGCAGGCCCGGGGTGTTCATGTACCCCTTTCCGGCCTGGCTGGGTTGCACCCCCTCGGTGATGATCAGGCCCGCGGAGGCGCGCTGGGCGTAGTAGAGGGCGGTCAGCGACGAGGGGATCCCGTCGACGTAGGACCGCGAGCGGGTCATGGGTGCCATGACCAGGCGGTTGGGCAGCTGGAGGCCGGCCAGCGTGAACGGTGAGAACGGCATGACGATTCCCTTCTTGGCTGGCCAACTTGGCTAGCCAATAAGCAGTTCTACAACTTGGTCGGCCAACATGCAAGCGGTAGTCTCGGAGGGGACGGAAGGACCTGAACATGGCGGAGCCGCTGTTCGACGAGGGATGCGAAGCGACCAAGGGGTGCGGCGAGTACGACGCCGACCTCAACTGCCTGATGGCCTACGCCGCCCGAGGCCACCGGGTCCTGCTCGCCAGCCTTCTCGGGGAGATCGACCTCTACCCGGGCCAGGAGCGCGTGCTGGGCGCCCTGTGGGACAACGGCCCCCAGTCGCAGAACGCGCTGGCGAGGATCGTCGGCATCGACGTGTCCACCATGACCAAGACCCTGCAACGCCTGGAGCGCAGCGGCTTCGTCAGCCGCAGGCCCGACCTGGCCAATCGGCGGATCAGCATCGTCGAGATCACGCCCAGGGGGCACGCGCTCCGCCCCGAGGTGGACCGGGTCCTCACCGAGATGCACCGCCGGATGACCCGGGGGCTGACGGAGGAGCAGACGGAGGAGCTGACGTCCCTGCTCGGCGTGGTCAGGGGCAACCTGTGCCGCGAGGCGGGTGCGCGGGACCCGGCCGGGGACCAGGCCCTCGACGCCGCTCGGACCGGCTGACGGCACCGGTACGGGATCGGCAAGGAGCGGACCCGGACCGGTCAGGGCGTGTGGGAGTCCCGCGCACGGGCCCCTGCCTGGGAGGGCTCCGGTCAGTCCCTGGTGGGGCGGAGCAGTGCCTCGGCCAGGGCCAGCATGGTCTCCTCCAGGGCGCCCAGCCGGCGGGTGAGGTCCGCGTGCGCGGGCTCCACGGTCTCGCTCAGGGCGTCGGAGAGCTGGTCGCGGTCGGGCTGGGCGCGGAGCATCTCGGTCAGCGGTGCCAGCGCGGCCTCGGCCCGGATGACGCGCTCGTCCAGGGAGTCGAAGCGCTCGCGCTGCTCGTCGGTCTGGGCGCCGATGAGCGCGCTGACGCCGATACCGACGCCGAGGACGGAGGGCAGCGCCTCAAGGCGCTCGTCCAGGCTCTCCAGGCGCTCACCGGACTTCTCCGCCCGGCCGTCCAGGGTGGACAGGCGGGAGTCGATGACGTCCATCCGGCCGGTGAGGCGGCCCTCGATGTCGTCGAGGCGCTCGTCGAGGGTGTCGAAACGGCCACCCGCCGCCATGCGATGGCCGTTCAGCCGGTCGACGCGGCTCTCCACGGCGGCGGCGCGCTCGTCGATCCTGGGCACCACCAGATCGACCCCGGCCCCCACCCGCTCGACCCTGCCGTTGACCTGCTCGACGGCGGAGAGCACCCGGTCGGCGGCCGTGCCGACCGCCTGCTGGACGCTCGCGGACAGGCCGAGCATCCCCGCCTCGATGCGCCCGGCGCGCTGGGAGAGGTCGGCCAGCGCCCTGTCCAGGCGGCCGAACCGGTGCGCCGCGATGCCCATGTCGGCCTGGAGCCGGCCGAGGTGCTCGGCCAGCTGCCGCACCTGCTCGTCGATGCCCTGGGTGCCGTCGGAGATCGCCCGGAGGCGGGTGAGCGCCTCGTCCACGCTCTCGCCCACGGTGCCGAGATCGGTCCACAGGCTCGGCAGCTCGCCGAGGGGGGTGACCCGGTCGCGGACGGCGTCGACCCGCCTGCCGAAGGACTCGACCCGCTCGCCGACGGCGTCGACGTGGTCGCGGACCGCCTCGACGTGCTGGGCCAGGCCCTCGGCCCAGGAGGGCGGGCGGGCGGCGATGTCGTCCAGGCGCCCGTTGACGGACTCGAGCGTGCCGTTCAGCCCGCCGATCTCGCGCTCCCTGACCTCGCGCAGCAGCCACTCCATGCCCTCCAGGCGCTGCCGGATCTCGTCGAGCACGGCACCCTGGGTCCGCTGCTCGTAGACGTGGTCCTGGGCCGCCCGGGCGAGGAGCTCGCGCATCCGGTCGGAGATGGCGGTCTGGCTGCCCGCCTGGAGCAGGGCGTGGTCAGAGTGATCCACCGAGAGCTCCTTCGCTCGCCGACGCTCAGCCGCGCGGTTGGATTGGGTCGGTTCTGCCGATGAACGGGATGAAATCGGAGGCGAGAGAGAACTCCCGCCCGGCAACCTTAGCCTCTGGATCAAGGTTTTCCAGGGGCGAGGTTAAAAGACAGGAATTGTCGGCTTGCTGGAATAATCGACCATTTTGGCTGGTCAGCTGGGGCTGCATATGAAAGCAAATGGCCTGTCACCTATTCGGGTGAGAATGACCGTCGCGGATTCACCTCCGGGCAGCCGGAGGTCTTTCCTGAGACGGTCGACATCCACCGCGGAGCCACGTTTCTTGATCGTCACATTGCCGGCCCCGCGCTCGCGGAGCGCCGCCCGCAGCCGCTTGAGCGAGAACGGCAGCGTCTCGTGGACCTCGTACCGCGACGCCCACGGCGTCGGCGCCGCGACGTCGCCGGTGATGTAGGCGATCTGCGGGTCGAGCAGGCGCCCGCCGACCGACGCGGCGATCTCGGCGACCAGGTGGGCGCGGATCGCCGCGCCGTCAGGCTCGTAGATGTAGCGGCCCGCCGGGCCGGTGCCGGGATCGCCGAGGGTGGGGTCGGGCGTCATCGTGACGCCCGACGGCAGGATCGTGGCCCTGCGTGCCGTCTCGCCCGCCAGCGTGCCGCACCAGATCACGGCCTCCTTGACGTCGCCCCGGTAGGAGACCCATTCGGCCTCCGCCCCGGCGGGGACGAACTCGTACGGGATCCCGGGGGCGACCTTCAGACAGGCGGCCCCGGCCCTGGCCACCATCTCCAGTACGGCGGGCCAGGCGGGCGAGTAGGCCATCGGGTCGAAGGTCCTGCCCCGCGCGGTACGGCGCGCGGGGTCGGCGAACAGGACGTCGAAGGCGGCCGGGTCCAGGGTGGAGGCGTCGGCGGCGCGGACCGAGACCCGGTCGCCGAAGCCCAGGGCGGCGGCGTTGGCCGCCGCGATCGCGGCGGTGAGCGGATCGGCGTCGACCGCCTCGACGACGCATCCGGCCCTGGCCAGGGCGAGGAGGTCTCCGCCGATACCGCAGCAGACGTCGGCGACCCGGGAACCCGCGGGGACGCGTCGCGCCCGGTGGTCGGCCACCTCGCGGCGGGTGGCCTGCTCCAGGCCGGGCCGGGTGAAGTACATGAGATCGGCGTCGGCGCCGAACTTCTCCCTCGCGCGCAGCCTGAGTTCGGCCTGGGTGAGCGCCGCCGAGGTCAGGTCCGCATCGTAGATCTTTCTTAACCTTGTCACCGCCGCCACCGGGTCGTCGCCGATGGCCTCGGCCGCCGCGCCCAGCGCCTCCTGGCCGCGCGGGGTCAGGAGTTCGCGGAATGCGTCGAGATTCACACCACCCGACGCTACCGCCTTCACCGTGGGGCTTCGCGAGGGGCTTCCACCTGGTTTGACGTTCGCCCGAAGCGCAGACGGGCGCTCCGTGTTGACTGTCAAGCCCTCCTTGCATACTGTTCCGTATTGGCACTCTCCCGGTGAGAGTGCCAAATACATGCGACGAGGCAGGTCTGACACCCGCGACGGCAGACCGCTGGTCGCCTCTTCTAGATCATTCAAATCTGAAGGGGAGGTCCGACGTGACGACCGCCACCAAGGTTCCCGTTAAGCCGCTTGGCGACCGCATTGTGGTCCAGCCGCTTGAGGCCGAGCAGACCACCGCTTCCGGTCTGGTCATCCCGGACACCGCCAAGGAGAAGCCGCAGGAGGGCAAGGTCCTCGCGGTGGGTCCGGGCAACTGGGACGACGAGGGCGAGAAGCGGATTCCGCTCGACGTCAAGGAGGGCGACGTGGTCCTCTACAGCAAGTACGGCGGCACCGAGGTGAAGTACAACGGCGAGGAGTACCTCGTGCTCTCCGCCCGTGACGTGCTCGCCATCATCGAGAAGTAGTTCTCGCTTCACAAAGATGACGTATCGAGCCCCGGGTCGCGAGAGCGCCCGGGGCTTTGATGCGCCGACGTACTTATAGAGAGGACTGTCATGCCGAAGATCCTGTCGTTCGAGGAGGACGCGCGCCGAGCTCTCGAGCGCGGCGTGAACGCTCTCGCGGACGCGGTCAAGGTGACGCTGGGCCCGCGTGGCCGCAATGTCGTCATCGACAAGAAGTTCGGTGCGCCGACCATCACCAACGACGGTGTCACCATCGCCCGCGAGGTCGAGCTTGAGGCGCCGTACGAGAACCTTGGCGCGCAGCTGGCCAAGGAAGTGGCGACCAAGACCAACGACGTCGCCGGTGACGGCACCACCACCGCGACCGTCCTGGCCCAGGCCATGGTCCGCGAAGGCCTGCGCAACGTGGCCGCCGGTGCCCAGCCGCTCTCCCTCAAGCGCGGCATCGACATCGCGGCCAAGACCGTCAGCGACAGGCTGATCGAGTCGGCCCGCCCGGTCGAGGACAAGAAGGAGATCGCGAATGTGGCGACGATCTCCGCGCAGGACGCCAAGATCGGCGAGCTGATCGCCGAGGCGTTCGACAAGGTGGGCAAGGACGGTGTCATCACCGTCGAAGAGTCCAACAGCATGGGCCTGGAGCTCGAGTTCACCGAGGGTCTCCAGTTCGACAAGGGCTACCTGTCGCCCTACATGGTGACCGACCAGGAGCGCATGGAGGCGGTCCTGGAGGACCCCTACATCCTGATCACCCAGAACAAGATCTCCTCTGTCGCCGACTTCCTGCCGCTGCTCGAGAAGATCGCGCAGACGAAGAAGGCCCTGCTGGTCATCGCCGAGGACGTCGAGGGCGAGGCCCTCGCGGTTCTCGTCACGAACAAGATCCGTGGCACCTTCACCTCCGTCGCCGTCAAGGCGCCGGGCTTCGGTGACCGCCGCAAGGCCATGCTGCAGGACATCGCCATCCTCACCGGTGGCCAGGTGGTCAGCGAGGAGATCGGCCTCAAGCTGGAGCACGTCGGCCTGGAGGTGCTGGGCACCGCCCGGCGCGTCGTCATCACCAAGGACTCCACCACCGTCGTCGACGGTGCCGGCGAGGCCTCGGCGATCGCCGACCGGGTCAAGGAGATCAAGCTCGCCATCGAGCAGTCCGACTCCGACTGGGACCGTGAGAAGCTCCAGGAGCGTCTCGCCAAGCTCTCCGGCGGCGTCTGCGTGCTGAAGGTCGGCGCGGCCACCGAGGTGGAGCTGAAGGAGAAGAAGCACCGCCTGGAGGACGCCATCTCGGCGACCCGCGCGGCGATCGAGGAGGGCATCGTCTCCGGCGGTGGCTCCGCGCTCGTGCACGTCTCCAAGGTCCTCGACGACCTGGGCCTGACCGGCGACGAGGCGACCGGTGTCGCCATCGTCCGCAAGGCGCTCGTCGAGCCGGCCCGCTGGATCGCGGAGAACGCCGGCCTCGAAGGCTACGTGGTGACCTTCAAGGTCGCCGACCTGCCCGTCGGCCACGGCCTCAACGCCGCCACCGGCGAGTACGGCGACCTGATCGCCCAGGGTGTCATCGACCCGGTCAAGGTCACCCGCTCGGCCGTCCAGAACGCGGCCTCCATCGCCGGCATGCTGCTGACGACCGAGGCGCTCGTGGTGGACAAGCCCGAGGAGGAGGCTCCGGCCGCCGCCGGTCAGGGCCACGGCCACGGCCACGGTCACTGATCTCACCGGTTCCGAACGGCTCGCGTCTCCCCGGAGGCGCGAGCCGTTCGCGTTTTGCGGTAAACCAAATGTGCCCGCACCGCGTCATGGCGCGTCACTCGTAAGGGCAAACGCGGTTCCTCCGAATAGTCGATGTATTTGGCAATCGAATGAAATATTTGCACATAGCGTAGTCGTCGTGGTCACTGTGTGATTACGCACCGTTATCGCCGCCTCAATGTGACCAATCCGTAGCCGTTTGCCATGACGACAGGCACTATCAGGGCGGGCATCATGCCTAACGTGACCGAGGGATGCGTCGCCGACGCCAAAAATGGGGTGAGGCTTGCGACGAGGTCCGAAGGGGGCGTCCATAGGGACGATCTCAAGGATCTGACGAGCCTCGCCGTTCAGGGGGATCGCACCGCGATCGAATCTCTGATCGCGCAACTGCGGCCGATGGTCGTCCGTTATTGCCGTGGTCGTCTGGGCCGGGTTTCCGGTCAGTATCACATCGCGGACGACGTGGCCCAGGAAGTATGTATCGCGGTGCTGTCCGCGCTGCCCCGTTACCGTGACATGGGGCGCCCGTTCGCGTCCTTCGTCTTCGGCATCGCGTCGCACAAGGTGGCCGACGCGCTGCGCAGCTCCGTACGGTCCGCCGTGCCCACCCAGGACCTTCCTGACGGGCCCGACGAGGGGCCGGGGCCCGAGGAGACCGTGGTGCGCTACATCGAGGCCGAACACGCACGACGGCTGCTGTCGAGGCTGCCGGACAACCAGCGCGAGCTTCTCATGCTCCGAGTGGTGTCGGGCCTTTCCGCCGAGGAGACCGGTAATGTACTCGGCATGTCACCAGGTGCGGTCCGGGTCGCCCAGCACAGGGCGCTGGCCCGGCTACGAGCGATGGCGGAGCTGGAGTCGATAGCTTGACCGCCGAGCTGTCGAGCAGGGGCCGCGAGCGAAAGCCCGAACCGCGGGACGGGGCTCGCGACGACCCGGAGCGAGAACGATCATGACAACGGTTCACCCGCGACGTCCGGCTCGAAGATACGGGCCGGACGAGGATCCGGCCGTGACCGAGACCGACGCCCTGGTGGAGGCGCTCTCGCGCAGGACGCCCGTCTCCACGTCGGACGCCGCGGTCGCCCTGCTGGCCGCCTTGATCGACGACGTGGATCAGCGGTGTTCCCCGGCGTCGATCACGCAGTCCGGCTGATCCCGGGCGTGTTCACGGCTCACGGTGGGCGGACCGGGGTAACCGGCGACGTGGATCAGTGGTGTTCCTCGGTGTCGATCACACCGTCCACGTAGCCTCGGGCGTACTCCCAGCTCACATAGTCGGTGGGGTTGGGCTGGTAGGCGGGCTCGTGCACCTGGGGCTGGCCGTTTTCGATCATCTGGCGCAGGTTGCCGCGCAGCAACTCCCAGTCGAAGTAGTGCTGCTCCCCGCATTCGGGACAGTCGAGCACCAGACCGAGCACGCCCTGGGGCTCCAGCAGTGAGCGGAAAACCTCCACGTCGGCGAGGTCGGTCATGGCCTCGTCGCGCTCGTCCGTGGTCAACGGCTCGGGATCGTCGGGATCGCCCAGCGCCGCCGCCGGGTCGTCGGGGTCATCCGCGAACGGGTCGCGAGGGACATCGTCGAGCACGATCCCACCTTATGGCCTGGATGTGATAAACAGACCCCGAACCGGCACGAGTATGACGGTCCGGGGCGGTACCGGCAGGCGACCGCGGTGGCCGGGAGGTCCTGGAAGCGGGAACCTGAAGATCTCCGGCCCGTACCGGAAACCCGGCTGCTTACCAGTATGCGACTCCGGTGGGAGATCCGGGCCTCCGGCTTTTCCCCCGGGTCCACCAGGTTTGGCGCCAGACTCTAAACTGTGACCCGGGGGTCGGCGCCTTTCCCCTTCATGAGAGCGCCGTGGCAGGAGGGTTGCAGATGGCCAAGTTCACCGATCGGGGGCTCACGTTCGACGACGTGCTGCTGGTGCCCGCGTATTCGGACCTGCAACCCGGGGAGGCCGAGACCACCACGCGGCTGTCGCGGGGCATCACCCTGCGGATCCCGCTGATCTCCGCGGCGATGGACACGGTGACCGAGGCCCGCATGGCGGTGGCGATGGCGCGCCAGGGCGGCATCGGCGTCCTGCACCGCAACCTGTCGATCGAGGACCAGGCCCAGCAGGCCGACCTCGTCAAGCGCTCCGAGGCCGGGATGGTCACCAACCCGGTCACCTGCTCTCCCGACGAGACGCTCGCCGACGTCGAGCGACTCTGCGCCACCTACCGGATCTCCGGCGTGCCGGTGACCGACGCGAGCGGCGTGCTCGTCGGCATCGTCACCAACCGTGACATGCGCTTCGAGAGCGACCACAGCCGTCCGGTGCGCGAGGTCATGACCCCGATGCCGCTGGTCACCGCGCCGGTCGGGGTCTCCACCGACGACGCGTTCGACCTGCTCAGGAAGAACAAGATCGAGAAGCTCCCGCTGGTCGACGCCGGGGGGCGGCTGCGCGGGCTCATCACCGTCAAGGACTTCACCAAGAGCGAGAAGTACCCGCTCTCGACCAAGGACGCCAACGGCCGGCTCGTCGTGGGGGCGGCCGTCGGCGTCGGCGGTGACGCGGAGAAGCGGGCGAGCGCGCTGATCGAGGCCGGGGTCGACGTGATCGTGGTGGACGTCGCGCACGGCCACTCCAAGGGCCTCGCCGACATGATCGCCAAGATCAAGGCCAACAGCAGGGTCGACGTGATCGGCGGCAACATCGCCACCCGCGCGGGCGCCCAGATGCTGGTCGACGCGGGGGTCGACGCGGTCAAGGTCGGTGTCGGGCCCGGCTCCATCTGCACCACCCGGGTGGTCGCCGGCGTCGGTGCCCCGCAGGTGACGGCCATCCACGAGGCGTCCCTCGCCGCGGGCCCGGCCGGGGTTCCGGTGATCGGCGACGGCGGCCTGCAGTATTCGGGTGACATCGTCAAGGCCATCGCGGCCGGGGCCGACTCGGTCATGCTCGGATCGCTCCTGGCGGGCTGCGAGGAGTCTCCGGGCGAATTGATCTTCATCAACGGCAAGCAGTTCAAGTCGTACCGGGGGATGGGCTCGCTCGGCGCGGTCCGCAACCGTGAGCGCGGCGGCGCCTCGTTCAGCAAGGACCGCTACGCCCAGGCCGATGTCGGCACCGAGGACAAGTTCATCCCCGAGGGCATCGAGGGGCAGGTCCCCTATCGCGGCCCGGTCGCCGCGGTGGCCCACCAGCTCGTCGGCGGCCTGCGCCAGGGCATGTGGTACTCCGGATGCCGCACGATCCCCGAGATGCACGTACGGTGCGAGCTGATGCCGATCACGTCGGCGGGCCTCAAGGAGAGCCACCCGCACGACATCCAGATGACGGTCGAGGCCCCCAACTACCACGGTCGCTAGAGCGGCGCGTACCGCGCACGCGTGAAAACGTGGCGTGCGCCATGCACGCCACGGAACGGAAAAGACAGACATATGACTCAGGTGGAGATCGGCCGCGGCAAGAACGGCCGTCGTGCCTACGCGCTCGACGATATCGGCATCGTTCCGTCCCGTCGTACCCGCGACCCGGAGGAGGTCTCGATCGCCTGGCAGATCGACGCCTACCGCTTCGAGCTGCCCGTCGTGGTGAGCCCGATGGACAGCGTGGTCTCGCCGAAGACCGCCATCGAGGTCGGCAGGCTCGGCGGTCTCGCCGTGCTCGACCTCGAAGGGCTGTGGACCCGGTACGAGGACCCGATGCCGCTGCTGCAGGAGGTGGCCGAGCTCAAGGGAGAGCCCGCCACCAGGCGGCTGCAGGAGATCTACAACGCGCCGATCAAGGAAGAGCTGATCGGCCGCCGCATCGAGGAGATCCGCGCGGCCGGGGTGGCCACGGCGGTCCGGCTCTCCCCGCAGCGCACGGTCCAGTACCACAAGGCGGTCATCGACGCGGGCGTGGACATCTTCGTGATCCGCGGCACCACGGTCTCCGCCGAGCACGTCTCCGGCAGGGCCGAGCCGCTCAACCTCAAGCAGTTCATCTACGAGCTCGACGTCCCCGTGGTCGTCGGGGGGTGCGCCACCTACACCGCGGCGCTGCACCTGATGCGGACCGGCGCGGCCGGGGTGCTCGTCGGCTTCGGCGGCGGCGCCTCGCACACCACCCGCACGGTGCTGGGCGTGGCGGTGCCGATGGCCACCGCGATCTCCGACGTGGCCGCCGCCCGCCGCGACTACATGGACGAGTCCGGCGGCCGTTACGTCCACGTCATCGCCGACGGCGGCATGGGCACCTCCGGCGACATCGCCAAGGCGATCGCGGTGGGCGCGGACGCGGTCATGGTCGGCTCGCCGCTGGCGAGGGCCGTCGAGGCCCCCGGCCAGGGCTTCCACTGGGGGTCGGAGGCGCAGCACCCCGAGCTGCCCAGGGGCAAGCGGGTCGAGTTCGGCACGATCGGCACGCTGGAGCAGATCCTGCACGGCCCCTCCTCGGTGGCCGACGGTTCGATGAACCTGATGGGCGCGCTCAGGCGCACGATGGCCACCGCCGGATACTCCGACCTCAAGGAGTTCCAGCGGGTCGAGGTGGTCGTCGCCCCGCAGGCCGGCTGAGATCTCGCGCGAACGCCCGGCCCGGTGGCCGGGCGTTCGCCGTTTCTCAGGTGTCACCGGTCGCCGAGACGATCTCCTTCCCGCGGCCGAAGCCGGGGGACCGCACCCGGCCTGCCGGGCAGATCCGGCCCACGCGGCGGGTCCGGCCCGCCGGCCGGATGGACCCGGGCGGTGGGGGATTCAGCGGGGCTCGACGATCCAGGTGCCCCTGCGCATCACGCCGGAGACCTCCAGCTCCTCGGTGAGCACCACCAGGTCGGCCTGCTTGCCGACCGAGACGGACCCCAGGCGGTCGGCGAGGCCGAGCACCCTGGCGGGGGTCAGGGAGGCGATCTCGGACGCCTCGGCCAGCGACAGGCCCACCTCGCGCACGGCCCGCCGGAACGCGACGTCCATGGTCAGGGTGCTGCCGGCGATGGCGCCGCCCTCGGCCAGCCGGGCCACCCCGTCCACCACGTCCACCTTCATCGGGCCGAGCCCGTAGACGCCGTCGCCCATCCCGGCCGCCGCCATCGCGTCGGTGATCAGCGCGGTCCTGCCGGGACCGGCGACCTCGAAGGCCAGGCGGGTCATGGCCGGGTGCAGGTGCACGCCGTCGTTGATCAGCTCGACCGTGACGCGCTCGTCCTGGAGCAGTGCGGCGATCGGCCCCGGGTCGCGGTGGTGCAGCGGCGGCATCGCGTTGTAGAGATGGGTCGCGACGCTGCCGCCCGCCGCTATCCCGGCGATCGTCTGGGTGTAGGTGGCGTCGCTGTGGCCGAGGGCGGCGATCACGCCGCTCGCCGTCGCCTCCCGTACGGTGTCCAGCGCGCCGGGCAGTTCGGCGGCGATGGTGACCATCCGCACGTGGCCGCGCCCGGCCTTGATCAGTCCGGCGAGCTCCTGGGGCGAGGGGTCGCGGAGCAGCGCCGGGTTGTGCGCGCCGCACCGGGCCGTGGAG
Source organism: Streptosporangium sp. NPDC002607 (assembly GCF_053592655.1). Classification (NCBI taxonomy): domain Bacteria; kingdom Bacillati; phylum Actinomycetota; class Actinomycetes; order Streptosporangiales; family Streptosporangiaceae; genus Streptosporangium; species Streptosporangium sp. NPDC002607. The sequence goes on from NZ_JBSFWD010000026.1 coordinate 129,367, forward strand.
ATGTAGGGGCCCTCAAGGTGGATCCCGGCCAGCAGGCCGTCCTCGCACAGGTCGGCGAGGGCGGCGGCGGCCCTGGCCAGGTCGTCAAGGGAGGCGGTGACCAGGCTGGCCATCAGGGTGGTGGTGCCGTGCCGGGCGTGCAGCTCGATGGCCCGGCTCGCCTGCTCCGGGTCGCCGGTGGGAAAGGAACCGCCCGCCCCGCCGTGGTTGTGGATGTCCACGAAACCCGGCACGACATACCGGCCGCCCAGCCCGAGTCCTGGCCCCGGCGCGGAGCCCTGGCCCACATGCGTGATGCGGCCGTCTTCAATGGTGAGCCAGCCCCCGTGGACACCTTCGGGGGTCACGATGCGTGCGTCAGCGAGTGTGATGCTCATGGTCCCCATCCTCTCGGGTTCCCGGAAGAAGCCGCCCCCGACGCGACCGTGGGGTGCCGTCGGTTCGCCGGGCCCCTGATTTATTGACGATGAGAGAAAGGCTCTCCGCTGATAAGGTAGTCGGTCAGTAACGGCGGAACGGAGCATGACATGGCAGGCGAAGAAGACATCTCCGGGTGATACCGGATCACATCGCCATCGGTGACGCGCCCATCGCGGGGCCGCCGATCGGTGATGTCTTCGTGTCCTGACCATTTCGCCGGGCGGTCCTCACCGTGCCGGCCGAACGCGGAAGCGATTCGATGTCCGACGCCCTGATCGTGGTTTCCAACCTGTCCTTTTCCTGGCCCGACGACACCCCGGTGTTCGAGGACCTCTCGTTCACCGTCCCCGCCGGACACACCGGCCTGGTGGCGCCCAACGGCGCCGGCAAGAGCACGCTGCTCAGGCTGATCGCCGGTGAACTTCGCCCGACCACCGGCTCGGTCACGGTACGGGGGATGCCGGGCTACCTGCCCCAGACGCTTCCCCTGGTCGGCGACCTGACCGTGGCCGAGGTCCTGGGGGTCGCCCCGGTGATCAGCGCGCTGGACGCCATCGAGTCCGGGGACGCGAGCGAGGAGCACTTCACCACCGTCGGCGACGACTGGGACATCGAGGAGCGCACCCGCGCCCAGCTGGACCGGCTCGGCCTCGGGGACGTCTCCCTCACCCGGCGCCTGCACACCCTCAGCGGTGGCCAGGTCGTCTCCCTCGGCCTGGCGGCACAGCTGCTGAAGCGGCCCGACGTGCTGCTGCTCGACGAGCCGACCAACAACCTCGACCTCGACGCGCGCAGAAGGCTCTACGACGTGCTCGCCGACTGGAACGGCTGCCTGCTGCTGGTCAGCCACGACCGGGCACTGCTCGACCGGATGGACCGCATCGCCGAGCTCGACCGGGGTGAGATCCGCTCCTACGGCGGGAACTTCACCTTCTACGAGGAGGCCGTGCGCGCCGCACGGGAGGTCGCCGAGAAGAACGTCCGCAATGCCGAGCAGGAGGTCAAACGGGAGAAGCGGGAGATGCAGCAGGCCCGCGAGCGGGCCGCGCGCCGGGCCGGCAACGCCGCCCGCACTCTCAAGGACGCCGGTCTGCCGAAGATCGTCTCCGGCAGGATGAAGCGGAACGCCCAGGAGTCGGCGGGGAAGGCGGACGAGACGCACGCCGCGCGGGTCAGCGGGGCCAGGGCCCGGCTCGACGAGGCGGGCCGCGCCCTGCGCGACGAGCAGAGGATCTCGCTGGAGCTGCCCGGGACCAACGTCCCGGCCGGCCGTATGGTCTTCCTCGGCGAGCGGATGCAGGTCCGTCACGGTGAGCGGGCCCTCTTCGCCGGGCAGGGGGCCGACCTGACGATCCGGGGACCCGAGCGGATCGCGTTGACCGGCCCCAACGGCGCCGGCAAGTCCACCCTGCTGCGGGTGATCAACGGCGAGCTGGAGTCGGAGGGCGGCGGGACCAAGCGGGCCGACGGCCGGGTCGCCTACCTGTCCCAGCGGCTGGACCTGCTGGACCTGGACCGCACCGTGGCGGAGAACCTGGCCGCGTTCGCGCCGGGACTGCCGGAGGCGGAGCGGATGAACCTGCTCGCCCGCTTCCTGTTCCGGGGCTCCCGCGTTCATCTCCCGGTCGGGGTGCTGTCCGGTGGCGAGCGGCTGCGCGCCACCCTGGCCTGCGTCCTGTGCGCCGAACCGGCGCCCCGGCTGCTGCTGCTGGACGAGCCGACCAACAACCTCGACCTGGTCAGCGTCGCCCAGCTGGAAGGCGCCCTGCGCTCGTACGAGGGCGCCTTCGTGGTGGTCAGCCACGACGAGCGGTTCCTCGCCGAGATCGGTGTGACCCGCTGGCTACGGCTGTCCGAGGGCCGCCTCCTCGAAACGAGCGCCCCTGACCTGTGAGGTGACCTGAATGCTTGACGGGCGGCGCATGCCTTCTTATTGCCGCCGGTCGACGTCTGGTGTCGTTAGCCGGTGCCGGGCACGCAGGTCGCGGAGATCGAAAACGAATTGGGCAACGGAGTCCTTCGGGGCAGGGTAGGTCGCGAGGGCGCCGGTGACTCGGGGCGCCCGAGGAGCTCGCGGTCGTGTGCGCGGGCGAGCTCCTCGGGAAGGTCGTCTTCGTGCTCCGTGCCGGGTGCCCGGTCAGTTTTCGCCGGCTCCTCCGGTCGGCCAGTGGACGCGGGTGTGGGCCAGGTTGTTGTCCTGGCGGGCCTGCGTGCGGCGGTCGCCGGTGACGCAGACCTGGTCGCCGAGGAAGGCCTCGCGCCAGACGTAGCCCTGCACGCAGGTGCGCGGGCCGAAGGGGCCGTCGGTCCACCTGCTCGCCGCGGCGGCGTTGTCCTCAAGGGTCTGCAGGCGGGTTTCCATGGTCACGCAGACGTAGTCGCTCGCGTCGGCCTGGCGCCAGACGTAGTTGTCGGTGCAGGTGTTCGGTCCCCATACGTTGCGGGCGGGGTTGGTCCGGGAGGGGGCGGCCTGGTTGTCGGCGATGATCTGCTGCTCGGTCTCGGGGGTGATGCAGACGTGGTCGTCGGGCGTGATCAGCCGCTCGCGCCGGACGTGCAGGCAGCCTCCCGTTTCGTAGTCCACCCACCTGGGCGCGTCCTCGTTGTCGACCAGCGTCTGCTCGTGGACGGCGGGCGTCACGCACACCTTGTCGTCGGCCACGGCCTCGCGGTGGACGTAGCCTGCCAGGCATGTGGTGGTGACGGCGCTGCTGACGGTGACGGTCGCGTAGTCCTGGGTGACCGAGTCGATGGTCACGGTGATCCCGTAGACGTCGAGCGCCTGCATCGGTGCGTGGGAGGTTATCGACCTGGTCAGGTACGGTCGGCCCCGGTAGTAATTGTGGATGAGCACGACGTCGTTGGGGACGCCGGCGCTCTGGCCGGTCTTCTTGCGGAACTCCACCGTGTAGTAGTCCGACAGGTTGTCGGGAGTGTAGCTGCGGGTGGGAACGCGGACCAGTAGTGCTCCCGGCAGGTCGGGCCGCTCCAGGGGGGCGAGCTTGATGGTCCGGGTCGCCACCCCGTCCTTGCCCAGGGTGACCACCCGGTCGCCGGGCAGCCAGCCGAGTTCGTCCAGATGCGGGCCGCTGAGGCCGACCGTGCCGCGGCCGAACCGCTGCGAGGGGGCGGCGTGGATGTTCGGGTTGCTCAGCGTGTCCCATGGGTCGTCGTACTGGCCCGGAGCGGTCCAGACGGGTGACGACGGGCTACGCCAGAGCGTCGATCTGGGATAGGACAGACCTGACCGGTTCAGTACGTGTGCGGTGACCGTGGCGAGGTCCCACAGCGGCGGGTCCAGCACGACCGGCAGGGTGGTCTCGGCCAGCGGGACCTTGGCGTCGAGTCCGACGGGGGCGTTGACCATCACGGCCAGGCGGTGGTTGGCCGGTACGGGGTTCGCCGTGTTCGTGCAGCTCTTGACCCTCGCCTCCGGGCTCTGTGCCTTCCACTGTTCGGCGGTGACCGACATCGGGAACCAGCCCTTGACGACCGAGCCGGCCATCGAGGCCCGGCCGCGTGACTGCTCGGCGATGAAGTCGGCGAGCCCGCCCTTGCCCAGGCCCTCGGTGGTGAACAGGTCCTTGAAGTACTGCGGATCCTTGGGCTCCTCGGAATGGTCGGCGAACTTGCACAGCAGTACCGACCAGGGGGTCTGTCCCTGGATGGGGGTGGCGAGCGCGGGCTGGGCGGGAAGCCAGGTCAGGGCCACTGCCGAGGCCAGCACGGCCAGGAGTGATCTTCTTAAGCGCACGGGTTCTCCTCCGCGGGGCGGCAGACGACCCGAGGGTTCAGATCGGTCTTGCGGGCCCCTATCTTGCTGGGACGGGCGAGTGCCCGCTGTCGAGCCCAGGGGGCGCGGTTGGGACTAACCGGGAGATTAGGCAACGCCTTCATCCCGCGTCGTCCCCCGTGGGACTGATCGACGCTCCGCCATATAGGTGATCTCCGTCCCCGCGAGTTGACCGGGAACCTTTGTGTGGGCGGTACCGGGCCGGGTTCCAGCACGGGGCGGGAGTGTGCCGCCGTACCCGGGGCCTCAGGCCCCGGGGCTACCCCCTGGCGTCCATCGCCGGTGAGCCGGGAGAGCGATGGGGGCAGATGGGGCATTTTGCGAAAGCAAGATGTGGCAGTGTCCAGCTGATGTCCGTGATGCTAGCTTTTGATCACTTTGATACCCGGCGCGCTGGAGACGAGACAGGTGGGCTTGCAGCCAGACACGGCCGAGAGGGCGAGCCTCCGGTCGGCGATCCCCACGGTGCTCCGGCTGGCGGCACGGAGGCGGCACGTGATCGCCCTGACCGCCATGGTCCTCTCGGCCACCGGGGTCTACTGCCTGCTGGGGCTGGTCAGGTACGACCTGTTCCGGGCGACCAGCATGGACCTGACGCTGTTCGACCAGGCGGTGCGGGGTTTCGCCTCCTTCGGTGCCCCGACCAGCCCGGTACGCGGCGTCAACCTCGGTCTGGGCATGGACTTCGTGCAGCTGGGCGAGCACTTCTCGCCGATCCTGGCGGTGCTGGCCCCGCTGTACTGGTTGCACGACGGCCCCGAGACGCTGATCGTGGCCCAGGCGGTGCTGTTCGCGCTGGCCATACCGCCGCTGTGGCTGTTCACCCGGCGGACGCTCGGCATCGGCCCCGCCTACCTGGTCGCCATCGCCTACGCGCTGTCCTGGCCGATCGCGAGGGCGGTGAACTTCGACTTCCACGAGGCCGCGTTCGCCCCGCTGCTCACCGCCCTCATGATCGAACGCTTCAGCGCCGGCAGACACGGCCACACCGCGCTGGCGGCGGCGGCACTGCTACTGGTCAAGGAGGACATGGGGCTGATGCTCGTCGGGTTCGGCGGGTACGTACTGCTCCAGATGCGACGCCGGCACGGGACCTTGCACGGGGTCGTGTACGGGGTCATGTACATGGGTGTAGGTCTGGCGTACACCGGTCTCGTCCTCGCCATCCTCATCCCGTCCGTGGGCGGCGACTCCACCATGTACTGGGCGTACGGCCACCTCGGTGGCAACATGTCCGCGGTGGTCGTGCACGTCCTCAGCGACCCGCTGGGCGTCCTCGGCAGCGTCTTCAGCCCGCAGGTCAAACTCGACACGCTGGCCTTCCTGCTGTGGCCGACCCTGCTGGCCTGCCTGTTCTCCCCGCTGACGCTGTTCGCCCTCCCCCAGTTGCTGGAGCGCATGCTCTCCGACCGCGCGCAGTGGTGGGTGACCGACTTCCATCACAGCGCCATCACGGTGGCCGTCCTGTTCTGCGCGGGGGTCGACGGAGCCGCCCGGGTGATCCGCTGGGCACGACGTCGCGAACCCGGCCTGAGCGAGCGCGGCGCGTCGCTGCTCTGGGCGGCCGCGGTCTGTGCCGTCGCGCTCACCCTCGTCCCACGATTCCCCTTCGACCAGCTCATCAGGCCCTCCTTCTACGAGAAACAGCCCGACGTGGTCGCGGCCGAGCAGGCGGTCGCGGCCGTACCCTCCGGCGTGGTCGTCGAGGCCGTCAACCACGTGGGCCCCCGCCTGTCCGCCCGCACCACCGTCCTGCTGTGGGAGGACAGACCCCCTACCGCCCCCTGGATCGTCGCCGACACCGCCCGCGCCGCCTACCCCTGGGCCTCACTCGACCGCCAACGCCAGCACATCGACGAACTGAGGAGCCAGGGCTACCGGGTCGTCTACGACCGCGAAGGCTACGTGGTCCTGCATCGCGCCTGATCTTCTGGCGGAGAGCGTCCGCACATTCCTTCGCGTGGGCGCGGAAGCCGCCGCTCCTGTGACCTTCGGCTTCCTTGCCGACGTTCCCGACCCAGACGGCGCGCAGGGCTTGCAGTACGCCTTCCTGATCATGCTGGTGCCGTTGGTTGCGAACGCGGCTCAGTGGATCATCGCCTACCGGCCTGAAGGTGTTGAGGTCGGGGCTGTAGCCGGTTCCGGTGAGCGGAGCCCAAGCCTGAGTCAGCTTCTCGGCCCTGAAAGGGACCGAGCTTGCAGCTCCTCGCCGTACCTGGCAGGTATGGTTCAGGCCGCGTCGTCGGCAGCGTGACGCACTGCCCGGCGACCGATGTTGATCGCCGCGAAGTAATCCGCCGGGCCAGCGAGCCCGCACGAAACACACCGGAACTCATCTCGGGTGGGACGGTTCCGTTTGTCGATGTGGCCGCACCCGGGGCAGGTGCGGGAGGTGTTGCGCGGATCCACCAGCCGCACGACCACCCCGGCCAGGGCGGCCTTGTACGTCACGAACGTCCGTAGCTGATGGAAACCCCAGGAGTGCAGGTCGGCACGCTGAGCCTTGCGAACCGTGACCCGCTCCCGGATGCCTTCGAGGTCTTCCAGGGCGATCCCGGAGCGGGTGTCTTTGGCCTTGCCGACCAGCTTCTTGGCGATGACATGGTTGACGTTCCGGGCGAACCGCGACTCCTTGCGGCGGCGCCTCTTCAGCAACCGCTTGGCGGACTTGGTGCCCTTGGCCTGGAGCCGGGCCCGTAGGCGGGCGTTGCGCCGCCGCACCGCCCGCACCCCCTTGCCGCTGTAGGACCTACCGGTGGAGTCGGTGGCGAGGTTGACGATCCCCAGATCCACCCCCAGCCACCCCTCCGGCTCCTCCTCCAGCGCCGGTGCGGGGACCTCGACGACCACGGCGAGGAAGAATACGCCATCGCGATAGACGAGATCCGCCTGCCCCCGCAACGCGGCTCCGTCGCTGCCCAACCACCGCCCCCGGTAGAGAACGGGCACGACGACCCGGCCACTCAGGGTGAGAAGACTGATCGCGTCAGGGCCTTTCCAGGTCAGAATGCACTGGTCATAGGCGACCGCCCCCAACGGGCGGAAGGCCGGTTTGATGGTCTTGTCGCGTTTGTAGGCCTCGCAGGCCTTGGCGATGGAGCGAACAGCCATCTGCGCTGACAGGCCGAACTCCTGGCGCAGCTCGGCGTAGATGAGCTTCTGCAGGGCGATCTTGTTCGCGGTGCGGTGGGCGAACGCGACCTCGGCGGCCCTGGTCGCGGCGGCGTTGCAGGCGCGCATCGTTGCCGGCAGCGCCCGCCCCGCCTCGGGCGAAGGCGCGAGTTTCAGCATCTCCGTCACCAGCACGCACCGATCCTGTCACTCACCGCTACCGGGCGGCACCGTTTTTCCGCGTTTCCTCCCCGCCGTGAACGACGGGGCCTCCACGCTGTAATTCCGGTGAAAGTCCGGCAGGTCGGATACGGTGCCGGAGTTCGGGGAAAGGCTTGTTCGAGGGCCCGCTCAGCGCCAGCCTGCCGGGCCGGAGCACTCACGTAGTGGGCACTGGTGGTCAGGGTGTGGGGAACGCCTTCACCGCTTGGTGCCCCTTCTGTCGGACCGGACATCGAAACAGGTCACCGCTTGTGGTCATCGCGATCTCGCTGGGTGCGGCGTGCCTTCTCGGCCTTGGCTTCGTCGCACAGCAGCATGCGGCGTACCGCCAGCCCCTGGAGGACATGCTGCGCCTGCGCCTGCTGCTGGACCTCATCCGCACGCCGTTGTGGCTGGCCGGGGTCGGGCTGATGCTCTGCGGCCAGATCCTCGGCGCCCTCGCGCTGCGGGAGGCGGACGTGGCGAAGGTGGTGCCGCTACTGGCGATGAACCTGCTGTTCGCGCTGACCGCGGCCCATGTCATCTACCAGGAGCCGTTCGGCCGCATGCTACAGCTGGGCGCGGTGCTGGTGGGCGGAGGAGTGGCGCTGTTCCTGTACGGCGGCCGGCCCCATGGCGGGACTCTGCCTGAACCGGGTTCCATGCGGTGGCTGGCGGTGCTTTCGGTGATGGTGGTGGCGGGTGGGCTGGTCCTGGTCGGTCTGCGGCGTTCCCTGCATGTCAAGGCGATGTTGCTGGCGGCGGCCGCCGGGGTGCTGTACGGGCTGCAGGACGTGCTGACGCGCAGCTCCCTGCTCACGATGGGCAACGGGCTGAACCCGGCCGGTACCTGGCAGCTGTACCTTCTGCCCTGTGTCGCCGTGGTGGGGCTGCTGCTCAACCAGAGCGCGTTCGACGCCGCCCCGCTCCGGATCTCGTTGCCGGCCACCACGGCCGCCGAGCCGATCACCGGGATCGTGCTGGGCGTGGCGATCTTCTCCGAGCGTCTGCGGGTCACTCCGGGGGCGCTCGCGGCGGTGGTGGCCGGCTTGATCGCGTTGGTGACCGGCATCGTCATCCTCGGCCGGTCCTCGTTTCTGGCCAAGCCGACGCGGAATGCTCCTCGGCGCCCGGACGGGGAGCGGCAGTGATCTCCGCGGTCCCGGTGTTGCTCGCGGCGACCAGCGATGTTCTGGCCTCGGTGCTGCGGCGTCGCGCGGCACGATCGGCACCCCAGCACAAGGCGTTCCGCCCGGCAGGGTGCCGTCCAGTAGTGCTCCTGATGGTGAACAGCCTGATCAGGGGTCTTGCCGGGGTCGGTGATCCGGTGACGCTTTGGGATCATGATGGGATCTGCGCCGGCAGCGGCATTTTTGTCGGAGACGGCGTCTAGTGTCCCGCCCATGACAAGTGCGACGCAGGCGTACAGTTACGCCGCGCCTTCCAGCTTGGTAGACGGGCGTCTGGGGTTGTCGACGTCCGGTGGCAGAGCCCTCAGCGGCCCCGCTCTCGCGCCCAGGTTTTTCAGCGGGATGGTGACGCAGGCGGCGCCCGCGGCCGCGGCCCTGCTGGGCATAGCCGACGTGGCCCTCACCCGCTACCACCAGCCGCGTCCGGGGTGGACCCGCGACCCGGTCGTGACGTGCGGCGGTGACCGGCTCCGGTTCGAGTCGTTCTCCGCCTGCGGCGGGGTCTACGCCCGGCTCGACGTGCTCGACGGTGCGCTGGACGGCGAGGTGTTCGACAGGGGGACGACCAACGTCGACGTCAACGGGCCGCTCCGCGAGGCGCTGGCCAGGGTGGGCGCGCGCGACCCGCTCCACCTCGGCGTCGGTGCCGACGAGCTGACGGTGACGACGCTCGACGGCGCGGTGGTGGAGAAGAAGGTGCCGCTGCCCGAGCGGTGGCTGCGGGGCTTCGCCGAGGTGCAGGTGATCGCGGCGGGTATGGACCTGAGGGCCGAGCTGGCGGGTATGAGCGCGGTGCGGTTCCTGCGCTCCCTGCCCAAGCGGGCGACGGCCGATCTCTGGGTCGTTCCCGCGGGCCGTGACCTGCGGGTCGGTGACCGGCCCGGCGCGGGAGCGGTGTGCCTGTCCGGCGTGGGACGCCTGGCGACGCTGCTGCCCCTGCTCCGCTTCGCCAAGAGCCTCAGGGTGTACGGTCCGGCCGAGACCGGCGACGCCGCGTCGAGCGCATGGGAGCTCGAACTGCCGGGGATGCGCTACACGCTCGCCCTGTCGCCGCAGCGCTGGCGCGGCTTCTCCGGAGAGGGCGCGGTGCTGGCCGATCTCGCGACCGACGAGGCCGAGGCCGACGCCGATCTGGTGGGCATGCTGCTCAACTTCGAGCCCGAGGTGGAGATCGGCCTGCTGGCCGATCGTGCCGGTCTGTCCACCACGCGGGTCCGCGCCGCGCTCACCCAGCTCGGTACGGCCGGCCGGGTCGGCTACGACCTGGCCGAGGCCGCGCACTTCCACCGCGAGCTGCCCTATGACAGGGAGCACGTGCAGCACCTCAACCCCCGGCTGACCGCCGCGAGGGCGCTGGTCGAGGCCGGTGCCGTACAGATCGCCGGTGACTCGGCGCGGGTGCGGACCGAGGGCGGAGTGCGCGAGGTCGGTCTGGCCGAGGGGTCGTGCACCTGCCCGTGGTGGTGGGACCACCGCGGCTCGCGCGGGCCGTGCAAACATGTGCTGGCCGCCAGGATCGTCGCCCGCACCGCCGTTGAGGTGGCCCCGTGACCGCCTGGCAGGAGGTGCGTGACCTGGTCACCGAGCACAGGGCCGAGGCACTGGCCGACCGCGGCAGCCGCTTCGCCCGTGAGCGCGCGCGCCTGCGCGACCAGCTCCGCTGACCGCGGTCCGGCCGTTCTTGTCCGCCTACTGGGGGAACAGGGCGTCAGCGGCCGGTTTCCATCAGGGCCAGGTAGCCGTCCTCCAGGGTCGGCTCGGCCGGGCGGGCATAGGGGTCGGGGGCGGTGGCGGCGATGAGCCGGTAGCGCATTCCGGTGCCCTCGGGGACGGCGGCCACGACCCTGCCGTGCGAGGGGGCGGGGCCGGGGGTGGTCAGGGTCCACACCTGGTGGTTGGCCTGGGAGACCAGTTCGCCGACGTCCCCGGTGAAGGCCAGACGTCCCTTGGTGAGCACCGCGAGAAGACGGCAGGTCTGGGCCACGTCCTCGACGATGTGCGTGCTGAGCAGGACCGTGCGGTCGCTGGCGAGCTGGGAGAGCAGGGTGCGGAACCGGATCCGCTCCTCGGGGTCCAGGCCGGTGGTCGGCTCGTCCACGATGAGCAGTCGGGGGTCGGCGAGCAGCGCCTGGGCGATGCCGGCCCGGCGCAGCATGCCGCCGGAGTAGCCCTTGAGCCTGCGGTCGGCGTCCTGGGTGAGGGAGACCACCTCCAGTAGTTCGCCGATCCGGCGTCGCCGGGCGGGGCGGGAGTCGATCCCCTTGAGCAGGGCGATGTAGTCCAGGAACTGCCGCGCGGTCAGGTCGGGATAGACGCCGAGATCCTGGGGGAGATAGCCGAGCGTCCGCTGGACGGCGAGGCGTCCGTCGGCGGTGGCGATGTCGTGGCCGCCGATGCGGACCGTCCCCGAGGTGGGTTTGAGCAGCCCGGCCAGGATGCGCATGAGCGTGGTCTTGCCCGCCCCGTTGGAGCCGAGCAGACCGTACATGCCGGTCGGCACGTCGAGGTCGAGCCCGTCGAGGGCGTGCACGCCGCCCCGGTAGGTCTTGGTCAGGCGGGAGATCTCGATGCGCATGTCAGGACTCCGTCCGGGTGGCGTGGAGGCGGGCGAGGGAGAGGACGGAGAGCGCGAGCACGATCATCACGCCGATCCACAGGAAGGCGACGGACTCGGTGGCCACGGGCCGCAGGAAGTCCAGCGCGGCGCCGCCGGGCCAGGGGCCGTATACCTCGCCCTCGGGCGACCGAATGACGTTCGGGGGCAATTCCGGACTGTGGTAGCCGAGGAGGCCGTAGGCCACGTACTGGCTGTTGGGCGAGAGGATGCTGTGGGACACGGTCGGCATCATGCTGGGGGGGATGAGGTTTCCCCAGAACCAGTAGACGACGAACAGCACCTGGAACAGCATCGGTGGCATCAACAGCGGACCGGCCAGGGCGAGTGCCCCCACGAAGAGCAGCCCGGGGACGATGGCCGCTACGAAGACCGCCACCGCCCAGCCCAGTGCGGAGGGCTCGCCCTCGGTGATCGCGTAGGCCACGGCCCGGCCGAAGTAGGCGAGCGCGAGCGGTATGACGGTGGCCGCGCACGTGCCGAGATACTTGCCGATCAACCGGGTGGTGCGACCGGTCGGGGTCGTGTCCAGGATCCCGGCCACGCCGAGTCGCCGGTCACGGACGAGCCGGTCGGCGAGCAGGCACCCGTAGACGATGGGCAGCAGGGACATGAGCAGGGTGGCCGACGCGACCATGGCCGTTTGCGGGACGGTTCCCTCACCACCGCCCAGGTTCAACGTCGCGTATGTCTTCGGTTGGATGGCGACGAGCGCTGCGAAGGTCAGCCCGTAGACGATCCACAGGACGGGGCGGCGGATCTGCATGCGGAACTCGTAGCGGAAGGTCGCGATCATGCGGTCTCACCCCCGAGGATCCGCTCGGCGTCGCCGAGCAGCGGCCAGGCCGCGGCGGTGAGCAGCGAAGCGGTCGCCAGCAGGGTCAGCCGGTTGGGCAGCCAGTCGCCGGGCACCGTCCCGTGCGTGGTGGCGAACAGGTGGAGCAGCCGGAGCATCTGGTTCTCCTGGAAGAGGTGTGCGAGCATCTGTTCGAACAACCAGACGAACGAGATGATCGCGGTGGCGGCAGCGGCGCTGCGGAGCGTGGCCGCGACGAGCAGGCCCAGGGCCGTCAGCCAGAGCATGGGGGACAGCCAGGAGAGCTGCCCGGCCAGGCCGTGGGAGGCGGCGGGCAGCAGGTCCCACCAGCCGGTGACGATCAGCAGCGCCGAGGCGATCAGGGCGCAGAGGGCCGTCCACCCGGCCATCACGGCCAGGCGGCGCAGCAGGGTCGAGCGGTATCCCCTGGGCAGGGTGAGCTGTAGCTCCACCGCGTGGTCCCGGCCGATCAGCGAGGCGGCGGCGATGCCGGGCAGGAGCGGGATCCCCGTTTCCAGGATCGTCATCAGGAACCGCGTTGTGTTCTCCTCCCGGGAGCCGAGCCGTGTGCCGAAGACGGCGAGGAGCACGATGAGCAGGACGAGGACCGGTGGGGCCAGCAGGGCCGCGGGACCGGCCCTTTTTATCTCATGCGACCAGAGGTCGAGTGATCTCATGACCGGTGAGTAGCGTGGGCGCGCCGGATCGGTTCCCCCATACCGGCGGCGATCACGGCGGCGATCATCAGGGCCAGGGCCAGGCCGACCGTGGCAGGGCTGGTTGTCCAGAAGTTCCGGAAGCCGTCCGGTACGGGTACGTCGGTGGCGGTCAGCGCGTAGAAGGCCCACACCGCCAGCCCGCCACCCATCGCGCCGCCGGGGTTCCAGCACACCGACAACAGCAGGCTGAGCCCCGCGAGCGCCGCCATGGGCCCCAGCCACGCCATGATCAGTGACGCCAGCCCGACGGGGGCGGCGTTCAGCGGTGCCAGCACCGCCGAGGCGAGCAGCGCCAGGAGCAGGTCGTAGCCGAACACCAGAGTCATCCGGGCCATCATGATGACGCGTGGTGACGTCGGTGTGACGGCGACCAGTTCGAAGGCGTCGTCATGCTCGGGGCCGCACGATCCGGCGACACCGGCCATGGCGATCAGCGGGGCGGCGAGGGCGAGCGTGAACTCCGCGCGATTTCCAGTTCCAGTGCTCTCGGCCAGGATGAAGATCACGCTGACCACCATGATCAGTGCGGAGGCCAGCCAGATCGCCGGATTCAGCAGCCGGGCCTCCATCGCCAGCAGGGCCCACGCCCTGTGCAGCCCCCGTACGGCCGCTGCCACGTGTGGTGACGAGGTCCTCCGCGATGGCGGTGGCCGCCGTGAGGGCTCCGGCGCGGCCGGAGTCTCCAGGCCGTCGAGGGCGGCCCTCATCAGGGCGGCGCGCACGATCTCGGGGCCGGGCGGAGGCGGGATACCGTCGCGGATCTCCCGCAGTTCGGGCCAGTCGTGGGTTTCCGCGAGCCGGCGCCGGTCGTGGGGTTCTGGTGGCTCGGGTCGGCCATGGACTCCCGGAGTCTCGGGTTGGTCGTGGATCTTTGGTGGTTCGGGCCGCTTGTGGGGTTCTGTTGGCTCAGGACGGTTGTTCATCGAGGCACCCCCTCAGGGTCGCTCGGGCGTGGTGCAGGCGGCTTTTCACCGTGCCGACCGGGATTTCCAGCACTTCGGCGATCTCCCGGTGGCTCAGGTCGTCGAGGAAGGCGAGTACTACCACCTCGCGTTGGGCCAGCGGCAGCCGGGCCAGCGCCGCCCGCACCCGGTCGTCGCTCACGGCCAGCTCCTCGGGGCCCGGCAGCGGATCGGCCCCGTCGGACGGTTCGGCCGCCAGGGGAGGCGGGACGCCGCGCAGTCGGTTGTGTGCCTGCCTGCGCGCCACCCCGAACAGCCAGGTGCTGACGCTGGAGCGGCCCTGGTAGGTGCCCGCCGAGCGCCACACGGCCAGCAGCGTGTCCTGGAGGATCTCCTCGGCCGTGCCCCGATCCCCGGCGAGCCGGTAGATGAAGGCGAACAGCGGCCTGGCGTACCGCTCGTACAGCTCGGTCAGCGCGCCCGCGTCGCCGTCGGCCACCCTGGCCAGCACGCGGGTGTCGTCCTCCCTCGTGCCGGCACGCCGGCGCGCGGCGCCGAACCAGCGCAGTGCCATCCTCTCGGTTCCCCCGTCCACGCCAGGTGGGTAGCGTCGACCTCGGCCCGGGGTTCAATCGAGCTTTGAGGATCGTTTTCCCAATGTAAATGGGGATATAGCGTGAATCTCGTCCGCCGCTTCCTACTGGTCAGTAATGGTGCCTAGGGTAGATGGGTAGATATACCGCGTAAGGCGACAAGTCGCACCCCAGGGGGTTGCAAATGACGGCGCGAATGGGCACCGCACGGCTCGGTCCTGCCGAGCGGTCCGCCGCACTGGCGCAGCTGAGCGCCGAGGAACTCGACGTGGTGGTGATCGGAGGCGGAGTCGTCGGAGCGGGGGTCGCGCTGGACGCGGCGACCCGTGGGTTGTCGGTCGGGCTGCTGGAGGCGCGCGACTTCGCCTCGGGGACCTCGTCCAGATCCTCCAAGCTGATCCACGGGGGTTTGCGCTACCTGGAACAGCTCAACTTCGAGCTGGTCAGGGAGGCGCTCCAGGAGCGGGCCCTGCTGTTGCAGCGGATCGCCCCGCACCTGGTGCGGCCGGTGCCCTTCCTGTTCCCGCTCAAGCACACGGGCTGGGAGCGGCCCTATGTCGGCGCGGGCCTGGTGCTGTACGACACGATGGGCTTCTCCGCCGGCCTCACCCGGGGTGTGCCCGGCCATCGGCACCTGTCGCGTACCAGGGCGTTGCGGCTCGCGCCCGCGTTGCGGAAGTCGGCGTTCTCCGGCGCGGTGCAGTACTGGGACGCCCAGGTCGACGACGCCCGCTACGTCATGACCATGCTGCGGACCGCGTCCACGTACGGGGCCAACGTCGCCTCGCGGGCGCAGGTGGTGGGCTTCCTCCGCGAGGGGGAGCGGGTCACCGGCGTCCGGGTGCGTGATCTGGAGAGCGGTCGTGAGCTGGACGTGCGGGCCCGCCAGGTGGTCAACGCCACCGGCGTGTGGACCGACGACATCCAGGAACTGGTCGGCGGGCGCGGGCAGATCCACGTGCGCGCCTCCAAGGGCATCCACCTGGTGGTGCCGCGCGACCGGATCCACTCGCTCACCGGGATCATCCTGCGCACCGAGAAGTCGGTGCTGTTCGTCATCCCCTGGGGTCGTCACTGGATCATCGGCACCACCGACACCGCGTGGGAGCTGGACCGGGCGCACCCGGCGGCGTCGCGATCGGACATCGACTACATCCTCGACCATGTGAACGAGGTGCTCTCGGTCCCGCTCACCCACGAGGACGTCGAAGGTGTCTACGCGGGGCTGCGCCCGCTGCTGTCGGGGGAGTCCGAGGAGACCTCCAAGCTCTCCCGCGAGCACGTGGTGGCCCACCCGGTCCCGGGACTGGTGATGGTGGCCGGAGGGAAATACACGACATATCGCGTTATGGCGAAGGACGCGGTGGACGCGGTGGCGCACGGCCTGGACCAGCGGGTCCCGCCCTCCTGCACCGACCGCGTCCCGCTGGCCGGGGCCGAGGGCTACCAGGCGCTGTGGAACTCCCGGCAGCGGCTGGCCCACTCCTCCGGGCTGCACGTGGCCAGGATCGAGCACCTGCTCCAGCGGTACGGCTCGATGATCGACGAGGTGCTGGAGCTGATCGAGCGGGACCCGTCGCTGGCCAAGCCGCTGACCGGAGCGGACGACTACCTCCGGGCGGAGGTGGTCTACGCGGCCACCCATGAGGGGGCCAGGCACGTGAACGACGTGCTGACCCGGCGCACGCACATCTCGATCGAGACCTTCCACCGTGGCGTGGCCGTGGTCGAGGAGGCCGCCCAGCTGCTCGCCGGGCCGCTGGGCTGGGACGACGAGCAGATCAAGCGCGAGGTGGGCTACTACACCAAGCGGGTCGAGTCGGAGCGCCTCTCCCAGGAGCAGGACACCGACCAGGAGGCCGACGCCATCCGCCTCGGCGCCCCGGAGATCGTCCCGGTGGCCGGACCGGACGTCCAGCCGGTCCACCCGATCTAGGCCCTGTCCTGCGGATCTTGCCGTGGCGAGGATCGGTCAGGTGGTGTCTCGCAAGGCGGAGGAGGGAGCCGCAGCGTGCTGCGGTGACCGACGACAACGCGGCGAGG